>NZ_JBRBAU010000009.1:0-144909 GCF_053480195.1 Corynebacterium guaraldiae | reverse complement strand
AAAAACTTTCCAACCACCACACTAAAGGCAGTTCATATCCGGTATTAGACCCAGTTTCCCAAGCTTATCCCAGAGTGCAAGGCAGATCACCCACGTGTTACTCACCCGTTCGCCACTCGAGTACCCCAGCAAGCTGAGGCCTTTCCGTTCGACTTGCATGTGTTAAGCACGCCGCCAGCGTTCGTCCTGAGCCAGGATCAAACTCTCCACAAAAAGGCCGTGAAAAGCCCAAACCTAGTCAAAAAGACAAACCACAACAAACAACACCACAAAAAGCAGTGTCACCTGAACTGGCTATCCAAAAATTACATAAAGAAAAAATCCAACCAACCCCCAACCCGACGGGGATACAGGAGGCTGGCCTAAGTCAGAAGATTTTAAATCATTTACGCCCAAACAACTTATGTTATTTACAATGACGCCGCTAAAGGAAAAGCGCCATCCGGCATACACCAACCGTGATACGCATACGGCGTATCACAGCCACAATGAATAAAATCAACCAACACAAAAAGTACATTGGCACACTATTGAGTTCTCAAACATCGTCACCACACAGCCATACGGAACGCCTTTGGCGGTACGCAGTACTGCGAGTAAAGAAAATATTTGTTGTCAGGGCCTGTTTTCCTACCGCCTCTCTCCAAGAACCTCAGTTCCTGTGGGGCGCTGTCGGTCGCGCTGACTCACATAAAGTTACACACGGCCTTGAAAAAACACAAATGTGCACTTCAATGAAGGTTTTTACCCCTTCTTGAAGTGCACAAAGACAACCTTTTAACGCAGACATTGGATGGCGCTCAGCGTGCCCCAAACCAGCCCATGAGGCCCGGGCTAAACACGTTGGTCTTTGTTGCCATCCGGGGATACGCGGCAACCCACACGACGTAGATGATTGCCATCCCTGTGAGCGTCCACCCCATCGCAACGCTGGGATTGATAAGCCACGCTATGAACAGCACGGCGATTGCTCCCGCTAGCGCAGTTGTGTAAAGCCACGTCAGTTTGTCGGTAATGGCGAAAGTTAAAAGTAGTGACGTTGTAGCAAGACACACGATGGTGAACCCGGCTGGATTGCCGGTCCACATCATCGCTACCAGATCGGCCACGAGCGATAGGACCACGGGGATTGCCGTGCACAGCACAGTGGTCTTGGCCCAAGCACCGCGCGGCAGCCCAAAGGCCACTGCATCTTTGAGTGAGCTGCGGATTGAATCAGCAACTAGCGGCAGGACAATCAACGTAACAATGACACCTACGATGCCCACGCCGGTATCCCACAGCTTGCTCACCACGATGTTTATCGCAGTTGCGATGGCTATACCGAATGCAGCCCACATCCACGCGCGAGCTTGAGGGCGCAACACAATCTGGGAGACCGGGGACGCTGAGAACCAGCCCGTCGAAGAATCACCATCGCTGCCTACGATGAGGGAGCTCGCGGTCAGTCGTGATGGCTCAAAGCGTTTCGTCATGCACACCACCCACATGAGCACCGGGGCGATGAGGACCCACCATGGAAACGCGAAGGGTGCGCTAACCAGAATGAGAAAGAGCGTCAGGGAAGCATTGATGCGCCGGTGCCCATTCCACACCTGGGTGCTCAACCCAAAGGTCAGATAGCGCGTGAAGTCAGGCTGCGAAAGGTAAACCATAAGGACCATAAAGAGTGAGTAACCAATGGCCCACCCTTGCCCACGGCCCATTCCCAGCACCGGAAGGATGACAATCCACAAGGCGTAGAAGAAGCTGTTCCAGCTCAGCGCCATATGCCTATAGAGCTTCATCATACCTCCCCTAATGCCAGAACTGCCTGCTCAAGGGATACCTCGGTGGCACGCAGCCCCATTTCTTGGGCCATGTCGAAGACGTTGGCGGTGTGGTTGGGGCGAGCGTCGACAAGCGCGCGGTCTGCTACGGCTGAGGTTTCGCGCTCAAGCACTGGGAGCTGCAGGCGCCCCAGCGCGCGATCGAGGGTTTCGGCAGAGCCAGTGAGCTGGACGACGCCCTCAATGAACTCATCGATGGGACCGGACAGCGGGTTCTCCCCCATCAGCGCCACGGTATCGAGCAAACCAGACAGCTCGTTGAGGTGATGGGTGGAGACGATAATGGTGCGGCCGTGCTCTTCACGCAAGACGTCGTAGAATACCTCCCGCTTGGCGGCGTCGAGGCCGAGGTAGGGTTCGTCGAGAAGCATGTACGGCACCCCCGAAGCCACCGCAACGATGAAGCTCGCCGCCGACTTCTGCCCGCGGGAGAGGCCCGAGTAGTTCTTCATCGGCAGCTCGAAGCGCTCGACCAGCTCCTCAGCGCGCGCTGTGCTCCACGTGGGCCAGCGCAGGCGGGCTACGGTGAAGACTTTCTTCATATTCCAGCCTTCGGGCAAGGGGTTGTCGATGCCCATAAGCACAACCTTGTTGAGCACCTTTTCATTGTCATAGGGCTTGTCACCGTCGACCGTGATGCCGGAGGCGCCCAATTGCCCGGCAATTTTGCGCAGCAGGGTGGTCTTGCCAATGCCATTAGGGCCGACGAGGCCGTGCGTGAGGCCGTTGTCGAAGGTGAAGTGCGGGGTGGAAATCATGAGTAGAGTCCTCGGCTTTCTGCGACAAGGTCAATGAGGTCGTGGAGTTGCTGGCGGGTGTAGCCCAGGTGCACGGCTTCGTCGATGAGCGGTGCGGCGTATTCAGCCGCAAAGTCTTGGCGACGCCGCGCCCGGATAAGGTCTGCGGCACCAGAGGTGACGAACATGCCGATACCTCGGCGTTTTTCGAGGATTCCGAGATCCACGAGGAGGGTCAGGCCCTTGCGGGCAGTGGCGGGGTTGATGCTGTGGAAAGCGGCGAGCTCATTCGTGGACGGTGCCTGGGCGCCCTCGGCGAGAGTGCCCTCAATAATGGCGTCCTCGATGAGCACCGCTATCTGCCGGAAGAGCGGCTGGGCAGAGTTGTCCATGCCGGCCTCCTCGTTGGTTGGTTACTCATGTAACTAACCATATAACCGCACCGGAACCCTCGCAAGCCCCCCACGGGCAATGCCATTGACCTGGGAATTTCCTCGGGGTTATCGACGTTTTGTGACTAATGGGGCACACTGGACTACACCGGCCCTAGGCTGGAAGATCTCACAGAAGTGACCCTAGAAAATTAGTTAGAAGAAATAGAACGGAATTTAGGAGCCATGCTTGAACGAACACTTGTCTTCGTTGACACGTCATACCTACTGGCCAGCTTTTATAACTCTTGGGAGACGGGGGCCCGCGCCCAGCTAGAGATTGATTTACCCGAAGTAGTCAGCTCCCTCGGTTCCATGATTGAGAACCAAGTAGGCAACCCCATCCACCGCCAATACTGGTACGACGGAATCCCCGATACCGGCCCCCACCGTTACCAGCGAGCGCTGCGGGTCTGCGATGGCGTCCAACTGCGTACCGGACAACTCATCGAATGGGGCGAACGGCGTACCCAGAAAGCCGTGGACACCCGCCTCGTCGCCGATATGATCGTTTCCGCTATGAAGGGCCAAGTCACGGATTTCGTCTTGGTCTCCGGCGACGCAGACATGATTCCCGGAGTCCAGGAGGCCGTCAACAATGGTGTGCGCGTGCACCTTTATGGCTTCGGATGGGATTCGATGTCCTCGGCGCTGCGCCATGCCTGCGACTCCACCACGATCCTCGATCCGCGGGAGGACTTCGCCGATGCGATGGAGCTCGAGGTCCTTGAAGGCCCGCTGCCGCCGACCATCCGCGAGCCCCAGAGCTCCGAGGAAGGCAACGAGAAGGCAAGCGAATCCACCGATGAGATCGCGCCGGAGTGCGACGAACCTACCGAGGCACAAGCTGCCTTCCCCTCTGCGCCAAAGCCTGGGCCTGCAACACCTTCCGCCGCGGCTCAAGACGTGGCTGCCACCGCCTCGCACCCGGAGTCCGCAGCACCGAGCGCCCCCGCCGACGAAGAGGAACCCGCCCCCTGCGGCGAACAAACCACAAAGCCCAGCGCCGCGGATCAGAAGCCCGCGGACGCAGAAGAGGAAACGGGCACCGAAGCCCCGAAGCCTGCCCCCAAACCGGCCGCGCCCAAGCCGTCGATGATGGCGCCGCGCCGCAAGCTGCGCTCGAAGTATGTTCCCCTCCCCGAGGAAGTGTGGAGCTCCGCCGGCTTCCAGTCCCCCTTTGACGTGGGGCAGCAATACGCATCGTGGTGGTTCGACAACGCCGCGAGCGCCGATCAGCGCGACCAAGCCCATCTCCTTTCCGGCGGCGGTCTGCCGCCGGAGATCGACCGTCCGCTGCTGCAGTTCGCCTGCGAAACGCTGCACGAGTACACGCTCACCGAAACCCAGCGCGTCAACCTGCGCGATGGCTTCCACTCCGGCATCCGCGGCGTGCTTATCAATATCCGCCGCCAAGACAGCTAGAGCATCACTGCGAACCATAGATAAAGGGACCTTCTGGAGCGCGGGGTGGTGAAATCCCCTGGCCGCAGAATGCGGCCTGCTCCAGAAGGTCCCTTTTCGCGCTGGCTACTACTTATCCTCAGCGTCCTTGGCTTCGGCGCCGGCCTCGAGCTCCTCTGTGGTCTTGGAGGATGAGCCTTCCAGCTCCTTGTTCTTGGCCATCTCAGCGCGGATCTCATCCAAGCGGGACATAGCGGCCATATCGTGTCCCGCCGCCGAAATCTCCTGAATCCGGCTACCACCAGCTGCCTGGTGCAGCTCCTGGGCGCCGAGCGCATCAGCGTAGCGCTTCTCAATCTTGGCGCGTACCGAATCCATCGTAGGCGTCGAGTCATCCGGCTTGAGCTCATTCATGGAGTCCAGAGCCTCAGCGTTCTTCTCCTGCATCGCCGCCTGATCGGCTTGGGACAGCAACTGGTCCACCTGCGCGAGCTGCTCCTTCAGTCGGGCCTCCGACTGCTGTTGCTGAGCCTTTGCCTGCTCCGCCGCTTGCGCGGCAGCCTCGTGCTGGGACTTCAGATTCGCCAGCTCATTTTCTACGGCAACCAGCTGGCTCGCCACAACCTCCGCTGCCTGGTTGTACTCGGCGGCCTTCTGCGGATCCTCGGAAGCGTCCGCCAACTCCAAGGCCCGGCGCGTCTGATCCTGGTAGTCCTTCTGAGTCTTCACTAGGCGGTTAAGCTGCATTTCCAGCTGCGTTTTGCGGCCGATAATCTCCGCTGCGTGCTCGGAAATCTGGCGGTGCTGTTCCTTTGCACCTTCCACGGCCTGCTGGATTTGGACCTTGGGATCAGCGTTCTCATCGATCTTCTGATCGAAAGAAGCCATCACATACTTCCAACCTTTGCTGAATGGGTTTGCCATCGCGTTCACTCCTTAGTGGTTCCTGCAGCAGTAATCAATGCAGCGCTCGTTAGTGCTTTATATGTAAAGACGCTTTCCTGCGAGTGTAGCGATACTCACAGGAAAGCGCGCAGCGGTCCATCTCGACCGCCTTTTCAGAAGAACTATCCGGAATTATTCGGCCTGCTGGCTCTCCACCTGGGCGCGGACCTCATCCATATCGAGAGCCTTGACCTGGCTAATGAGATCTTCCAGGGCTGTCGGCGGCAATGCACCCGACTCGCGGAAAACCAAGATGCCGTCACGGAAAACCATCAACGTCGGGATGGAGTTAATTTGCAGCTTCGCAGCCAGATCCTCGTTTGCCTCGGTATCCAACTTGGCAAAGGTGGCATCAGGGTGCTCCTCGGATGCCTTCTCAAAGACCGGGCCGAAGCGCTTGCACGGACCGCACCATTCCGCCCAGGCATCCACGAGGGTGATGCCATCGCCGGAGATGGTCTCCTGGAACGTCTCTTCAGTGATGTCAATCGTTGCCATGTCTCTTCCTATCTGTTTCGGGGAAATTTGTAGGTTCTTTCAACTCTCAACGGTACACAAGGCTCAATTATTCCTTGCACCTATACCCCTAGGGGGTATACGCTCAACGGTGTATCTACCCACTACTTAAGGAGTCTGATCACGACCATGAGCACCACCACCTACACCGTTACCGGTATGACCTGCGGCCACTGCGAGCTCTCCGTGAAGGAAGAAATCTCGGAGATCAAGGGCGTCACCGACGTCACCGCTGACCACACCACCGGCGCCGTCACCGTGACTGGTGAGGGCTTTAGCGATGACCAGGTCGCCGCCGCCATCACCGAAGCCGGCTACGAGTTGGCCTAAGCATCATGACCACCAGCCTCACCCTCGGTATCACCGGGATGACCTGCACCTCCTGCTCATCCCGGGTGGAACGCAAGCTCAATAAGCTCGACAACGTCGAAGCCACGGTCAACTTCGCCACGGAATCCGCCTCCGTTAGCTATGACCCAGCGACGACGACCCCCGCCGATCTCATCGACGTCGTCGAAGGCGCCGGCTATGGAGCCTTCACGGTGGACGATGAGGGGGAGGCGTCGGCAAGCACGGCGGACACCGCCCGCGAGGGTGAGGCTTCCGACATCCTGCAGCGTACGCTCGTCTCTGCGGCGCTCTCGCTGCCCGTGATGCTCCTCTCCATGGTCCCGGCCCTCCAATTCCAGAACTGGCAGTGGGCCTGCCTGGTACTCACAACGCTCGTCTACGTCATCGGCGGCGCGCCCTTCCACCGCGCCACGTGGGCCAACCTGAAGCATGGCGCCGCCACGATGGACACGCTCATCACGTTGGGCACCACCGCCGCCTTTGGCTGGTCGCTCTACGCGCTCTTCTTCGGCGACGCGGGCATGCCCGGCATGACCATGCATATGACGCTGCGTTCCAATGACGCGCAGATGGACCACATTTACCTCGAATCCGTGGGGATGGTCATTACGTTCCTGCTGCTTGGGCGCTGGTTTGAGCTCAAGGCAAAGGGCCGCTCCTCCGAGGCCCTCACCACGCTGCTCACCATGGGTGCTAAAGAGGCGACGGTGCTGCGCGGCGATACCGAAACCCGGATCCCCATCGGTGACCTTCACGAGGGCGAAATTTTTGTGGTTCGCCCCGGCGAGAAGATCGCCACCGACGGTGTGGTCCTCAACGGACATTCAGCCGTGGACGAATCCCTGCTCACCGGCGAATCATTACCGGTTGAGGTTTCACCCGGCAGCACGGTGACGGGCGCAACCATCAACGCCTCCGGGCGGCTTGAGGTGCGCGCCACTCGCGTCGGCGCCGACACCGTCCTAGCCCAGATGGGCGCGCTCGTCACTGCGGCACAGACCTCGAAGGCCCCGGTGCAGCGCCTCGCCGACCGCATCGCCGCTGTCTTCGTCCCCATCGTCATCGGCATCGCTATCCTCGCACTCTTGGCGCACCTGTGGGTCGGCGGAGTTGCCCCGGCCTTCGTGGCCGCCGTCTCCGTCCTCATCATTGCGTGCCCTTGCGCCATGGGCTTGGCGACGCCCACCGCAATCCTCGTGGGCACCGGGCGCGGCGCCGAACTGGGAATCCTCATCAAGGGCCCGGAGATTTTGGAATCGACCCGCCAGATCGACACCATCGTTCTAGATAAGACGGGCACCATCACCGAAGGCCAGATGTCAGTAGCGGCGGTTCAGGCCACTGCGGGGCACTCAGAGCAGAAGGTTCTCCGTCTTGCTGCCGCCGCGGAGCAGGGCTCCGAGCACCCCATCGCGCGGGCCATCCGCGCGGCTTACGACGGCGACATCCCTGCAGCCGAGGACTACCGCGAGCTGCCAGGCCAAGGGATCGAAGCGACCGTCGACGGCGCGCGCGTGCGGGTGGGACGCCCACCCGCGGGCTACGACGGCACTGGGACGCAGGTCGGCGTCTACGTGGCGGATGACGCGGTGGGGACCATCGAGCTACAGGACCGCGTTAAGGAGTCCGCAGCCGCTGCCATTTCCGCCCTCCAGGACCTAGGCCTTACACCCCATCTGCTCACAGGGGACAATGCCAGTGCAGCCCACGCAGTGGCGCGAGCCGTTGGCATTGATGAAGCCAACGTGACAGCAGAGGTCATGCCCGCCGACAAAGTAGACACTATCGCTCGACTGCAGGATCGGGGACGGACCGTGGCCATGGTGGGCGATGGCGTGAACGACGCCGCGGCACTCGCACAGGCGGACCTCGGCATCGCGATGGGTGCTGGGGCCGATGTCGCCATCGAGGCCTCCGATATCACGGTGATGAATAACGACCTACGTTCCGTCGCCGATGCCGTACGCCTGGCGCGGGCCACCCTGCGCATCATCAAGGGCAACCTATTTTGGGCCTTCGCCTATAATATTATTCTTCTACCTGTTGCCGCTTTTGGCCTGCTCAATCCCCTTTTCGCGGGTATAGCCATGGCGTTGAGCTCGGTTTTTGTTGTCAGCAATTCTTTGCGCCTGAAAAGCTTTCGCTCCGCAGAGTATGCTTAGCCTGCATGAATCGTCTTGATCATCGCTCTATCTCACGCACGGAGAGGCTCGACAGGCTTCCCGTCACCGGCAAACACAAACGTCTACTCTTCGGTTCCGGCATCGGCTGGGCCCTCGACGCCATGGACGTCGGTCTCATCTCCTTCATCATGGCCGCTTTGGCTGTGCACTGGGGAATCACGCCGACCCAATCCTCCTGGCTGGCATCCGTAGGCTTCATCGGCATGGCCTTGGGCGCTACCTTCGGCGGCCTTTTGGCCGATAAGTTCGGCCGCCGCCATATTTTTGCGCTGACGCTACTGGTCTATGGCCTTGCCACCGGTGCTTCCGCCCTGGCGACGGGCCTCACGCTCCTCATCGTCCTGCGCTTTTTCATCGGACTTGGCCTCGGCGCCGAGCTGCCGGTGGCCTCCACGTTGATTTCCGAGTTCGCACCCCTCAAGGTCCGCGGACGCATGGTGGTCTTGCTGGAGGCCTTCTGGGCCGTGGGCTGGATCCTCGCTGCGGTAATTGGAACGTTCGTCGTGGGGGCGTCGGAAAGCGGCTGGCGCTGGGCCCTGGCGCTCGGCATGGTGCCCGCGCTCTACGCCCTCTATGTACGCCTGCACCTGCCTGAATCAGTGCGCTTCCTAGAGTCGAAAGGCCGCCACGAGGAGGCAGAGGAGATCGTCGCCTCCTTTGAGGCAGAGGTGGACTCGACGGACATCGACCGCACGACCCCGGCACCGACCTACTCCGAGGAAGACGTCACCGCCGCCAGCATCTGGTCGCCGTCCCTGCGCGGGCGCACTCTCGCGTTGTGGACCATCTGGTTCTGCGTCAACCTGTCCTACTATGGCGCCTTCATCTGGATTCCTTCGCTGCTGGTCACCGACGGATTCTCCCTGGTGAAGTCCTTCAGCTTCACGCTCATTATCACCCTGGCCCAGCTGCCCGGCTACGCCGCCGCGGCCTGGCTCATCGAAGTATGGGGGCGCCGCACCACGCTGGCTGCCTTCCTCGTGGGCTCCGCGCTTTCCGCAGGTCTCTATGGCTTTGCCAGCACTGAGGCCACGATCATCCTGGCCGGTTGTTTGCTGTCCTTCTTCAACTTGGGCGCGTGGGGTGCTTTGTACGCCATCGGTCCCGAGCTCTATCCCACCGCGCTGCGCGGGCGCGGTACGGGTGCTGCCGCCGGCTTCGGCAGGCTCGCATCCATCCTGGCGCCGCTCATCGTTCCGCCGCTCATCGCGGTGGCAGGAACGGGCTGGCTCTTCGTCCTCTTCGCGGCCGCCTTCGGCACCGCTGCTGTCGCGGCGCTGACCCTGCCAGAATTCAAGGGTAAGACCCTTGCTCAATAGGGTCGCCCTTGGCGCGTGGGTCGCGGTCATGGTTGCGCTGACTACGCTGAAGTCCTTCTTTCAGATTGGCTACCTCTGGAAGCCGGAGAACCAGCGTGTCCGCGATCTGCGCTTGGTGCCGCTCGATGAATTTTCCGGTGGCACGTGGTTTGGCCCGCTCTTTGAGTACGCGGGCAATACCGCTTTCTTCATTCCCTTCGGAATGCTCGTCTTCAGCATGTGCCGTTCACTCAAGGCCACGGCCGCGTGGGGCTTCGCGCTGAGCCTGGCGCTGGAGACAGCACAGTACGCCTTCGCCCTGGGACGCACCGATATCGATGACCTCATCTTCAATACGCTCGGCGCGCTGATCGGCGCGGCATTCGCCCGGCTGTGTGGCGAACGCTTCTTCCCCGTGTGGCGGTGGCTCGCACTCGCCGCAGCAGCCGTCTTCCTAGTCTTAGTCATTCTCGGCCCACGGTTGGGTGACCCCAACGCCGTGGTGGACCTGTGATTTAACCGTGCGCCATGTTGACGAACTTGGAGTAGTGCAGCTGGTGCGCCACCTTCACCGTGTCGATCGGGCCGCCACGGTGCTTGGCCAAGATGATGTCCGCCTCACCGGCGCGGGGATCATCGCGGTCCTGTGAGTCCGGGCGATACAGGAGCATAACCATGTCGGCGTCCTGCTCGAGCGAGCCGGATTCACGCAGATCCGCCAGCTGTGGCTTCTTATCGGTACGGGACTCTGGGCCACGGTTTAGCTGGGAAATCGCGATGAGCGGGACCTCGAGCTCCTTGGCCAGCAGCTTGAGCTGGCGGGAGAACTCCGAAACCTCTTGCTGGCGGGACTCCACCTTCTTGCCCGAGGACATCAGCTGCATATAGTCCAGCACAATGAGGTCGAGCCCGTGCTGCTGCTTGAGGCGGCGGGCTTTCGAGCGAATCTCCATCATGGTGAGGTTCGGGGAATCATCGATGAACAGGGGCGCATCCTGGATGCGGTTGAGGGTGTCATCGATCTTTGCCCAGTCCTCAGTCGATACGCGTCCACCGCGCATATCCGACAGCTTCACTTCCGCCTCCGCCGACAGCAAGCGCATGACGATTTCCGAGGCGGACATCTCCAAGGAAAACACCACGGAGGTCTTGTTGTGCTGCAGAGATGCCGAGCGCATGAAGTCCATGGCGAGCGTTGACTTGCCCACGCCGGGGCGGGCGGCGACGATAATCATCTGGCCGGCGCGCAAGCCATTGGTCAGGTTATCCAAGTCGATGAACCCGGTGGGCACGCCCGATTCCACACCGTTTTGCTGCAGGGCGGCGAGTTCGTCGATAGTGGGATCGATAAGATCGCTCAGTGCCCGGTAGTCCTCGGTGGTCTTCTTCTGTGCCACCGCGAAGACTTCCTGCTGGGCGCGGTCCAGAACCGATTCGATCTCCATGTCCTCGGAACCTTGGAAGCCGAGCTGCACAACTCTGGTTCCGGCGTCGACCAGCTTGCGCAGCACCGCCTTTTCCGCCACGATCTCCGCGTAGTAGCGAGCGTTGGCGGCAGTCGGCACCGTGGCCAGCAGGGTGTGCAGATAGGGCGCGCCGCCGACCCGCTCGAGGTTGTTGTAGCGATCGAGCCGAGCTGCCACAATCACCGCATCAATATCGGTGCCCGCGGCATAGAGGTCAATCATGGCCTGATAAATGAGCGTGTGCGCAGGATAGTAGAAGTCCTCCGGCTCCAGCTCTTCAATGACCTCCATCACCGTGTTCGGGCTCAGGAGCATAGCGCCAAGAACGCCTTGCTCTGCTTCCCGGTCCGCGGGTGGCTGGCGGAATTCGCCGTAACGCTTCGGCTCCTCCTGACGGTAGGAGCGGCGGGGTTCCTCCTCTACCGGTTCGGGCGGCGGTGGAACCTGATCGTCATCAAAACTGGCATTAGTCATTGTCCATCAATCCCACCGTTCATCGATCCCACCCTGACCGCCCCTGAAAATCTCAGCTTCTATCCGCTCCGGACGGCCAGGCTTTAAGGCAGTGCCAAGCGGCAACCGCGCGTAGTACACAACAGTGTAGCCGAGGCAATGGACACTGCCCCTTGGGTATAACTGCCACAGTTATCCACAGATCCCTGTGGAATTACCAGCTCAGCGGACGAAGGCTCCGCAAAGCGCGAGGTCAAGCCTGTGGATAACTCTGCAAGCCCGTGACCAGCGAAGATAATTACCGCAGGTCAGAGCATGTTTTTCAAGGTGTGAATATACGCACAAAACCCGTGAAAAAGTAGGGCCTTCAACCCGAAATCGGCGCTACCTGCGGGTTAACAAAAGGCGGCGTGAGTAAACTCACTGTAAACTGCACACAGGTTTATCCACAGGTTCCGCGAGTTATCCACATGCCGTGCTTGGCGACGATTCCCCACCCCGCATGCCTAAAACGGCTAAAGGCCGTACACCTTCCACCACCTCACATAGTGGGAGGAGCACGGCCTTAAACCTTGCTGTTGTCTGAGGGTCACGTACCTGCGTACCATCGCCGCGCCTCACACGCGGCTGGACGGAGGGTGACCGTCGTGCGCCTTAGTTCTTAGGCAGCGACGACCGAGAAGTTCACCTTGCCGATAACGTCAGCGTGCAGCTTCAGCTCGACTTGGTAGTTGCCGGTCTTCTTGACCAGGCCCTTGGGAAGCACAACGATGCGCTTGTCCAGCTTCGGGCCGCCAGCGGCGGCAACGGCCTTCACGATGTCCTCTGCGGACACGGAGCCGAAGAGCTTGCCGGACTCGGAGGTCTTCACGGGGACGTTGACGTCCTTGAGCTCCTCCAGCTGGGTACGGATCTCGCGTGCATGGTCCAGGTCGCGGATTGCGCGAGCTTCCTGGGCACGCTTGATGCCCTCGATCTGCTTCTCAGCACCGCGGGTGGCAACGATTGCCAGGCCGCGCGGAAGCAGGTAGTTACGTCCGTAGCCGTCCTTAACCTCTACAATTTCGCCGGGGGCGCCGAGGTTCTCAACGGCAGCGGTGAGGATCAGCTTCATGATCCCTGCCTTTCAATTGAGTTAAATGAATACTTGCGTGACAGTCTTAGAACGGGGGTTCTGCATCCGCACCACCAAAGCTTCCCGCTTGGGGTGCCGAATTCCACGGATCGTTGCTCGGAGCCGACTGCTGGGACTGCTGCGGGGCAGAAGACTGGGACTGGTTTCCAGAGAAACCACCCTGGTTTCCGGAGAAACCGCCTTGGTTGCCGCCGCCGTAGTTAGCACCACCCTGCTGCTGGCCGCCGCCGTAGTTTCCGCCACCGTTGCCGGACTTGCGGTTTACCTGAGCGGTTGCATAACGCAGGGACGGGCCGACCTCATCGACCTCGATCTCAAAGACAGTACGGTTCTCGCCCTCACGAGTCTGGTAAGAGCGCTGACGCAAACGGCCAGTAACAATAACGCGCATGCCCTTGGTCAGGGTCTCCGCAACGTTTTCTGCGGCTTGGCGCCACACGTTGCAGGTGAGGAACATGGCCTCGCCATCCTCCCACTGGGAAGTCTGCTGATTATAGCGACGCGGGGTGGAGGCAACACGGAAATTTGCCACTGCGGCACCCGCCGGGGTGAAACGCAGTTCTGGGTCGGCGACAATGTTGCCGACGACCGTGATATTGGTATCTCCCTGAGCCATGTCTTTACTCCTTAATATCGGTTACGTGGATTGCTCGAAACCCAGTATCCGCTATTTGCTGTCGGTGCGCAGAACCTTGGTACGCAGAATGGAGTCGTTCAGGTTCAGACGGCGATCGAGCTCGAGAACGGAGTGGGATTCGCACTCCAGATCCACGACTGCGTAGATGCCCTCTTCCTTCTTGTTGATCGGGTATGCAAGACGGCGCTTGCCCCACACATCAACCTTTTCGACTTTGCCGCCATCCTTGCGGATTGCTTCGAGGAACTTGTCTAGGGACGGGGTTACGGTGCGCTCATCCTGATTAGGATCCAGAATGATCATGACTTCGTAGTGACGCACGGACCTCATCACCTCCTATGGTCTAGTAATTGGTATCGGCCATATCACCTTTGCGGATATGGCAGGAGGGTCTGTTGCGTCAAGCAACCCTCACACAGTACCGCACTGACCGGCGGAAAAGGAAATCCCTTGTCTCCTCGGCCGCCCCCTAGTGAGTCGCGGCGACGAAGATTGCCGAACTCGCAGGTATCACCGTAAGGAAAAGCAGAGCCAGCAACCCCAGCATGATGGGCCAGGTTCGGTCTTGAGAGCGCTGAAACAGGTAATAGGCGCCCAATACGCACAAGAAACCTATCGTGATGGAGATGATGCCCACGATTGTTATGGTCATCGCGCAAAGTCCCCCGCCAGCGGATCCCTGCCACCGTGCGCGGCACGGACCTTGTCTTCCGACTTGCCCCACATCTGACGGATGATGAGCACGCCGATGGCGATGATGAAACCATCGCGCGTAATCACCGCGATGTCCAGCATCTCGTGCGGCAGGCCCTTGTTCTCCGACCCGAGCATGTGCCAGGTGAGGATGGGCCAGAGGAGGGCGTCGGCAAGCGCCCAGCTAAAGATGAGCCGCCACCGCGGAAGCGCCAAGAGCGCCGGGACAATGAGCCACAGCGAGTACTGCGGCGACCACACCTTATTGAAGATGAGGAAGGCCATGATGATGAGGTAGATCATCTCAGCCACCCGCGGCGCACGCGGGGTTTTGAGCCCCATGATGGCGATTGCCGCGCAGCACGCCAGGAAGGCCACGAGGGAGAAGGTATTAACGAATTCGTTTTCAAGGTCGACTCCCCCAATTCGGCTCAGGAGCGCATAGATCGTGGTCCAATCCAACCCACGCTCTTGGTTGAGCCGGAAGAATTCGCGCCAAGCTTCGGGGTAGGCCACCGCCACGGGAAGGTTCACCACGAGCCACGTCACAACAGTTGCCACGAACATCTTGATGAAAGGTGCCCAGCGCTTGTTGCGGATGGCCAGCACCAGAAAGGCACCCAGAATAAACAGGGGCCACAGCTTAAAGGCCGTGCCAAGCCCAATGAGAATGCCGGCGAGCCAGTTCTTGCCCTTGGTCACCGCAAGCAGAGCGCCGACCATGAACGCCACCGACGGGATGTCCCAATTGGTAAAGGCATGCATGACCACGAGGGGGCTAGCTGCCATGAGGACGGTGTCCCACGCCCGGTTACCCGTGAGCTGGAAAACCATAACCACGGTGCCTACCCACACGAGGGACATGATGAGCGCGGTCAACCCGAAGTACCAACTGACATCGGCAATCCCAATCCACTCGACGGCCGGGTAGGTGGTGCGCGCCAGCCAAGCGACGGCGCCCTGGAACATACCCGCCAATACGGGGTACTCCATGTAGCGCGTGATATCCCCCTCAACCCAGGAATAGGCGTAGGGGAAGCCCGGCTGGTCTAGTCCACGGCCCCCATAGAGCGGGATGATGTCGTTGTAACAGAAGGACGCGTACTGGCGGTTGCCAGCCCAGTTCAGGCTGATGAGGCCATCCTCACCCCGGGTGCTAACCGCACAGTTGGTCTTACTCAAGAACCCAAACGCCAGGAATGTCCACGCCAGCGTGATGATCACTCGCAAAGGAGTCCACCACCCGGAGTGGGCCGAGCGAGCAAAACGCCCCGTCGGCCCGCCCAGGGCGTCGACGGCGCCGCGGGCCATCGACTCAGAAGAGAGAGGGACTAGCTGAGAAGTCGTGTGTTGGCTCACCAGGGATCAGTCTCCTATTGGCCAAGTAGTTGGTCGAGGCCATCTCCATTGAGAATCTCATCCAGCGAGGGGACCTCAGGATCGGCGGGCTGAGCCGGTTGCTCAGGCTGGGCCGGCTGCGCCGGGGCATCACCATGCCCCTCGTCATGGTGTTGGCCTTCCTCTGGTTTTTCCTCGCCCTCGCCCTCAGCGGCTTCGCCCTCCGGGCTTGCCGGGGTCTGGTCCCACGTCGTGGTCTGGCTCGGGTCATAGACATAGCCCGAACCCCAGCTGCCGACGCCGTAGTTGATCGGATAGGCCTGCGGGAAGGTCTGCTGCTCAGCATTAGCCAGAGAGGTATCCAAGATGGACTTCCAGATCTTCGTCGGTGCGTCCGAGCCGTACATGATGCCGCCCCACTGATTGAAAATCGCGGAGGTGTTGTCGGCCGTGCCTACCCACACTGCTGTAGCCAGCTGGGGCGTGGAACCGACCATCCACGCATCTTTGTTCTGACCGGTGTCACCCAGCTGCGTGGTACCAGTCTTAGACGCAGACGGGCGCCCGCCAGCTAGCGCGCCATTCGACCATGCGGCAATTGGCTGCATCGCAGAAATAACGTTGTTAGCCACGTTGGCGGAGACACGGCGCTCACCGCCGTCGGTCGGGTTCTCATAAAGAACCTCGCCGTTCGCGTTTTCAACCTTCTGCACGAAGTGCGGTTGGTGCCACACACCCTGGTTGGTCAAGGTAGCCATTGCCGTCGCCATGTCGAGCGGGCGCGATTGGTACTGACCCAGCACGATGCCTTCGTACGGCGCACCGCCGTTCTCTGTCAGGGTCTTTTCAATCCCCGGCAGGCTGCGCGCAACGCCCAATGCGTGCGCCATGTCTGCGGTGTCCTGCATCTTGTTTTCCAGGTCGTCCTGGAGGCGCAAGAAGGAGGTGTTATAGGAATTCTTCAGCGCCTCGGCGATGCTGCAGCTGCCACATCCGCCGCCCACGTTGGTCACGATCTGCGATCCGGGCAGCTGGTAGGGCGCCGAGGAGTAATAGGTATTGAGATCGATGCCCTGCTGGAGGGCTGCTGCCAACGCCATGATCTTGAAGACCGAACCGGTCTGCAGCGGGGAGTTGGCGTAATCCCAACCATTGGCATCATCCCCGCCGAAGTAACCGCGCACTGCACCCGTAGCTGGGTCGATGGTCACGGCTGCAGCACGGGCGTCCTCCTGCAGCACCGCAAGCTGCTCGTGGGCCGCGTCTGTCGACGCGTTTTGCACAGTCATGTCAATGGTGGTGGTCACCTTGAGGCCACCGGTGGCCAGCTGGTCCTCGGTAATTCCCACGCGTGCCAACTCGCCGGTGACTTGGTTCTTGATGTGCCCATAAGCACCGGGTGCCTCGGTGTAGGCGGAGTATTCGCTGGGATCACGGGTCTCCGGGAAAGCCATCTGGGACCGCTCAGCCGCATCCAGATCGCCCATCTCAACCAGGCCATCCATGACGTAGTTCCAGCGGTTCTGCGAGCGTTCCTCATCCACCCACGGATCCAAGACCGATGGGGACTGGATGAGGCCGGCGAGCATGGCGCCTTCCTCCACGGTGAGGTCCTTGGCGTCCTTATTGAAGTAGGCATTGGAGGCAGCCTCGATGCCGTAGGCATTGCGGCCGAAATAGACGGTGTTGAGGTAGGCGTTCAGGATGTCCTCTTTGGCCCACTCATTGGTCATCTTCACCGAATAGATGAGCTCACGGATCTTGCGGACGTAGGAGTATTCGTCACCAACTAGGGTGTTTTTCACGTATTGCTGGGTGATGGTGGAACCACCACCGGCGGTGCTATCACCCGTGAGCTTGCCCAAGACGGCGCGGCCCAGACCAGTAAAGGAGAAGCCCGAGTTGGTCCAGAACTCACGGTCCTCGGCGGCGAGGACCGAGTCCTCCACATAATCCGGGATCTCTTCCAACGTCACCTGACGGCGGTTGCCTTCCGGCGGAACGAGCTTGGCCAACTGAGTCTCACCATCGCCGGCGACGATGGTGGAGATCTGGCTCGGCTGCAGCTCCTTGGGCCCGGGGACGTCGTATTGCGTATACGCGTAGCCGAAGAGCAGGGCAGGAATGCCCACTAGTACAAACAAAACAGCCAGCACGATCCACGGCCAGCGGCGCTTGCGGCCGGACGAACGCTGAGCGCTCTGTGAGGTGCTCTTCCTGCGATTACCTGACTTTCGCCCGGAGGTTTCCTTTTCGGTCACTGATCCGTGTCCTCATCAATCCTGTACAGAAACTGTAAATACATGCAGCTTACCGGCGTGAACTGGGAAGCCAAAACTACCCTAGAGCATAGACCGTGGCAGCTCGAAGCAGATGATTCCAGCGGCACGCCGGACACACTTCCACAAAATGCACGGTAAATTCCAGCCCTTCTGCGGCCATGTCCGCAATTTCCGCAGCGCTCCGCGCACTTCCCGCCCGGCGTTTTAAAGCATCTCCATAAACCCAACGGGTCAGCCGCATGTCTGATTCACACACCGGGCACGGCTTGCGCATGTCGACGCCATGGTGTTCCGCCGCCGCGCGAAGGAGAAAGTCGGCATCGCATAGCTCTTCGCGCGTCACCTTTCCCGCGCGAAGCTCACGCAGATGCTGTGCACGCTCCCATTCATAAGAGACTTCGTTGCGGTAGGCCACTTCTGGCCTTGTCTTTGCAGACTCTGCCTTTGACGGAGAATTCACGCCGGACAGTGTAGTGCCGGCGGCGTCAACAATCTAGGCCCTTTCATAGTGCTTCGCGGTGGGAAACCAAATTTTTTAATCGGCTAACTACCGCTCCGCGAAATTACTAGCTACACTTATTTTCCATGAGTGAAGAAACTATCGAATCCCCCATCCCTTACGCGGATGCCCTGGAAGTCGCCCGCCAGATCCAGCCCGCGCTCAACAAACTCATGCTCATTTTCCAGCGCACGACAGAGGGCACATCCCTCACCACGTCGCAGGTCTCCATCATGAACCAGCTGCGCATGCGCGGCCCTTCGCGCGTGAGCACCATCGCCCAGGCAGAGCTCATCCGGATGCCTACCGCCTCCAATGCGCTGTACCAATTGGAACGCCAAGGTTTCGTGGAACGGCACCGCGACGATAAGGACCGCCGCGGTGTGCTCGTCGCCCTTACCCAGCTCGGCGAATCCGAGCTGACCATCGTCTCTCGCCAGCGTGCGGCGGCTTTGGCGGAGATCCTGCGTTGGCTCGATCCGGACGACATCAAGGATGCCAACTCCCTGGTTAACCTGATCTCCAAACTGGCCGATGTCTACCGGCCAATCATGGAAGGAAAATAGACCAAAAAGCGCCGGTAGAGCGGATTTTTATTTTAAGGCGTGAAGGGCCGATAATGAATAAAACGACCCCGAACCTTTTGATGAATGGCTAAGAATTCTTCACACCCCGCGGAAGGACAGTGCTCCCCAGACGCCACGGTCCCTCCGCTCCGCGTCCTTGTTTCGTGGAGCCCCAGCTCTACCGGCACGGAAGCTATCGAGTTTGCTGCGTGGATCGCGCGTTCCACGCCCGTTCAGATCCGCGTGGTATCTACTATTTCGCAACCACTCACCGTGACGTCGCTCAGCAAGCTCACCGGTTCCTATAAAAAGTGGTTCAAGAAGGAGCGCGCCGCCTGCGAGCGGGCCGTCAAACAGGCATTGAACGCGGCAGGGGTAGACAAGTCCCAGCTCGATAAGAACGTCTCCGTTCTCATCGCAGGGCCCTCGCGCCCGCAGCTCTTGGAGGAGGCGGCCAAGGAATTCAACGCAAGCGTCATCCTCCTCGGCGCAAACCAATCCGCACCCAAGGGCCGTTTCTTCTCGGGCTCTACCGCCGATGCGCTTTTGCACTATGCGCCGCTTCCGGTGGGCTTGACTCCGCGCGGCATCAAGCTGTCTAAGCACGGCATCACCCGCATTAACTTTGCTTTCACCGATCTTGGCAGCGCCGATGATCCCGCTCTCATGCACGCGGCCTGCATTGCGCAGCGCGGCGGTATCCCCCTGCGCATCCTGGCGTTTTCAGCCAAGGGGCTTGTCGACGTCCCCCTCGAATACTCCCCCACCTTTCCTTCCGATGCCCCCAATTGGCGCGAGCATTCGCTTTCGTTGTTGGACCGGGCCCACGATTTCATCGCGGATGCCTACCCCGAGCTTTCGGTCACGACGGCCATCGGCAGCGGCCATGGCTGGTCCGGCGCGGTGGACTCGCTGAAGTGGAAGAAGGGCGACCTCCTCTGCTTAGGCTCCGACCCCATGGGCCCCATCGAGCGCGTCTTCATCGGCAGCACCGCCACCGAGCTGCTCCCGCACTTGGGCGTGCCCGTGCTGGTCTGCCCCAGCACCTACACCGCCGAAGCGCGTTAGACTGGCAGACCATGGCAGCTGAGCACCCCGAAAACGATCTCACGTCCGACGCGGACTATACGAACCTGCCTCGCCCCGAGCCCCGCACATTTGACGAGCTTGCCGACGAACCCGACCCCCTCGCCGTCGCCGAAGCCAACCGCCGCTCCTCGCGCCAAGCTCTGTGGTTTATGATTGCCATCCTTATCGGCTCAGCGCTCTATGCGCTTCTCCTCGCGGGCATCTTTAAAGTCGCCGGAACCACGACCAACTGCCTCCGCGCCGAGTATGCCGCCTGGCTTTGCACGAGGACCCAGCGCACGGTGTTCGCCACGACGACGCTAATCATCCCCTTCATCGGCATGATCGGCTGCGCCGTCATCATGGTGCGCAAGCTCAAGGCCTATGTGCGCTGGCGCGGTTGGATGGCCATCTTCTGGGTCATGGCCGGCAACTTCATGATCTGGTGCATCAACGATATCCAGATCCTGCTCGCCCCGGTTATCGAAAACTAGCTCTGCGCCTGGGCAGCTGCCACCTCGGCGCAATCCGGCCGGCCGCAGTGCTGTGTTTCCACATGCTGAATGCAGTCATCGCAGATGAGCACCTGCTTACGGCACGTGTCCTCGTTGATGCAGTTATGGAACGTGTTGGTTCCCGCCCCGCAATGCACGCAGTGGCCCAGCTGAATGAAGCCCGGATCCTCTAGGCCCTGGCCAAACTCGTGGTGCATGCGCTTATCAAAGACGTACATCGAGCCTTCCCACAGGCCATCGTTGCCGTACTTTTCGCCGTAGCGCACAATGCCGCCGTCGATTTGATAGACCTCGTTGAAGCCTCTGTTCTTCATCAGCGCTGAGAGGATTTCGCAACGGATGCCGCCCGTGCAGTAGGAGACCACGGGCTTGTCCTTCATCCAGTCATATTTTCCGGACTCGATTTCGGCGATGAAGTCATGCGTCGTGCGCACGTCCGGCACCACGGCATTCTTAAACTTGCCGATTTCCGCCTCCATGGCATTGCGTCCGTCGAAGAAGACGACCTCCTCGCCGCGCTCTTCTACTAGCTTGTTGACCTCTTCGGGTTTGAGGTGAACGCCGCCGCCGATGACGCCATTCTCATCCACCTTGAGCTCACCCGGCGCGCCGAAGGCCACGATCTCATCGCGCACCTTAACCGAGAGGCGCGGGAAATCCTCCGCACCGCCTTCGGACCACTTGAACTCCATCTTCTTGAAGCCCGGGTACTCGCGGGTTTCGCGCACGTAGCGCTTGCAGGCCTCCATGTCCCCGCCCACGGTGCCGTTGATGCCGTGCTCCGAAATGAGGATGCGGCCCTTCAGCCCGAGCTTCTCGCAGAGGTTACGCTGCCACAGCATGATCGCGGTGGGGTCCTCAATGGGAGTAAAGCAGTAGTAGAGGAGAATCTTGCCAATAGTCACGCCCGCAAGTCTAGGCCTGCTAATGGCAAGATCCCCAATTTTTCGGTGGAGTCTCAGCGCTTCTGGTACAGCGCGCTCTTGCGGGCAAAGACCGGATCGGAGGTCACCAGGACACCTAGGTTGCGAAAGATGCCCTCATCCACGGAACCCAAGATGGTGGTGGTGTGGACATCGCAGCCCTCGAGTTCCTTCAGTGCGTCGAGCGCGCGGCGGGCGTTCTCGTCCTTGGCCGCGGAGACAGAGAGTGCGATGAGCACCTCGTCGGTGTGCAGGCGCGGGTTCTGCGAACCCAGATGCTTGGTCTTCAGCGTCTGGATCGGCTCGATGGATTCCGGCGAGAGCAGGTGCAGGTCATCGTCGATGCCCGCCAGGTGCTTGAGTGCATTGAGCAAGGTGGCCGCCGAGCAGCCCAGAAGTGGGGAGG
The DNA here is from genome assembly GCF_053480195.1 of Corynebacterium guaraldiae. NCBI lineage: Bacteria > Bacillati > Actinomycetota > Actinomycetes > Mycobacteriales > Corynebacteriaceae > Corynebacterium > Corynebacterium guaraldiae. Next base: position 123,234 of record NZ_JBRBAU010000009.1, on the reverse strand, counting down.
TGCGGCCGGTGATGATGGTGCCGTCGTGAAGCTGCAGCGCGGACGCCGGGCCGTCGGTCTCCTCCGCCTTCTGACGCGCCGGGAGCACCACCGGGCGGTCGGTGGACTTGATGCCGGCCTTCGCCATGACCACGGCGGCACGCTCGGACTGCGTGGAGTCGAGGCCGTTGCGGGCCTCCTCCACCAAAGTCTTGAAATAGCGGCGGATGATTTCCTGCCGGGAGGCCTCGCGGCAGACCTCGTCGTCGGTGATGCAGAAGCCCACCATGTTCACGCCCATGTCCGTCGGGGACTGGTAGGGAACGGTGCCGGTCAGGCGCTCAAGCAGGGACTTCAGCAGCGGGAAGGCCTCGACGTCGCGGTTGTAGTTCACCGTGGACTCGCCGTGCGCGGAGAGGTGGAAGTGGTCGATGACGTTGGCGTCGTTAAGGTCCACCGTGGCTGCCTCGTATGCCAGGTTCACCGGGTGGTCGAGCGGCAGGTTCCAGATGGGGAAGGTCTCAAACTTGGCGTAGCCCGCCTGCACGCCGCGCACGTTCTCGTGGTAGACCTGCGATAGTGCGGTAGCCAACTTACCGGAGCCCGGCCCCGGCGCGGTGACCACCACGAGGTCACGGGTGGTCTCCACGTAGTCGTTCTTGCCCAACCCCTCCTCGGAGACGATGAGGTCGATGTTGGCGGGGTAGCCCGGGATGACGCGGTGGCGCGCCACCGTCAGCCCCAGGCGCTCGAGGCGCTCGATGAAGGCCTCCGCCTGGCTGTTGCCGTCCTCGAGCTGCGTCATGACGATGTTATTGACAAGGAAGCCGCGGCCCCGGAAGACGTCGACAAGCCGCAGCACATCGTCTTCGTAGAGGATCCCCAGGTCACCGCGCATCTTTTGGCGCTCGATGTCCTTGGCGTTGATGCAGACGAGGATTTCTACGTCATCTTTGATGCGCTCGAGCATCGCAATCTTGTTATCCGGGGTGAAACCGGGCAGCACGCGGGAGGCATGCATGTCATCGAAAAGCTTGCCACCCATTTCCAGGTAAAGCTTCCCACCGATTTCTTTGCGTCGAGCGTTGATGTGCTCCGACTGCAGCTCAATGTATTTTTCACGGTCAAAACCGATTGCGCGCCCCATAGTATTTAGGCCCTTCCGTTCAACGGGTAGTACCCGGAAAGTCTACAGCAGCACTGCCCCCGCGTAGACTTCCTGACATGCCTGAGGGACACGTTATTCACCGCCTTGCTCGGACACTCAATGCGGACTTTCGCGGCGCGCCGCTAGCTGTGAGCAGCCCCCAGGGCAGGTTTGCTGCGGAGGCCGCGCTTGTCGACGCCTCACCCCTCTCCCTCGCCGAAGCCTTTGGCAAGCACCTCTTCCTCCACTTCGATGCGGATAACCCGCGCCACGTGATTTACATCCATTTGGGGCTCATTGGGTCCCTGCGCTTTGAGCCTTCCGCTGATGTGTGGGGGCAAATCCGGCTGCGCATCGATAACGGAACGATGGCCGCGAACCTGCGCGGCCCGCAGTTCTGCACGCTCATTACGGAGGAGGAGTACAAGGCCAAGGTGGCGAAGGTGGGCCAAGATCCTCTCCGCACAGACGCCGACCCTGATGCGCTGTGGGCCCGCGTGCATGCCTCGCGGCGCAGCATCGGCGCGATGCTCATGGACCAAGGACTCTTCGCCGGGGTGGGCAATATCTACCGCGCAGAAGCCCTATTCCGGCAAGAACTCTCCCCCTTCATCCCGGGCAACCAGCTCGACCGCGCGGAGTTCGATGCCATCTGGTCTGACCTGGTCGATCTCATGGACTACGGCGTGGAGCACGGCCGCATCGACACGGTTCGCCCCGCGCACACACCGGAGGCCATGGGCCGCGAGCCGCGCAAGGATGACCACGGCGGCGAGGTCTACGTCTACCGCCGCGCCGGGCTGCCGTGCCATGTGTGCGGCACCGAGATCCGGGAGCAGGTCATGCAGGGCCGCAACCTCTTTTGGTGCCCCACCTGCCAACCCGCGCGCTAGGGTGTGGGTTATGCGCCCCGCTTATACCGTTGCCACTGTCCGTGCCGCTGAGAAGCACCTGTTAGAACAGCAATCTCATGAGGATCAGCTCATGAAGCTGGCCGCCGCGGCGGTGGCAGACGCTGCTTCAGTGATGCTGGAGGCACGCCCCGGTGCGGTGCTCGTTCTCGCTGGTTCCGGCGGCAACGGCGGGGACGGGCTCTTTGCCGGGGCGGAGCTGGCTTCGCGCGGTGTCACGGTCCATGCTCTGGTTCCGGAACGCTGCCGCGAGGAGGCCCTCGCTGCGTTCCGTGCCGCCGGTGGCACGGTACTTCCTTCCGACGCGCTGCCTAACGGCAGCGCGCCCTTAGGAAGCGCGCTGCTTATCGACGCCATCGCCGGCCTCGGCTCCGCCCGCGGTCTCTCCGGTACAGCCCTGTCCCTCTACCGCTGCGCCACTTCTGCTGGGGCGACTGTCTTGACCGTCGACATGCCTACCGGCATCGATGCCGACACGGGAGTGTGCGCCGCGGATGCCGTCCACGCCGACGTCACCGTCACCTTTGGCTCGCCACGCCTCGGCCACGCGCTGGCCGCCGAATGCGGGCAGGTTGTGGTCTCCGATCTCTTCTTGCCCGGCGCACCTTCTTTCGCTGAGACCCTCGCCGAACTCGATGAACCAGCGGCATTCATCGCCCACGAGCCCTCCGTGCCGACGCCCTTTGCGTGGCAATCGGGCGAACTCGATCTGCCGGGCGGGCGCGCTTCCCGCCCCCGACCGGTTGGCTGCACCGGCCCCATCGTTGATCCCACACCAGGCGCGCGCTCCGATAAGTACTCCGGCGGGGTCGTCGCCCTAGCCGCCGGCAGCGGCACCTACCCGGGTGCGGGAATCCTCTGTGCCACCGCGGCGGTGCGCGCCACGCCCTCGATGGTGCGCTTCATCGGCGATAACTCGATCACTTCTCTTCTGCCCGAGCTGGTCTGCCATCCCGATGTGTCCTCCGCCGGTCAGGCCCAGGCCTGGGTCGTGGGCCCCGGCCGCGGTACCGATGCAGCGGCGGCCGCCGAACTACGAAAGGTACTGGCGCAGGACCTGCCCACCGTTCTCGATGCCGACGCCCTGACACTTTTGGCGCGCAACACCTCCCTGCGCCAGAAAGCTACCGAGCACCCGATGACCATCCTCACCCCGCATGAAGGCGAGTTCCGCCGCCTCTATGAGGCCACCTTCGGCACAGCTCCTGATGCGTCAGCCGGCTGGGGCCGCGCCCTCCACGAGCTTGCCGAAGAGCTAGACAGCATCATCCTGCTCAAAGGCCGTCTCACCCGAGTTACCGCCCCGGGCCAGCCGCTCTATTCCTTCAATGCCGGTCACTCTTTTGCCGCGACCCCGGGCTCCGGGGACGTGCTCTCCGGCATTCTGGGCGCGGTCATGGCCCAGCTCTTCGCCGAAACCTCCACCGAAACCGCCGCCGCGACCACCGCCCGAGCCATCACCGAGGTTCTCCACGCCGGCGCCATCCACGCGCATGCGGCGGCCATCGCGGCCGAGACCCCCGAGGGCTTCGCGCCCTGTTCTGCGTCCCAGATCGCGGCGGCCATCCCGCGGGCCATCGCTCGGCTTCTCAACGCGCAGCGCTAGCTCCGTGGCCCGGCGCTAGCTCCGCCGCTAAGTACGTTTCGATCAAATAGCACCCCAAAAATTCGAAGATCTGGGACCTTATTTGATCGATCCGTACCTAGCCACCACCGTGTGGGTACGTTTTCGCAACGAAGCCTTCGAATTTCGCGATTCTCGGACCGCTATTTACGAAAACGTACCGTGGCGCGGCGCAGGATCCCGGACGCGGTACCGACGGACTTGCGCATGAGCCCGCGTGGCCCCACCGCCACCGTGCCGCGGCGCAGCGAAGTGTTCTCCCAGGGCCACGTCATCCCCGCCCATGCTGCTGCGACGGCGAGGGTCTCTGCCGCGATGTAGCCAGGCCAGGGTCCCAGCAGGTTGATGATGGAGGGGCTTCCCGGCGCGTGGTTAAGGAAGCCATAATTGCCGTCGGTCTTCGCATTGACCGCCATGGCGGTGGCCATCCATACAGGTGTGACCTTCACGGCGAAGCGGTAGCCCTTCCACGTCGGCCGGTAGCCCAAGCCAAAGGTCAGCGCTAGCGGCACAGCGAGGGCCACGATGTGGAAGAACCAATATGTACCGAACCGCAGCCAGCGCGGTAAGAAGTAGTAGATGACGTCCGGGGTGATAATGGCCTGCGGGTTGAGGATGATGCCCCAGAAGTAGGTCAAGGTCAGGGCGTGCTCGTTGCCGGTGATAAGGCCCAGAGCCAAGATGGGGCGCAGCACATCGCACAGGTGCAAAGGCAAAGACTCGCGGATATCGAATTGCTTCGGGTCCAGGGAGATGACCGTCCACGCAGTACCCGCCACCAGCAAGGCCCAGCCCACCATCCGGCGGATGAAGGTCTCGCGGGAGGTTCCCTTGATTCTGCGGGCAGCGACGATAAAGACCCCGCAGGCCACCACGGTGATGCTCAACATAAGCGCATGCAATGCGGTCCACTGCTGCATGCGCGGGTAGTCAGTCGGGCTTACTCGGGGTTTGCGGGGTCGAATCATAACGGGGTATTAATTTACCCCTTTGTATGAACATGTGAGAGATGAGCGGGTTCTTACGCGGCTAGCTCGGAATATTCGGAGAGCTTTCCATCCTTGACCTCGACCACGTTGTCGGCATAGTCGAGCAGGCTGCGGTCGTGCGTGATGAACAGAGTTGCGGTATCGAAGTCATCGGTGACACCACGTAGCAACTTGGCAATCTCGCGGGAGAGCTTGGAGTCCAAGGCGGAGGTTGGCTCATCAGCAAGCAGCACGGAAGGCTGGCCCATGAGCGCACGCGCAATGTTGACGCGTTGGCGCTGCCCACCGGAGAGCTGGTTCATGCGGCGGTTGCCAAAGCCCTCCAAGCCCACGAAGCTGAGCAGCTCGTCAGCCCGGTCACCGCGGGGCTTGCGGCCCTCCATGTGGTCAATGATGAGCAGCTGCTCGCGCGCAGTCAGGGCTGCCAACAGGTTGGCTTGCTGGAAGATGAGCCCGCGGGTGCCGTGCATCTCAACGGATCCGGAGTCCGGCTCGATAAGTCCAGCGGCCACGGAGAGCAGGGTGGATTTACCGGAACCGGACTCGCCAATCACGGCGGTGAGCCCGCCGGGCTTAACGTCTAGGCTCACGCCGTCGAGCGCAGTTGTGCGGGACTGGCCGTCGGGGTAGGTCACCACGATGTCGCGCAGTGACAGGGCGGGAGTAACGGTGGTAGTCATTAGGCGTTGCCTCCTAGGGCGTCGAGCGGGTTGATCTTGGAAACGCGGCGGGTGGCCAGGAAGGCACCGGCGATGCCGAGCAGCCAGATGCCGAGCGCGGGGACGATGACGGTCATGGCGGAGACCTCGAAGGGCACGGCACCTTGGGCGGCAAGGCCCAGCAGCCAGCCGACGAGCGCGCCCACCCCAACGCCAATCGCCAAGATGATGGCTGCCTGAGCGATAGCGTCCTTGAGCAGGTACTTCACGCTGGCACCAAGGGCGCGCAGGATGGACAGGTCACGGGTGCGCTGGATGGTCCAGATGCTCAGGAAGGCGATGGTGACCAGCGCGGAGATACCGTAGAGGAAGGCCTGCATGGTCAGCAGGGAACCGCGCTCCGAGCTATAGGCCGGCAGGCCGGACAGGGCCTTGCCCATGGACACGGAGGTGTCGGTCGGCTCCTGGGAAAGCACGGCCACGCCCACCATGTCCTCGGGGGAATGGGAGACCTTCTGCCAGGTTTCGGTAGCGACCCACACCACCGGGGAGTGGGAGTAATACTCATCCTCAACCACCGCGTTCACGTCCAGGTCCACGCCGCCGAGGGTGCCCCGGGACGGCGCGTTCAGGGCCTCGTCGATGGATTGGCTCAAGACCATGCCTTCCTCCGGAATCACGGTGCTGGAGCCGGGGATCTGGGTGCCGGCGGGCAAACCGATAACCGCCACGCCGCCGTGGCCCTCCAGCTTGGTTTGGGAGGTACCCAGCGGAATACCAGAAGCGGGGACATCCTCGGCGAAGATCTCCGACTCGGTAAAGGAGGGATCTTCCGTCGAGAAGGTCACATAAGGATTCTGCTCCCCGAGTGCCTCAAGCGCGGAGGTATTTTGCTTGGACAGGCCTTGGGTCAGGCCGGACAACATAACGAGCAACAACGTAATTAGAGCCACGACGCCGCCGATCAGGAAGAACCGACCGCGGGCGGTGACTATCTCTCTCAATGCCAGGAACATACTATTTATCCTGCGTGTGCGGACGCCGAAAGTAATCGGGTAGCCAGTTGAACCTCTACTCAACCAGTTGGTTGATTCGCGCTCCCCTACCTAGGCGATAGGCTGGTGCCTCGTGATGATGAGCAACAAACTGTGGACCGTGGGACTGCATGCCATGTTCGGCTTCCTCCTCGTGTTCGGAGTGCTCCGCGCCTGGACCGATGAGCGCCTCGACGCCCGCGTCCTCGGCCTCTCCATTGCACTCGCAGTGGTCTACACGTGTTTCGTCATCTTCGGTTCCCGCACCATTACCCGCCCCGTCCCCACCACCCTCTGGCTCGCCGCCCTATGCCTGTTGTGGATCGGCCTCATGGTGCACGCCCAAGACTTCATGTGGCTCGAATTCCCGCTGGTCTTCGTCTTCATCCATGCACTGCCCTTCTGGCCGGGCATTCTCGCCAGCGTGGTCCTGTGGGCCGTGGCCGCCTTCGTCCCCGCGTGGATCCACCCGCAATTCTGGACCGCGGCCGCGGCCATCGGCCCGTTCATCGGCACCTGCTTCGCCGTGGCCGTCTATCACGCCGCCCGCCGGGTTCAGGCGGAGGCGGCGCACCACGAGGCCGTCGCCAAGCAGCTGCGTGATACCCAGGAAGAGCTCGCCGCCAGCGAGCACCAAGCCGGGCGCCTCGAGGAGCGGGAGCGGCTCTCCCGCGAGATCCACGACACCGTGGCGCAGGGTCTTTCCTCCATCGTCCTGCTCAGCCGCGCCGCCAAGAACACCTCCACGCAACAGGACGTCACCGAGCAGCTCGCGCTCATTGAGAAGGTGGCCCAGGACAACCTGGCCGAGGCTCGGCGCTTCGTCAAGGAGCTCGCGGCCCCCGCCTCCTCCATCGATAAGGAACTGCGCGCACTCGTGGATGAGCTCCAAGCCCAGGCCAAAGGGCTCGGGCTGCGCACCCGCTTCGGGCTCAAGCTCACCGGCAGCGCCGACGTCCCCGCCGAGTTTTCCCATGTCATTCTGCGCGCCGCGCGCGAAGGGCTGACCAATGTCATGAAACACGCCGACGCCGACCAAGCCGTGGTCACCCTCGGCTCTTTCGAGGATGGAATCATCCTCGATGTCGTCGATAACGGCCGCGGCATCGACAGTCCGCGCGGCTTCGGGCTCACCGGCCTGGAGCAGCGTGTTCGCAGCGTTGGCGGCACCGTCCAGGTAGAATCTTCACCCGCCGGCACCGCCCTCGCGGTGCGAATCCCAACAGGAGGCAGCAGCAATGGTCAACGTGATGCTCATCGATGATCACCCCGTAGTCCGCGCCGGGCTGCGCGCGATTCTTAACGCCTTCCCCGATATCGAGGTGGTGTTGGAAGGCTCCGATGGTTCGGCCGTCGAAAAGCTAGCGGATGCTGCTGCTCCCCATATCGATGTCGTCGTCTGCGATATCCAGATGCCGGATGTCGATGGTATCGCCGCCACCCGGCGCGTGCGCGAGCTCGATGGGCCCCCGGTGCTCATCCTGACCACCTATGACACGCAGGCGGATATCCTGGCCGCCGTGGAGGCGGGCGCGTTGGGCTACCTGCTCAAGGACGCCCCCGAGGACACCCTGCACGCCGCGGTGCTCGACACCGCCGCGGGCAAGCGGACCTTGGCGCCTGAAGTCACGAACCTCCTGGCGGAGCGCTTGGCGCAGCCGGAAACCGCGCTGTCTCCCCGCGAGCTGGAGATCCTGCAAGCGCTGGCCACGGGGGCCTCCAACAAGCAAATTGCCCAGCGGCTCTTCATCTCCGAGGCCACGGTCAAAACCCACCTCATCCACGTCTATCAGAAGCTCGGCGTGGAAACCCGCACCGCAGCCGTCTCCGCCGCCCGCGAACGAAAGCTCATCCAATAGATGCATACCTACGATTGCATCGTGGTGGGTGGCGGCCAATCCGGCCTGGCCACCGGCTATTACCTGCGCCGTCAGAAGCTCGATTTCCTCATCCTCGACGCTAACTCCTCCCCCGGCGGGGCCTGGCAACACGTGTGGGATTCACTCACGCTTTTTAGCGATGCCCAATCCTCCACGCTGCCCGGCTGGCCCATGCCTTCTTACCCGGGTTTCCCGCCGGCTTCCCACGTGGTGGACTACCTCACCCGCTATGAGCAGCGCTATGACCTGCCGGTCCGGCACGGGGTGGCGGTGGAGCGCGTGCTTGACGACGCCCCCTTCTTCCGCCTTCTCACCACTCACGGTGAGTTCCGCTCCCGCACCGTCGTGGCCGCGACGGGCACGTGGTCCGCGCCGTTCATCCCCTTCTACCCCGGTGAATTTCAGGGGCGTCAGTGGCACACGGCAAGCTACCCGGGTCCCGAGCCTTTCTTGAACCACGCCACCAGCGGCCGCACCGCCGTTGTCGGCGCCGGTAACTCCGGCGCGCAGATCGCCGCCGAGCTCGCCCTCGCCGACGTGGACACCACGTGGTTTACCGCGCACCCGCCGCGCTGGATGCCAGATGACGTGGACGGGCGCGTGCTCTTTAGCCGCAACCGCCAGCGCATGCTGGCCAAGCTACGCGGCGAGCCGGACCCGGGCCCCGAAACAGAACTGGGGGATATCGTCATGGTCCCGCCCGTGCTCAAAGCCCGCGATAGTGGGATTCTGAACGCCACCGGCATGTTCTCCTCACTCGAGGAGCTCAACCGCGCAGGATTTAGCGATCTCATCTGGGCCACCGGCTTCCGCCCAGCACTGCGCCCCTTCCCCGGGCTTTTGGCAGAAGGAAAGCCCACGGTGGAAGGTTTCTTCCCCGTGGGCTATGGCTCGTGGACGGGCCCAGGCTCGGCCACGATTACTGGCGTGTCACCCTATGCGCGGCGGGTGGCGGGGGACGTCGCCAAGCTCGTGCGTACGCCCAGCTAGGTACTACAGCACCACCAAGGCGAGGAGCACCACCGCTGCCAGCGCAAGGAGGAATCCCAGGCGCCGCAGAATCTTTGTCTGCCCTTCGCGCCCCAAGCGCGCCATGAGTACGGCGCCGAGAACCGAACCCACGGTGTTGTATAGAAGGTCATCGACATCGCTAAAGCCCAGGGCAAAGATATACTGGGCGCTTTCTATGCACAGGCTGACCATCAGGCCGATGAGCATCGCCCCGCCCAGGCCCCATTTAATACCCGACAGGTTGCGTCCCGCTACGTAGAGCGCCGCGCCCAGCGGCATGAAGAGAGCGATATTTCCCACGAGGTCGGTCCACCCGCCGTACCACACGGAAGAGTTCTCAAAACCGCCTAAGAGCTGGGTGTTCACCTGGCGCACGGCATGCGCGGAGCCGTCAACCACGCCTGGGATGTCCATGAATGGCTTGCCCACCGTCGCCAGCATCACGACCACCAAGGACAGGGCCGCGACTAGGAAGGAATCACGAAGCTGGTGCCGATACGGATCCGGCGCGGGCCGCAGCCTATTGCGCGGGTGTTGAGCTTTAATCCCAGTCATGCGCTTCACCCTAACGATGTTCTCTGGACGCTGGCTGAAGCATTAGCCGGAAAACGCTGCTTCACATCCTCTGTACGATAGTGCCCATGAGCACACTTATTGTCACTCGCACGGAGTCCGGAGTAACTCATTCTTTCCAGGAGCAGCCCCTGCTCGGGGAAGGTGACACGGTTGTAGATGTGCAGTTTTCTTCCCTCAATTACAAGGACGCCATGGCCTTGGAGGGTGACAAAGGCGTCATGCGCATCGATCCCCTCGTTCCCGGCATCGATGTGGTGGGCACCGTGGCGGAGACCTCTGATTCCCGCTTGAACCCCGGCCAACTTGTAGTCGCCTGCGGCGATGGCTTGGGCGAATTCCGCCACGGCGGCTACACCACCCGCCAGCGCGTCAATGCAGAGGCCACCATCCCCGTGCCTCAGCGCTTCAGCGCACACGATGCCGCCGCAATCGGCACGGCCGGCTACACCGCCGCTATCTGCGTGAACCAGCTGCGCGCGCACGGCACGACACAGGGCCATATCTTGGTCACCGGCGCCACTGGCGGCGTGGGCTCCGTCGCGGTCCAGCTGCTCAAGTCCGCTGGCTACGAGGTCACCGCCGTGACCGGCCGCGTGGATTCTCAGTCGGACTACCTCACCGCACTCGGCGCAGATCACGTTCTGGACCGCGCGGAGTTGTCGGAGACCGGCCGCCCGCTGCAGAAGGCGCTGTACGACGGCGCGATTGACACCGCCGGCTCCACCGTCCTGGCCAACGTGCTGGCGCAGGTGCGCTGGGGTGGTGTGGTTGCGGCCACCGGTATGGCGGCCGGCCCGGATCTTCCCGCTTCGGTGCTGCCGTTCATCTTGCGCGGCATCGTGCTGGCCGGCGGTAACTCCGTCGACGCGCCCCGCGAGGTGCGCGAGGCGGCCTGGCAGCTTCTCGACGAACACCTCGACCTCAACATGCTGAACTCGATCACGGAAACGGTGGCGCTTTCCGACGTCGCCACCGCAGCCACCGAGCTACGCGCCGGCTCCCGCCACGGGCGCACGGTGGTCGAGATTTAGGCCGACGCAGAGCTCACCGCGTCCCGCCGTTTAGTGCACGCGGTGGGACAGGGATTCGTCGTCTGTGCCGAGGGCATTGCCCAGCTCGCCCGTGGTGTCATCGTCGCTGCGGGCCAGCCAAATAGAGGAGATCACCAGTCCGCCCCAGATGACGACGACGAAGAGGATGAAGAGCAGGATTGCGCTTGTAGTCATTGTCGTTGACCTTTCCTAATACTCGTTACTTGTCATCCGCGGTTTGTGTAGCGGTGTTAGCCGTGGCAAGCGGGTTCGGGGTACCGGCTGGGCGCCCACCTACGGGAACGCCGTAGTCCGAGGTCTCCATGCCATCCAGGTACTTGTTCCCGCGGAAGGCCACCAGCGGCATGAGGAAGCTGGCGAGCAGGATGATTCCCAGCACCGCCCAGCCAAAGAGGCCAATCTGGGTAGAGGAGTAGCCTTCATAGCCTTCGCGGGCAATGGTGAGGATTTCGTTAACGAGGAAGTAGACCAGCAGCAGCGGGGTGGCGATGAAAGTCAGGAACTGCCAGAAGCCACCGACCTTAAACTGCGACACGGCGTTGAGGTGCTGCTGAATCTCGCGGCGGCGGCCGGTGACCCAGCCGACGACCACCAGGGCACAAATAGAGCCGAAGACGATGCCCAGGTTGTTGGTGAACTTATCCATGATGTCCAGCGTGACCAGGCCCGAGGACGTGGAGAAAAGAACACACGACACCACAGCCATGGTGCCGCCTACGGTGATGGCGGAAACGCGGCGAGAGATGTTGAACTTATCTGCCACGGCGGAGACGACGACTTCCATGATGGGAATCAGCGAGGTCACGCCGGCCAGGAAGAGGGAGCCGAAGAAGAGAACGCCGAACAGTCCGCCGAGCGGCATGAGGTTGATGATCGTCGGGAACGCAATGAAGGCTAGGCCGATGCCGGAGGATGCCACCTCATCCACAGCCACGCCCTGCTGGGCGGCCATGTAGCCCAGGGTGGCGAAGACGCCGATGCCGGCCAGCACCTCGAAAGAGGAATTAGCAAAGGCCGTAACCAGGCCGGTGTTGGTGAGGTTGGTGCGCGGCTTGAGGTAGGAGGCGTAGGTAATCATGATGCCGAAGCCGATGGACAGGGAGAAGAAGATCTGACCGTAGGCGGCGATCCACACCGACGGGTTGCTCAGCACGGACCAGTCCGGGGTGAAGAAGGCGTTGAGGCCCTCGGCGGCGCCGTCGAGGAAGAAGGCACGGATGACCAGGATGATGAACATGACGGCCAGGACAGGCAGGAAGATAGAGGTCAGCTTGCCGATGCCCTCATTGATGCTCGTGGCCAGCGTGGCAATGCAGACGATCCACACGAGGATCATGACGCCAAGGATGGACGGGACGATGTGCCCTGAGTAGGTTGCCTCCGGCTCAGCTTGGAGGAAGTCACCCATGAAGTACTCCGCAGGATCATCGCCCCATGCCTGGGTCACGGACTTAACGGTGTAGAGCGCCGCCCAGGCAATGATGGCGGCGTAGTAGATGGCGATGAAGAAGTTCACGCCGACCTTGAACCAGCCGATTCCCTCCCAGCGGCTGCTGATGCGTCGGAAGGCCAGCGGCGCGGAACCACGGAAGCGGTGACCAATAGCCAGGTCGAACCACAGGATGGGAATACCGGCGGTGAGCAGGGCAACCATGTACGGGATGAGGAAGGCACCGCCACCGTTGTCATAGGCAACATACGGGAAGCGCCAGATGTTACCCAGGCCAACGGCGGAGCCGATAGCAGCCATGAGGAAGACAAAGCGCGTATTGAAGGTATCGCGCGTTGAGCGAGTCTTGTGCGGGGTTGATGTGGTCATGAGAGAACTTTCTTCTTGAGCAAATATCGCGCACGAGCAAGACCGCAGGAATTGTTTATACGGGCCGCGTACGACGAGTATTAGCGAGAATCTTAGCCTACCTGCCAACCTATAGGTACCGTTTTGAGTTTTTATTTCTTGGCATCTAGCCCACCCCAACCCCATGGTCAGGAGCCCAAAACCGACAAACCCCTCAACGCCTATCCCCTGCCCGAAACGATGGGGTCCGGGAGGAAGCTAAGCGATGAAGGGTAACGGGGGAAGAAGCCGCGCGACTATACGTGCAGATCGCGGTCTTGAATCCCCTTGGGAACGGCGAGCACACCGATGAGGGAGACAATCGAAATCGCGACGCCATAAGCCGCGATAGCCATGGAGGTCTCAAACTTCGTGTAAAGCATCTCCGCGATCATCGGGGCGAAAGCACCACCGATAATGGAGCCGAAGGCATAGCCGATGGACACGCCTGACAGGCGCACCTTCACCGGGAACATCTCCGCGTACATCGCCGATTGCGGGCCATAGCTCGCGCCCAAGATGACGCCAAGGAGGAACACGGCCGCGCCGAAAAGCATGACATTGCCGGAATCGACCGCAAGGAATACCGGGGTGATGTAGAGCGCCAAGACGATGTAACCACCAATGAATGTCGTACGGCGCCCAATCTTGTCAGACAGGTGGCCAAAGTACAGCGTTCCGAAGAACCAACCGACAGACGCGATAAGGGCAACGGCTAGGGCTTGCGGGCGCGTATAGCCCACGACCTTCGTGCCATAAGCAGTGAAGTAGGCGATGACGAAGTAGCCGATAGCGTTGTTAGCGGCAAAGATGAGCGCGCACTTGATCACGGTTCCCAAGTGCCCCTTGAACAGGACTGCCAGCGGTGCGGAGGACTTTTCCTTCAGCTCTTCCATTTCCGCGAAAGCCGGGGACTCTTCTACTGCTCGGCGAATGAGGTAGCCGAGGACAATGAGCACCACAGAAGACAGAAATGGAATGCGCCAACCCCATGCAACGAACTGCTCTGGGGTCAGGACAGTGGAGAGGACCAGCATGAAAATGGTGGCAAGGAACATACCAAGAGGCACGCCCACCTGCGGGAAAGCGCCAAACAGTCCTCGCTTTCCTTGCGGTGCGTGTTCCACCGACAGCATCGCTGCGCCGCCCCATTCACCGCCTGCAGAAAGGCCTTGAAGGATGCGCAGGACCACCAACAAAATGGGCGCCGCCATGCCGATGGATGCATAGGTCGGCAGCACACCCATCAACATCGTGGCCAGACCCATGCCAACCAACGTGACCACAAGCACCGGCTTGCGGCCAAGCCTGTCACCCAAGTGGCCGGCCAGAATTGCACCGAGTGGGCGGAAGAGGAAGGAGATGCCCAGCGACGCCCAGGAGATGATCTGCGCGAGCGAGGCGCTTTCATTGGAGACCGGATCGAAGTACTGGGTGGCAAAGATCAGGCCGGCGGCCTGGGCGTAAATGAAGAAGTCGAACCACTCAATGGTGGTGCCGACCATCGAGCCGGCGAGCACACGCTTGTGCTCTGTTGTGATTCCCGGCCCTTGGGCAGGCTGTTGGGTGACTGGTGCAGACATAGTGGGATTCTTTTCTCTATGGGTGCAGAAGCACGGTGGATACAGTTAAGCCAGTGAAAAAGGGACAAATACTGAGCTAAGACGCGCCGGAAGGGCCGAGAACGGACTACTTATCGCGGTTGTCGACGATCCTCTTTGCCTTGCCCTCACCGCAATCGACATGGTCAGTGATTTCCACACCTACGGTGATGCCGATGCGCTCCTTGATCTGTTTCTTCAGCCACTGGGCAGAAGCGTCGACCTGATCAGGGGTTGCCTCCGAGGAGTGCTCAACCACTAGGGTGAGGTGGTCCATGCGGCCACGCTTGCTCAGCACACACTGGTAGCGCGGGCGCAGCACGCGGTCCTCGGTGATAATCTCTTCGAACTGTGACGGGAAGCAGTTCACGCCGCGCAGGATGATCATGTCATCGTTACGAGCGGAAATGCGGTCGATTCGACGCATCGAACGCGCAGTGCCCGGGAGCAAGCGGGTGATGTCGTGGGTGCGGTAGCGGATGATCGGGAAGGCCTCCTTCGTCAGGGAGGAGATGACCAACTCGCCGTACTCGCCGTCCGGCACCGGCTGAAGGGTGTCAGGATCGATAATCTCTGGATAGAAGTGGTCTTCCCAAACGGTCAGTCCGTCCTTGGTCTCAACACACTCCTGAGCCACGCCAGGGCCCATCACCTCGGAGAGGCCGTAGATATCGGTGGCCGTGATACCGAAGCCTTCCTCGAGCTCGCGACGCATTCCCTCGCTCCAGGGCTCAGCGCCAAAGACGCCGGCGCGCAGGGAGGATTCGCGCGGGTCCAGGCCTTCCTTACGCATGCGGTCAAGGAGGTTGAGCACGTAGGACGGGGTGCCCAGAATCGCGTCCGGCTGGAAGTCCTGCATGATCTGAATCTGACGCTCCGTCTGGCCACCGGAGGTAGGAATTGCCGTAGCACCCAAGGCTTCAACGCCATAGTGGGCAACCAGGCCGCCAGTAAAAAGACCATAGCCGAACGTAATCTGCACCTTATCGCTCTTTCGCAGGCCACCTGCGCGCAGCGAACGAGCTACGAGCTCCGCCCAAATGCGCACGTCGTTTTCGGTATAGCCCACGACAGTCGGGCGTCCGGTGGTACCGGAAGAAGCGTGAATGCGCGAAATCTGGTTCTGGCCTACGGCAAACATTCCGAAGGGGTATTCCGCACGGAGAGTTTCTTTATCCGTGAACGGGAACTGCGCAAAGTCCGACAGCTCCTTGAAGTCATCCGGGTGAACACCCTTCTCATCAAACGCGCGGCGGTAGTGCGGGACGTTGTAGTACGCGTGGCGCAGCTCATTCTTCGCGCGTGCGGTCTGCAGCGCGATGATTTCATCTCGGGAAGCGTACTCAATACCCATCTGGGGGCCGTGGTGGTCGGAGAAAATGTCAAACGTTGCGGTCACGTCATTTGCCTTTCATTTCGAGGAGAGGGGAACCACACCCTTTAAGCTCCCTCGAAAGTGCTGCAAGAAGTTGGTTAGCTGGGACAACGCACAACACGTGCGATACTTACTTACCGTTCGGTTAGGTAAGTCTTGTGACGTACACTACAGACCACAGCGGTGATAGACAACACATTTACACCAAGTTTTTGAACCACGGCACATCTATGCAGGCCACGGCGGTTTCACACGCAAAAGAAGCCCCCACCCCCGAATTGAGCGACAACGCCGGGGCGAAACGCAGGTTCGGAGCTACTTCATTGCGTGCGGCGCTAGGCCGCTGAAAACAACACTTTCAAACGTGTTGGCCAGCTCCTCGGCATCGATTCGCCCTTCCGGCTCGTACCAATCGGACGTCGAGTTGATCATTCCAAAAATCATGCGCGTCAACAGCGGGGCTTCAATGTCGGAGCGGATAGCACCCTCCTCCTGGGCTTCCTCCACCAGCGGAATCACAGAACGCGTCAACACCCGACGGCGCTCAAGCGCGGAGCGCTCCACCTCGGAGTTACCCCGCAACCGGAGCAAGAGCGCAACGGACTTCGGGTCAGAGCACAGCACCTCAATCGAGCCACGCAGCAGCCCACGTACCTTCTCCCCCGCCGAGAGATCGGCCGCCGCCATCTCCTCCGCAACCGCTTCCAACCGTTTCAGCGCCTGGACCACCGTGAGCTCCAGGATCTCTTCCTTCGAAGAAATGTGGTGATAGAGCGCAGACTTGGAGATCCCCAATTCACTCGCCACGTTATCCATCGACGTGGCGTCGTAACCGCGGGCAGTAAAAGCGCGGACAGCTGCACGAATGACATCTTCACGGGAGTAGCCGGGGCGGCCACGGACCGCGCCCTGAGCGATGGACTTCTCTTTATTCACGCAGTCCATTCAAGCAGAGAGCCCCGGGCGCCGTTAGACTAGTGAGCCACCACACCCCTTTACCCGCTCCCTCGGTAGCGCTGCGGAAGGCCCTTCCCAAGGAGGAATTCCCATGAGCACCGAACACCCCATCCTCGCCCCCGGCGTCGCCGAAGGCCCCGAGTTTACCCACGTGCGCGCCATGTTCGATGACGACCGAGCCACTGCGGAAATTGGCGCGAGAATCACCACGTTGGACCTCGGCAAATGCGAAGGCCACTTCACCATCCGCCCAGAGATGTGCAATGGGCATGGCACAGCGCAAGGTGGCTATCTGTACATGTTCGCCGATTCCATCTTCGCCGGCGCCTGCAACTCCGGTGGCGAGTTGGCCGTCGCCGCGCACAACTCAATCCACTACATCGCCCCCGCCTTCGAAGGGGACGTCGTTGATGGCGTCGGGATAACCCGCCAAGCCTGGGGACGCAATGGCGTCGTCGATGTCACCCTCAGCATCAAGGGAAAGCCCATCGCCGAATTCCGCGGCACATTTCGCGTTCTTCCCGCTAAGCCGCAGAACCGTAACTCCTAAAGCCCAGCTACAGACCTAGCAGCGATTCGTTCGAAAATAGGGCACAGCTCACAAACATGGTTGACATAGCTCACACCTGCCCCATATACTGACCAACCAGTCAGTAAGTATCACCGAGCCGACACTGAGCAGAGAGGGAACGATTCCTCCCATGACCCCATCAGAAAAGACACTCGCCGCCGTCCCGGCCGCGGATGACGCACAAGCACAGCAGCACTTCGACGAGCTCATCGCCGAAGACTCCCGCATCGAGCCCACCGACTGGATGCCGGCCGCCTACCGTAAGACCTTGACGCGCCAGATTTCCCAGCACGCACACTCCGAAATCATCGGCATGCAGCCGGAGGCCAACTGGATTACCCGCGCACCGTCACTTAAGCGCAAGGCCATCCTCATGGCGAAGGTGCAGGACGAGGCCGGCCACGGCCTCTACCTCTACTCCGCCGCGGAGACCTTGGGCACGCCGCGCGACGAGCTGGTGCAGCAGCTGCTCGACGGCACCGCCAAGTACTCCTCCATCTTCAACTACCCGGCGCGCACGTGGGCCGACATCGGAGCCATCGGCTGGCTGGTGGATGGCGCCGCCATCTGCAACCAGGTTCCGCTCTGCCGTGCTTCCTACGCACCCTATGGCCGCGCCATGGTTCGCATCTGTAAGGAAGAGTCCTTCCACCAGCGCCAGGGCTGGGAGATCCTCTACGAGCTTTCCCACGGAACGCCCGAGCAGAAGCAGATGGCGCAGGAAGCCATCAACCGCTTCTACGGGCCGGCACTGCAGATGTTCGGCCCACCGGACGATGACTCCCCCAACTCCAAGCAGTCCATGGCATGGAACATCAAGCGCTTTTCCAACGACGAGCTGCGCCAGCGCTTCGTGGACATGATCGTTCCGCAGGCCGAGGCCCTTGGCCTGCACTTCGAAGACCCAGACCTGAAGTGGAACGAGGAGCGCGGCCACTATGACTTCGGCGAGCTCGACTGGTCCGAATTCAAGGCCGTCATCAAGGGCGAGGGTCCCTGCAATGTGCAGAGGATGCAGCGGCGTCGCCAAGCACATGCCGACGGCGCCTGGGTCCGCGAAGCCGCCGCGGCCTACGCGGAGAAGCACCACTCGGCTGATACCTCGCTTATCGCCTAAGCCCAAGCACACCGCCCAACCAGCCTCGACACTTTAAGGAAGATTCCATGTCTAGCTCTAACTGGCCCATGTGGGAGGTCTTCGTACGTTCCTCCCGCGGCCTCTCCCATGTTCACGCCGGCTCGCTCCACGCACCGGATGCCACGATGGCCCTGCGCAATGCCCGTGACCTTTACACCCGGCGCAACGAGGGAACCTCCGTCTGGGTTGTGCCCAGCGAGGCCATTGCCTCCTCCGACCCCGACTCCAAGGGCGGATTCTTCGAATCGCCGCAGGGCAAGAGCTACCGCCACGCCACCTACTACGACAAGTCAGAAGGAGTGCCGCACCTGTGACCGGATTTGCAGCCGCCGATTCTGCGACCAAGCAATCGCAGGGCAACGGCATCACCGCAGAAGATATCGCCGCCTCCGGCGCAGTCGCCCCCGAGGACACCGCACGCTATGCCCTCATGTTGGGCGATGACGCCCTCATCTTGGCCCAGCGCCTGGGCTGGTGGATTTCGCGGGCACCGGAGATGGAAGAAGATATTGCCTTGGGCAACATCGCCCTCGATCTCATCGGGCACGCCCGCTTCCTGCTGACCTACGCCGGTACCGCATGGGGCAAAACCGAGGATGACTTGGCATACTTCCGCAACGAAGAGGAGTTCCGCTCCGCCCGCCTCGTCGAACAGGAGAACGGGGACTTCGGCTACACCATCGCCCGCCAGCTGCTCTTTTCCTATTACCAATACGGGCTCTACACCGCCCTGCTGGAGTCGAAGGATGAGACGCTGGCAGCTATCGCGGCCAAGGCCATCAAGGAAGTTGAGTACCACATCGACCACGCCAATCAGTGGATTCTGCGTCTGGGCCTCGGCACCGAGGAGTCCCACCGCCGGATCACGGAGGGCCTGATGTACATGTGGCCCTACCTCGACGAGCTCTTCGAAGACCTCCCGCTGCACGAGAAGCTGGCGGCAGAAGGCATCGCCGTTCTTCCCTCCAGCCTGCGCGCGCAGTTCGACGAGCGCATCGCCTACGTCCTAGATAAAGCAGGTCTGGCCATCCCCGACGTCAAGCAGGCTCGCTCCGGGCAACGCACCGGGCGCTTCTCCGAGCACCGCGGCTACATCCTCGCAGAGATGCAGTCCTTGACGCGCCAGCACCCTGGGGCGACCTGGTAGAGACAAGGAAAGGACCAAGGTTTCATCGTGTCCATCACAGATAAGTCCCACCCGCTGCGCCCCACGCAGCCTGACGACGCCCACGTGTGGGACGTCGCCGCCGAGGTGCCCGATCCGGAAATCCCCGTCATTTCCATCGCTGACCTTGGGATCCTCCGGGACGCTCGCCTGGAAGACGATACCGCGGTGGTCACGATTACCCCAACCTATTCCGGCTGCCCCGCCATGGAGCACATCACTACAGACATCACCACCGCGCTGACCGACGCCGGCTTTGCCAAGGTGCGTGTCGACCTCGTGCTCCACCCGGCGTGGACCACCGACTGGATGACGGAGACCGGCCGGCAAAACCTCAAGGATTACGGCATTGCGCCTCCCTCCGGTAAAACCCGCGCCACGCCGGAAGGTCCTATCCCGCTCACACTCGAACCGCCGCCGGCCATCGAATGCCCCCACTGTGGCTCCCGCCGCACTCGTAAGCTTGCCCAATTCGGTTCCACGTCCTGTAAGGCACTCTACAACTGCCAGGACTGCTTGGAGCCCTTCGACTACTTCAAGGTGCACTAATGACCACGACCCCGTCTGCCCCCGCAAAGAAGAAGGCCACGTTCAATACCCTGACCGTGTCCGACGTGCGCGCATTGACTAAGGACTCCGTGGAGGTTTCCTTCGCCATCCCTCCGGAGCTGCAAGACGACTATGACTACATCCCCGGCCAGTACGTTGCCCTGCGGGCGACTATCGACGGTCAGGAAGTCCGCCGCTCCTATTCCATCTGCGATGTGCCACGCGACGGTATCCTGCGCGTCGCCATTAAGCGTGACCGCGGTGGCGTCTTCTCCACGTGGGCCAACGACGCCCTAAAGCCCGGCGACACCATGGACGTGATGAACCCGCAGGGCGCGTTCACCTCAAAGACCCACCTCACCGGTCTCAACAACCCCGAGGCCGTGCGCGAAGAGCTGGAGAAGCTAGAGAACCCACACCTCGTGGCCATTGCAGCGGGCTCCGGCATCACGCCGATCATGGCCATCGCCCAGACCGTGCTCCACAGCTCCCCCGACACCACGTTTGAACTCATCTTCGCCAACAAAGGCGGCGGTGACGTCATGTTCGCCGAGGAGATCGGTGACCTCAAGGACAAGTTCCCCACGCGCTTTGCCGTGCACCACGTCCTCTCCCGCGAACAACGCGTCAATCCGCTGTTTTCTGGGCGCATCGATGCTGAAAAACTCCAGACTCTACTGGATAACGTCGTGCGCACCGACACTGTCGACGAATGGTTCCTCTGCGGCCCCTTCGAGCTGGTGCAGCTGGTCCGCGACGAGCTGGCCGGCCGCAATGTGGGTGAGAAGGACGTCCGTTACGAGCTGTTTACCACCGGCAAGCCCTCCGGAGACCAGAACCAGGCTGGCCGCCACGTGGAGGTCGATCCGGAAGGCGATAACGTCACCATCAACTTCCAGCTCGATGGTCTCTCCGGCTCCGTTGAATCCCCGGTCTCTGCCAACGAGTCTCTGCTCAACGCCGCCTTGCGTGTGCGTTCCGACGTCCCCTTCGCCTGCGCCGGCGGCGTGTGCGGCACCTGCCGCGCCAAGCTGGTCGAGGGCGACGTCGACATGGCGGAGAACTACGCGCTGGAGGCCGATGAGGTCAAGGCTGGCTACATCCTGACCTGCCAGTCGCGCCCCACCACGCCGAACATCGTCCTCGACTTTGACGCCTAGGAGTAACACACATGATCGACCTGCACCACGACGCCGAAGCCGGTGTTGTTGAGCTCGTACTCAACAACCCCAAGGCCATCAATTCCCTAGCAGAAGAAGACCTCGCCGAGCTCTCCCGCTCCCTCGATGAGGCCGCAGAGCTGAACCCTCGCGCCCTTCTCCTGCGCGGTGAGGGCAAAGGCTTTTGCGCCGGCCGTAACATTAAGGGGCTCAATCCGCGCGAAGACGACGCCACCGCCTACCTCGCGGGCGTGGTTACCCCGGTGCTCAAGAAGATCGACAACTTTCCTGCCCCCACCTTCGCCGCCGTGCACGGTCCCTGCCTGGGTGTCGGCCTCGGCCTCGCCTTGGCCTGTGATGTCGTCTACGTCGCCGAAGACGCCAAGTTCGGCTCCCCCTTCGCCAACTTAGGTGCCACTCTCGATTCGGGAGGGCACTCCCTCTTCGTCGAACGCCTAGGCACGCACCGCGCGATGGACCTCATCATCACCGGTGACCTCATCTCCGGTGCGGAGGCAGTGCGCGCAGGCCTTTTCTCCCGCGCAGTACCGGCGGAAGAGTTGCTGGGGTTCAGCAGGGACGTCGCCAAGCGCGCGGCACAGGGCGCCACGCAGGCCTTCCTCACCAGCCGCACCCTGGTCCAGGACATCCGCGATAACGGCACCGGGCTGTGGGCCAGCGTCGATGCTGAGAACATTGCCCAAGGCAAACTCTGCGATACCGAGGATTATTACGAGGGCTTTGCAGCTTTCAATGAGAAACGCCCGCCGGTCTTCCGCGGACGCTAAAACCTCCAGACCTCCTAGAACACACAACAGCTAACCCACCACAGCTAAGGAATCACATGACTGCATACCTGGTATCCGGCTTCCGCACCCCCGTGGGCCGCTACGGCGGCGCACTATCCTCGGTTCGCCCAGATGACCTCATGGCCACCGCTATCAAGAAGACGGTGGAGGAGGCCGGACTCGACCCTTCCGCGGTGGATGAAGTCATCATCGGCAACGCCAACGGCGCCGGCGAGGAGAACCGCAACGTTGCCCGCATGTCCTGGCTGCTCGCCGGGTTCCCGGACACCGTTCCCGGGATTACGGTCAACCGCCTGTGCGCGTCGGGCATGTCCTCGATTGCTCTGGCCACCGCCCTCGTGGAATCCGGCCAGGCGGATATTATCATCGCCGGCGGCGTCGAATCCATGTCCCGCGCACCCTGGGTCATGGAGAAGCCGAACAAGCCTTTTGCCAAGCCAGGCCAGGTTTTCGATACCTCCATTGGCTGGCGCTTTGCCAACCCGAAGTTCGCGGAGCAAGAGAAGATGACCTACTCCATGCCGGAGACCGCCGAGGAAGTGGCCAACGTCTTCGGCATTAGCCGTGAAGACGCCGATGCCTTCGCCGTGCGTTCCCAGGAGCGCGCACTCGCCGCCATCGAAGCCGGCAAGTTCTCCCGGGAGATCGTGCCCGTCGAGGTCACCGACCGCAAGGGCAACGTGACGGTAGTCGACACCGATGAGGGCCCCCGCCCCGGCACCACGATGGAGGTCCTAGCCAAGCTGCGCCCGGTGACCTCCCTGGGTGACGTCACCACGGCGGGCAACGCCTCCTCGCTTAACGACGGCGCCTCCTGCGTCATTGTTGCCTCCGACGAGGCCCTCAAGAAGCACAATCTGACCGCACGTGCCCGCGTTATCGCCAACTCCGCGCGCGGTGTGCGCCCAGAGATCATGGGCACCGGTCCCATCCCGGCGACCCGCGATGTGCTGGAGCGCGCCGGCTGGGAGCTGGATAGCGTGGACGCCATCGAACTCAACGAAGCTTTTGCCTCCCAGTCCATCGCCTGCATCCGCGAGCTGGGCTTGGATGAGGACAAGGTTAATGCCTGGGGCGGCGCCATTGCGCTGGGCCACCCGCTGGGTTCTTCCGGTTCCCGTATCACCTTGACCCTGCTCAACCGCCTGGAAACCGATGGGCTGAGCCGCGGCATCGCCACTATGTGCGTGGGCGTGGGCCAGGGCACCGCAATCGCGATTGAGAGGGTGTAGATGACTACTGCCATTGAGATTTCGACGCGTGGCGAGAACGACGAGATTGTCATCGCCAAGCTCAACCGCCCCGAGGTACGCAACGCCATCGATGAGCAGATGGTGACGGAGTTCCACGAGCTCTGCGCGCAACTCGAATCCGATCCGCGCATCCTCATCATCACCGGCTGCACCGTGGACACCCCGAAGGGCCCTCGCGGCATCTTCGCCTCCGGGGCGGACATCGCGCAGCTTCGTGAGCGCCGTCGCGAGGACGCCCTCCGCGGCATCAACTCCGGCATCTTCCACCGCATCGCCTCACTGCCTGCCCCCGTCATCGCGGCGGTAGATGGCTACGCTCTCGGTGGCGGTCTCGAGCTGGCCTTGGCGGCCGACTTCCGCGTGTCCACGCCCTTTGCCAAGTTTGGGCAGCCCGAGGCCGGATTGGGCATCGCTGCCGCCGCGGGTGCTACCTGGCGCCTCAAGGAGTGCGTGGGCACCCCGCTGGCGAAGGAGATTCTGCTGGCTGGACGCATCCTCAACGGCGAGGAGGCGCTGGCCAACCACCTGGTCAGCGAGCTGCACGAGCCGGATGCGCTTGTCGACGGCGCCCTGGAACTAGCCGGGCGCATTGCCAAGCAAGACCCGCTCGCCGTACGCCTGACCAAGCAGCTCATCGCCATGCCAGATGCTGCGCACCCAGCGGTGGATAACATCGCCCAGGCTGTGCTCTTTGAGTCCCCCGCCAAGTTTGAGCGGATGCAGGCCTTCCTGGACCGCAAGAAATAAACCTTCCACTCACAAGGAGATTCAACTCATGTCCTCAGTACTGCAGGTTCCTGCCAAGGTCGGCGTGCTCGGCGGCGGCCGTATGGGCGCAGGCATCGCTCACGCCTTCCTGGCCGCCGGCGCGTCCGTGACCGTGGTGGATATCAACGATGACGCCGTGGCCGCCGCCCGCGAGCGCGTGCACAAGGCCATCCGCGGCTCCCTCGACCGCGGCGCGGAAGGAACCTTCGAATCCTGGGATGAGCGTCTCAGCTTGTCCACCACTGCCTCCGCCTTTGCTGGCTTCGACCTCGTGATTGAAGCAGTTCCGGAGTCGATGGATCTCAAGGTGGCCGCCTTTAGGGATATTGCTGAGGCGGCCCCGCAGGCCGTCGTCGCCACCAATACCTCCTCGCTGTCGGTATCCCAGTTGGCGGAAAGCATCCCCAACGACGTCATCGGCCTGCACTTCTTCAACCCGGTCCCGGCCTCCAAGCTGGTGGAAGTGGTTATTGCCGAGTCCACCCCGGAAGCGCTCGTGGACACCGCCAAGGGCTGGGTCGAGGGCCTGGGTAAGACCGCCGTAGTGGTCAAGGATGCCCCTGGCTTCGCTTCCTCTCGTCTCGGCGTGGCCATCGCGCTTGAGGCTATCCGCATGGTGGAGGAAGGCGTGGCCTCACCGCGCGATATCGACAACGCCATGGTGCTGGGCTACAAGTTCCCCATCGGCCCGCTGGAGCTGACCGATATCGTGGGCCTGGATGTGCGCCTCGGCATCGCCGAATACCTTGAATCCCAGCTGGGTGAGCGCTTTAGCCCGCCGCAGCTCATGCGCGACATGGTCGCGCGCGGCGAGCTGGGCCGCAAGTCCGGCAAGGGCTTCTACAACTACTCCGAGTAGCCACTCCCTCCCGCGCCCGGCTCTGGCACCACGAAGCGGTACCCCAAGCCGGGCTCCGTGAGGAGGAAGGCGGGATTAGCTGGGTCATCCTCTAGCTTGCGGCGCAACTGGGAGGTGTAAATACGCAGGTAGTGCCCCTGCCCCTCAAAGCCTGGACCCCAGATTTCAGAAAGCAGATCCTCTTTGCGTACCAAGCCGCCGTGGGCGCGAAGCAACGTGGTGAGCACGCCCCACTCGGTGGGGGTCAGGTGCAGCGGCTCACCGTCTTTAGTGATGGAATGGCGCGGAACGTCGATCAGAACGTCCCCGGCGCGTACCACAGCGGTCTCAGTGCGCCTCACTGGACTCTGTGGGCTACCATGTCTTAGCGCCACGCGCACGCGGGCCAGAAGCTCCTCCATAGAGAAGGGCTTGGTGACGTAGTCGTCCGCGCCGCGGTCGAGAGCTGCGGCGCTGAACAGCGGATCAGAGCGTGCCGTCAAGATGATCACCGGTACTGCAGACCATCCGCGGATTCCTTCCAACACGACGGTTCCGTCCATATCCGGTAACCCCATGTCCAAGATGACTACGTCTGGCTGCTGCTGTGACACCACCTGCAGTCCCTCAGCACCTGTACGTGCTGGGTGAACCTCGTAGCCCCGAGCCTTGAAATTAATGCTCAGTGTGTTGAGCAGACGCGGGTCATCGTCCACGATGGCGATGCTAGTTTTCTTCGTCGTCATTTTTGTTCTCCTCCCGCGACGGGAAACCGCAAAATAAAGGTTGCGCCCGGGGTGGCAGCTACCTCGATGCTACCGCCCATGGCCTCCACAAAGCCTTGAACAACAGAAAGGCCAAGGCCCACTCCGTTGTCGTTGCTGGTATCACCCAAACGCTGAAACGCCTGGAACAGTTCCTTCTGTTTCTCCGGCGGGATACCCGGTCCTTCATCGCCGACAATCAGTTCCACCTGTTCGGCGATAGTCTGAGCACTCATCGTCACCTGGCCAGTCGGCGCATAACGCAGGGCGTTATCAAAGAGATTGGCCAAGACACGCTCCATGAGGGCTGCATCCGCGCAGCACGTAACTCCACGCACACTAGGGTCCAAATGGATGCGCCCAATTTGCTCCGGGGAATGCCCAAAGGCGCAGGAAGCGATGGCACGATGAGCCACCTCTGCCACCTCGACGACGTCGTGGCGAGCGGTGATTGCTCCAGCGGTAAGCCGGGAGTAATCCAACAAATTGGTGACCAACCCGGTGAGTTCCTCGATGCTCGCCGCAGTTTCTGCCAAAAGCATATCTTGGTCCTCGGGAGTGAATTCAATGTCGGCATTACGCAATGACGACACCGCCAACTTGGCCGTTGCCAACGGAGTACGCAAATCGTGGCTCACACTCGACAGCAGCGCTCGCCGCAGCTCGTCTGCAGCGGCTATCGCATCAGCGCGCGCGGCCTCAGCAGAAAGCTTTTCGCGGCGAACAATACCCGCGAGATAGCCCGCGACCACGGTGACAAGGCCACGATCCCGGGCAGACAGAGTCGGGCCCGCAAGACGAAGCTGAACCGTCCCATCTTCGCTCGCCACAACGGTGTCCACTGTCTGTTCATGGCGCACTTTCTCGGGAATATGAAGGTGCCTCGAGGTGCGCTCGGGGCTAACTGCGCGCCAGGTGGCAAGGACGTCACCGTTGTCATCCAACAGCTCCGCTCGACGACAATTGAATGCCTCCCCCACCTTGCGCATCACGGCATCTTTCGGGGAGGAATCCGCTCGGCGATTCAACGCGGCACGGGAAAACACCGTAAGCAGCTCAGCATCACGCGCAGCCACAGCTGCATTCGCCCGCTCAATCTTGGCGCGGCGCACAAGAATGCCGACTGCCAGAGCGATAGCCACCATGACCACGGCGATGACAGCGTTAGCGGGATCGGCGATGTCGAAGGTATGGATTGGCTCGGTGAAAAACCAATTGACCGCCAAACCGGAAGCCACCGCCACCACCACGGCCGGCCACAGGCCACCCACCAAACTGACAAACAGAATGAGTGCAAAGTAGAACGCAGAACAGGTACCTGTTCCCAAGTCCTGGCCGTCAGCCTGCACTAACAACGCAGTGAGTCCGACGAAGGCCAACGCTGAACTAAGCCACGCGATTGCACGCTGCGGGAAGGGCCGGAAAGGATGCAGCATCCGCGTGAGCGGAAGCGGCTTTTCCGGGGGAAGATTGACAAGGTGGCAGTCAATCGAGCCGGATTCGCGCAGTACTGTCTCTGCTACCGTGCTGTGCCAGTGCACGCCGAAACGCCGCCGCGGCGACACCCCGACAACAAGCTGGGTAGCGTTGACGCTTCGCGCAAAGTTGAGCAGAGCTTCCGGCACGGAGTCCCCAGTAACCTGGTGCAGCCGCGCACCCACATCGTGGGCCAAGGTCTGCAGCCGGGCAAGTTGTTGCGCCGATCCCGCCACCGAAGAGGAACGCGACGTGAAGGAATCACCAAAAACGACGTGGACCACATGCAGTTCCGCCGAAGATTTCGTCGCGATGCGCCGCCCGCGCCGGATCAGGGTCTCAGCATGGGCAACGTTTTGGATGGCCACAACTACCCGCTCACGTGCTTCCCACGTATCGGTGATTTTTTGATCCGAGCGATACGTAATGAGTGCTTCATCAACCTGATCTGCCAGCCAGAGCAGTGCCAACTCGCGCAACGCGGTGAGGTTTCCCACGCGGAAGTAGTTGTTGAGTGCAGGTTCGATGCGTGCTTCGCGGTACACGTGTCCGTCGCTAAGCCGGGTGCGCAGAAGCTGCGGGGAGACGTCGACCAGCTCGATCTCATTCGCAGCACGCACTACCTCATCCGGCACTGTTTCCTGCGGTGCGATGCCCGTGATCTGCTTGACTACATCGTTGAGGCTTTCCAGATGCTGGATATTGAGAGTCGAGATGACGTCGATTCCGGCATCCAGAATCTCTTCGATGTCTTCCCAGCGCTTCTCGTGCTCTTCGTCGCGAGGATTGGAGTGGGCAAACTCATCGACAAGGACAATGTCAGGTTTCCGCGTGATGACCGCAAAGGTATCCAACTCCCCGGCGGACAGACCGTCAACGGTGCGTCGCGGAATGATCTCCAAACCCTCGCACAAGGCTTTCGTATATGCGCGACCGTGGTCTTCCACAATGCCGACGACAACGTCACGGCCTTGGTTAATCAGCGTGTGCGCCTCACTAAGCATGGCGCAGGTTTTGCCCGCGCCGGGAGCGGCGCCCAACAAAATCTTCAAGGTGCCGCGTTTGGTGCGCGAGGACGGCGCAGTTGCTTCGGTCAACATTGCTTCATCTTATGAGCTGATCTTTATGAACAGGGAGTAGGCGTGGGCAACGACATATTGAGAGTTGTCACATTGACCGTGTCTTCGCCTAGAAACCCGAGGCTGGCATGCTCCGTGTTCTCGGCGATGAGCTTTTCCATCTCTTCCACGCTGATGCCCTGCTCCCGAGCCACACGCGGAGCTTGCAGCTCGGCGTACACGGGGCTGATACCGGAATCCACTCCGGAACCGGAGCCCGTGACGGCGTCGGCAGGCACACGGTCTTCGCTTACGCCTTCCCGCTGGGCAATAGCGGCGCGGCGTTCCTGCATGTTCTTCTCCAGCTCCGTGCTGCTCGTACCGTAGTTACTCATTCCCTCGGCGCGAGGGAAGAAGTAGGGGCCCTCGCTCACCCCGTCTTGGATTTGGGTAGAGCCCACGAGGCACTCTCCTTGGTAGATGAGATTGCCGTCGGCGGACTGCGGTGTGATGCGGGAAATGGCCCACACAGCCGCCGGATAGACCATACCGAGTGCTACGACGCAGAGCAGCACGGCGACAAAACCGGCAATGAGGTTACGCAGATAAACACGCATTGTTCTTCCTTTTTCTTTGCAGGTTCTCTTTAGAGGCCTGGGAGGAGGGAGACGACCTGGTCAATGAGCCAGATGCCAATGAACGGGGTAATCACGCCGCCTAATCCCCAAATACCGAGGTTGCGGCGCAACAGTGAGGACGCGGAGGCTGGCTTATACGACACGCCCTTGAGCGCCAAGGGGATGAGCGCGACGATGATGAGCGCGTTAAAGATCACCGCAGACACGATGGCGGACTCAGGCGAATGCAGGTGCATGATGTTGAGGCGTTCCAAGTGCGGCAACTGCGCGGAGAAGAGCGCCGGCAGGATGGCGAAGTACTTTGCCAAGTCGTTGGCCAAGGAGAAGGTGGTCAACGCACCACGGGTGATCAGCAGCTGCTTACCAATGCGAACGACGTCGATAAGCTTCGTCGGATCAGAGTCCAGGTCCACCATGTTGGCGGCTTCCTTCGCCGCGGAGGTACCAGTGTTCATGGCTACTCCCACATCCGCCTGCGCCAGGGCCGGGGCGTCGTTGGTGCCGTCACCGGTCATGGCCACCATGCGGCCTTGCGCCTGTTCTTCGCGGATGCGGGCGAGCTTATCTTCCGGGGTGGCCTCGGCGATGTAGTCATCGACACCGGCTTCCTTAGCAATGGCCGCGGCGGTCAGCGGGTTGTCGCCGGTGACCATGATGGTTTTGATACCCATCTGGCGCAGCTCGGCGAAACGCTCGGCCATGCCGGGCTTGACGACGTCACTCAGCTGCACCACCGCGATCACCTTGCGGCTGCCATCGGATTCTTCCACGGCAACTGGCAGCGGGGTACCGCCGTCTTGCGCAATCTGGGTTACTGAATCCTCGATCTCTTGCGGCCACGTGCCGCCTGCCTCAGTTACCCACTTTCGCACGGCGTCGCCCGCGCCCTTGCGCAGCTTTCTGTTAGCCAGGTCGAGACCAGACATCCTGGTAGAAGCGCTGAACGGGATGACTTCAGCCTTCCGAGCTTCCGCGTCGCCCTCGCTAGACAGAGAGTAGTTCTCCGTCAACCAGGAGACGATGGAGCGGCCCTCCGGGGTTTCATCCGCCAGGGAAGAAATGCGTGCAATCTCTGCAGCTTCACGTTCGTTCACACCCGAAGCCACGATCAGGCCCGTGGCCTGGCGGTTGCCGTACGTGATGGTGCCGGTCTTATCCATAAGAAGCGTGGCGACGTCACCGGCTGCTTCCACCGCACGGCCGGAAGTGGCCAGAACGTTGTGGCGAACGAGGCGGTTCATGCCGGCGATACCCACGGCGGATAACAGTGCGGCGATGGTCGTCGGGATGAGGCATACCAGCAGCGCGACGAGGGACAGCGGGGACAACTCAGCGCCGGTGAACAAACCCATGGGAGCCAAAGCCGTCACGGCGATGAGGAAGAGGATAGTCAGCGTGGAAAGAAGGATGCTCAGCGCAATCTCATTCGGAGTCTTGCGGCGCTCGGCTCCTTCCACCAGAGCAATCATCGTGTCCACAAAAGTGGAACCCGGTTCAGAGGTGATCTTGACCTTGATGGAGTCAGAGAGCACCACGGTGCCGCCAGTCACGGCGCAGCGGTCACCGCCGGCCTCGCGGACGACGGGAGCCGATTCACCCGTGATAGCAGACTCGTCGACGGTAGCGGCACCTTCGATGACGTCACCGTCACCCGGGATGGTCTCCCCGGCTTCCACTCGCACGATAGAGCCTCTCGTGAGCTCAGACGCAGGGACCACCTCAATGCCGGAGTCCGTTATTAGGTTGGCAGTGGCATCATCACGCACAGAGCGCAGGCTGTCGGCCTGGGCCTTTCCGCGGCCTTCGGCATAAGCCTCCGCAAAGGCCGCGAAGGCGATAGTGAACCACAGCCATATAGTCACGACCCATCCATAGAAGCTGGGGTTGATGATGGACCACACCGTAGTCAGTGCGGCGCCGACCCACACGACGAACATCACGGGGTTGCGTGCTTGGGCAAGCGGGGACATTTTGCTCGGCAGCGCCTTCAGCGCCGCAGCGGCAAGACCGCTGTTTTTGTCCGCAGTCTTTGTGCGAGGAGCCTTGACCTGCTCAGCGGTCATGGTAGGGGTTGTCATGATAGTGCCTCCGAAATGGGACCCAGGGTGAGGACGGGGAAGAAGGTGAGTGCTGCGACCAGCAGGATGACGCCGATGGTCAACAGGGAGAAGGTGATGCCGGACGTGGGCAAGCTGCCGGCAGTGGTGGCCTGGCGCTTCTGCCCTGCCAGGCTTCCGGCTAGGTATAGGGCGAAGACGATGGGCAAGAAGCGGCCCAACAGCATGGCCAAGCCCAACGTGATCTGCCACCAGGGCTCAGTCACCGTGAGACCTGCAAAAGCCGAGCCATTGTTGTTGGCCGCGGAGGTAAACGCGTAAAGCACTTCAGAGAGGCCGTGCGCATTGTCCGCTGTGCCCGGCGCGCCGAAGTTGGTTGCAGATAGCTCGACAAGCTTGCGCTGCGCCACGGAGGCTCCGACGCCCACGAGGACTAGAACCGGCATGGTGAGGATGTAGAGGCTGACTGCCGAAATTTCCTTGCGTCCAATCTTGTTGCCCATAAACTCCGGTGTGCGGCCTACCAGGAGACCACCGATGAACACTGCTAGGATGGCCACAATCAAGAGGCCATAGAGGCCAGTGCCCACACCGCCTGGAGCGATCTCACCCAGCAGCATGTTGAGGATGAGCAAGCCGCCGCCCAGCGGGGAATAGCTATCGTGCATGGAGTCCACCGCACCCGTCGAGGTACCCGTGGTGGACACGGCGAACAATGCCGAAGCGTCAATGCCAAGGCGCTGTTCGATACCTTCCATGTTGGCGCCTGCCAACTGGGAAGCACCGCCGACGAGGGTGTGCTGTGCCCAGGTCACTAAGACAACCATCACGGTCCACAGACCACCGGCAACGCCGAGCAGCGTCCACGCGTGCTTCTGCGATTTAAGCATCACGCCGTACGTGCGAATCATGCAGAAAGAGATGACGAGCAGGGAGAAGATCTCCACCAGGTTGGTAAAGCCCGTTGGATTCTCAAACGGGTGCGCCGAGTTAGCTCCGAAGATGCCACCACCGTTGGTGCCCAGCAGCTTAATAGCTTCTTGGCTGGCCACAGGAGCACGGGAGATATCCACGCCAGAGTCAGTGACCAGGTTGGATCCAAAGGTTTGCATGGTTCCGCCAAGGATGAGCACGGTGGAGATAATGAGTGACAGGGGAAGCAGGATGCGAACCAGACCACGGGTGAGGTCCACCCAGAAGTTACCTATGAGCTTCTGACCATCCTGCGTTGCCGCCACGTCGCGCTGGTAACCCAGGTGGCCGATGCCACGGATCAACGCAACAGCCACGCACATGCCCACAGCAGCCGAGGCAAAGTTTTGTACGGTCAGGCCCAGCATCTGCGAAGCATTGGTCAGGGTGTCTTCGCCGGAATAGGACTGCCAGTTGGTGTTGGAAGTAAAGGAGGCCGCAGTGTTGAAGGCCATCCACGGCTCCACTGCGTCTTCGCGGGCGTTGCCAAAGCTTGGCAGCACTGCTTGGAGCCGCTGCACTGCGTAAAGAACCAAGACGGAGGCCAGGCTGAAGCCCAGCAGCGCACGAGTGTAGTTCTTGGCGTTATGGCCCCGGTTGGGGTCAACCCGCAAAATTCTGTATATGAGGCGCTCGACAGCCCAGTCTTTTTCAGAGGTATAGGTACGAGCCATCCAGTTACCAAGCGGCACATAAGCCGCCGCTAGAAGGGCAAAGAGGGCGAGGTACTGCGGTGCTACCGCCACAATGCTGGCGATCATGCGAAACGCTCCGGGTCAATAAGAGAAATGATGAGATAGGCCACGAGCGCGACAACAATAATGAGCCCGATAACCGCTGTGATGGTGTTCATGATTTACGCGTCTCCGTCCATAAACTCGTTGATGGCGGAGGGAGCGCTAAATGTAAGGACCACGATCACGATGACCAGAATGTCCAACATGTGGGAGAGACCCCCTTGGGTGAAAGCAATACAAGGTGTGCCCGGTGCCCCAGAGCATCGAGCGCCGGTGCTGGTGAGCACCTGCCGAGCATTGACGTTAGGCCCGCTCCCCCCTAGACCTACGGGTTATTTGCGGCATCTTTACACCCCTTGACCCCGATTTTTACGCTTTATTTACGGACTCCCTTACTTCCCTTCCGCTTTAGGGGAAATCAACGCATTCGTGATACGCGCCGTGCACAGTCTCCTCCCCTCGTCATCTGTAATGACGATCTCGTGGGAGCACAGCGTCTTACCCAGCTTGATAGCGGTGGCCGTCGCCGTGACCTGACCCGAGCGCCCGGAGGCGTGGTGCGTCGCGTTGATGTCCACGCCGACAGCGACCTTGCCCAGCGTCGAGGCGTGAATCACCGCCGCCCAGCTGCCGACGGCCTCAGCGATACAGGCCATCGCGCCGCCGTGAAGCAGCCCGAAGGATTGGGTGTTGCCCTCAACCGGCATGGTGGCCACCACCCGCTCGGCCGACTCTTCCAGGATTTCTACGCCCATCTTCTTGTCCAGCTCACCCAACTGAATCTTCCATACCTCTGCGGCCATGCCGTGCTCCTTACTTAATCCTAGAAATGTGACGCAGACTATACTAGCCTGTATTTACTGACCAACCGTTCGGAAACTAATGGAAAGGCCAAACTTTTCGCTATGACTGAAGCCCTCGTCCCCAGCTATCTCTCCGGCCAGTGGCTCACCCCGGACAACCCTTCGCGCGTTGCGGACGTGCACGACGCCTCCACCGGGGATGTCGTCGCCCTAGTTAGCGCCGAAGGCCTCGACATCGCCGGCGCCATCGATTACGCCCGCAATACCGGGCGCGAAGGGCTGCAGAAGCTCACCTTCCACGAGCGCGCCCTCAAGCTCAAGGAGCTGGCGATCTATCTCCAAGATCACCGCGAAGAGCTCTACGAACTGGCCAACAAGGCTGGCGCTAATAAGCGCGATAACTTCGTCGATATCGACGGCGGCATTTCCACCATGTTCACCTTCTCCTCGAAGGGCCGCCGCGAGATGCCCAATTCCACCGTCATGCCGGATGGCGAGGCAGAGGTCTTTTCCAAGGACGGTTCCTTCATTGGCCGCCACATCTACACCTCCATCCCCGGCGTCGCTGTGCAGATCAACGCCTTCAACTTCCCCGTCTGGGGCATGCTGGAGAAATTCGCCCCGGCTTTCATCGCGGGCGTGCCTTCCATTGTTAAGCCCGCTACGCCCACCGGCTATATCACCGCGGCCTGCGTGCACCTCATGATCGATTCCGGAATCCTGCCGGAGGGCAGCCTGCAGCTCATCTCCGGCTCCGCTCGTGACCTGCTGGATCACCTGGATTACCGCGATCACGTAGCCTTTACCGGCTCTGCCGATACAGCGAATACGCTGCGCGCACACCGCAACGTCATCGAGGGTGGCATCCAGTTCAGCGCGGAGGCGGACTCCCTCAATGCCGCCATCCTCGGCGCAGATGTTACCGCGGATTCCCCGGAATTCGATGCCTTCGTCAAGGCGGTCTTCGGCGAGATGACCTCGAAGGCGGGCCAGAAGTGTACAGCCATCCGCCGCGCCATCGTCCCGCATGCGCTTGTCGACGCCACCATCGAAGCCCTCAGCGCACGCCTGCGCGACAAGG
Organism: Corynebacterium guaraldiae; assembly: GCF_053480195.1. Taxonomy (NCBI): domain Bacteria; kingdom Bacillati; phylum Actinomycetota; class Actinomycetes; order Mycobacteriales; family Corynebacteriaceae; genus Corynebacterium; species Corynebacterium guaraldiae. The sequence goes on along the minus strand of NZ_JBRBAU010000009.1, from coordinate 88,765 downwards.
TCGTCGTGGGCGATCCGCGTGATGCCTCCGCCACCATGGGCCCGCTGGTCTCCGCGGATCAGAAGGCGGACGTCGCGGAGGCCGTCGAGAAGCTCAAGGCAGGCGGCGGTGAGGTTGCCTACGGCGGAGAGGAGGCCGAGGGCGCCTTCTTTAACCCCACTATCCTGCGCTTTGCCGATAACCGTGCCCAGGCCGTCCACGACACCGAGCCCTTCGGCCCCGTCGTCTCCTTCCTGGGCTACGACTCCCCCGCCGAGGCTGTCGAGCTCGCCGCCCTGGGCTCCGGCTCATTGGTCGCCTCCGTTATTACGCACGATCCCCAGCTCGCCCGCGAATATGCCCTCGGCATCGCCGCCCACCACGGCCGCCTGCACTTCCTCGACCGCGATGATGCGAAGACCTCCACCGGCCACGGCTCTCCCCTTCCGCACCTCGTGCACGGCGGGCCGGGCCGCGCCGGTGGCGGCGAGGAGCTGGGTGGTGTGCGCGGCATCCTGCATTACATGCAGCGCACCGCAGTTCAGGGAACCCCGGATCACCTCACCGCCATCACCGGCCAGTGGCACCGCGGCGCCGCCGTGCAGCGCGTCACCCGCGCGGACGTCGACAGTGGCCAGGGCACCCACCCCTTCCGCAAGGACCTGGCAACACTGCAGATCGGTGACCAGTTCGCCTCTGATCTGCGCCACGTCTCCCTCGAAGAGATCCTCGAGTTCGCAGAGAAGACCGGCGATACCTTCTACGCCCACACGGATGAGGAGGCCGCCACCGCCAACCCCTTCTTCCCGCGCCGCGTCGCACACGGTTACCTGCTGGTCTCCTGGGCAGCTGGACTCTTCGTGGAGCCGGCACCGGGCCCGGTCCTGGCTAACTACGGCCTGGAGAACCTGCGCTTCATCACGCCGGTGACCTATGACGATTCCATCCGCGTAGAGCTGACCGCCAAGCGCATCACCCCGCGCGTCACCGATGATTACGGTGAGGTCTGCTGGGACGCCGTGCTCTACAACCAGGAGGATGAGATTGTGGCGACCTACGACGTCCTCACCCTCGTGGAGAAGGTCAACACGACCTACGCCTAGCGCACGCTCTCTGCTTAAAACCGAAGCTGCGAGCCAAGTCACACAATCGAGGCTAGTTTCTTTTATCATTACTGTCATGAAAGAAACTACTTCGGATGAGAATTCCATCATCATCGTCGGCAGCGGCCTCGCCGGCATGGTCGCCGGCTATGAGGCCCTCAAGGGCGGCAAGCACGTCATTTTCCTGGAACAGGAAAACCGCAATAACCTCGGGGGCCAGGCCTTCTGGTCCCTCGGCGGGCTGTTCTATGTCGACTCCCCCGAACAGAAGATGATGCGAGTCAAGGACTCCGAGGAATTGGCCTGGCGCGACTGGGCTAACTCCGCAGACTACGACGCGGTGACAGAGGATGACCGGCACGATTTCTGGGGCGCGAAGTGGGGCCGCGAATACGTGCGCTTCGCCGCCAATGAAAAGCGCTCCTATCTCAAAGGCCTAGGCCTCAACGTCCTGCCCACCATCGGCTGGGCCGAGCGCGGTTCGGGCGATGCCTCCGGCCACGGCAACTCCGTGCCGCGCTTCCACCTCACCTGGGGCACGGGCCCAGAGGTCGTGCGCGTGTTCCGCGAACCACTCCTCAAGGCAGAGGAAAAAGGCCAGGTAGAATTCCACTTCCGCCACAGGGTGGACGAGCTCGTCGTCGACAACGACGACGCCGGCAATCCGCGGGTCGTCGGCGTGCGCGGCAGCGTCCTCTCCCCCACCAGCCAGGCGCGTGGTGAGGCGAGCCCGAGGGACGTCGTCAAGCACTTTGAGCTGCGCGGCTCCGCCGTGGTCATCGCCACCGGCGGCATCGGCGGCAACCTGGAGAAGGTACGCAAGATGTGGCCCACTGAGCGTTGGGGCGAATGCCCGAAGGAGCTGGTCACGGGTGTTCCCGCGCATGTCGACGGCCGCGGCATCGACATCGCCCAACAGGCCGGCGCCTCCGTGGTCAACACCGACCGCATGTGGGCCTACACCGAGGGCATGACCAACTGGAATTCCATCTGGCCCGGCCACGGCATCCGCATCATCCCTGGGCCCTCGGCGCTGTGGCTCGACGCGGAAGGCAACCGCCTGCCCACCAACCTCTTCCCCGGCACCGACAACCTGGCCGCGCTCGCCTACATTGGCCAGACCGGGCACGGTTACTCCTGGTTCGTGCTCAACAAGGCCATCGTGGACAAGGAGTTCATCTTCTCCGGCTCGGAGCAGAACCCGGATCTGACAGATAAGGAATTCAAGAAGCTCGCCGGCAAGCTGGGCCCCGGCACTCACGTGGCCGTCAAGGCCTTCATGGACAACGGTATCGACTGGGTCGTGGAAGACAACCTGGAGGATCTCGTCGCCGGAATGAACGAAATCTCTCCGGAGGGCTCCCCCACCATTGATGTGGCCCAACTTCGAAAAGTCCTGGAAGACCGCGATTCTCAGCTGAACAACCCTTTCAGCAAGGATGCCCAAGTCAACTACCTGCGCGTCGCCCGCGGCTTCTTAGGCGACAAACTCATCCGCGTGGCTCCCCCGCACCGCATCCTCGATGAATCCAAGGGCCCACTCATCGCAGTGCGCCTGAAGTTCCTGACCCGCAAGACGCTCGGTGGCCTGGAGACCAACCTCGATGGCCAGTGCCTCAATCCCGATGGCACGGTACTCCCCGGCCTTTACGCCTGCGGTGAGGCCTCCGGTTTCGGCGGTGGCGGCATGCACGGCAAGAATGCGCTGGAGGGCACCTTCCTCGGCGGATGTATCCACTCTGGCAAGCGTGTGGGCGAAGCGTTGGCGCGCGGCTAGCACGGTTTTCTAATACTGTCGGTCACTATGAACCTCGCTAGGAACGTCCGCATCGACGTGGAGAATCCCTTCTTCACCACGTCCCGCTTCGTCGCCGCCCCCGCGGAACTCACCGTGGGCGAGATGATGATCATCGTCCACGCCGCACTGGGCCTCGAGCCCTCGCATCCGGGAATCCTCGTGGGTGAGGAAGGCACGCCAATCGACGTCCTCAGCATCATTGACCAAGACTTTTTCGAGACTTTCCGGGAGGTAGCGCACTACCACCCCTCGGACGGCGCCTGGAATATCAGCATCAGCGTGGCCGATAGCTCGCGCGTCGTCATGGGCCTTCCCGCGCTTATCGCGGGTGAGGGCCCCGATCTGATGAGTGAGCTGGGCAGCGCCGAGGCGATGTTCAAGGTGGTCCTCGACGTCCAGGCCACCATGGCCTACATGGCCGTGCCCACGGAGAGCATGGAGCGCATCTTCGCGCTCTTCCCCAACTACACACTGGACCAAATCCACCAGCGCCTCACCACGTTCTTCCCGCCAGCAGTGGCACAGCGCCTGGCCACCATGGGCACGGAGGCCGCCAACCTCGAGGGCGGCACCAAGCCCGCGCTGCCTGGGGATCTCCCGCTCGATCCCTTCCGCTCCACACCCTTCGAGGACATCCCCGTGCCGTCCCCGGAGCTGCTGAAACAATGGCGCGCGGACATCCACGAGGCCTACCCGGAGCTGCGTCCCGACTATGAGCTGCCGGCGCTTGACGACGCCACCGCCCTCCACGTAGGCCAGCGCATACGCGAATACCTCGAGGTCATCGAGGAATTTCCACGCCTGACCGGGGCCGGCTACCTCAAGCAGGCGGCCGTCGCGCGCCTCAAGGAGGGACTGAATAGCCCCAATGATTTTGATGAGGTCAAGCGCGAGGACTACCACCAGCCGTTGCTGAACCTGCGGGGTTTCTTGACGGACTTGGATTGGATCAAGACCACGACGACGGATATCAAGCTCACCAAGTATGGCCGCAAGGCCATGAGCGATCCGCTCTGGGCAACGCAGGTCGTCCTGAACAACATTCCTTATGCCTACGCCGAACCGGAGGGCATTCCTCAACTGTCCTTCGAACTAGTCCATTTATTCCGCGGCGAGTGGGAGTTCAACCCGGAATACGACTACACGCACGCCATCACCCGCGACCTGCTCTTCACGCTGGGCGTCCTTGAGGATGATTCCACGTTTCCCATGATCACCGATGGGTGCGAGGGCTTCCTCGGCGCGATCATCACCAAGGTGCGCGAAGAGCTGAACCAAGAGCTGGATTAGCTCTGGCCCAGCCCCAGCCCCGAGATCGGGGCCGCGTTGGTTTTACTTCACCACCAGGTTGACCATACGGCCCGGGACGTAGATCTCCTTGACCACGTTCTTACCGGCGGTCAGCTCGGCGATGCGCTCATCGCTCTTTGCCACGCCCACGACGGTGGCTTGGTCGGCATCGGCGGGCACCATGACGCGGGCCTTGACCTTGCCGTTGATCTGAACCGGAACCTCAATCTCATCGTCGACGAGGTACTTCTCATCGAACTCCGGGAAAGACTCGTAAGTAATGGTCTCCTCGTGGCCGAAGCGCTTCCACAGCTCCTCCGCAATGTGCGGGGCGACAGGGGAGACCAGCTGGGCCAAGGGCTCCACCGCGGCGCGCGGGGCGCCCTTCGGGTAGGTCTTGGTCAGGTAGTTCACGTACTCGATGAGCTTGGCTACCACGGTGTTGAGGCGCAGGTTTTCGTAGTCGTCACGCACGCCGGCGATAGTGCGGTGTAGGTGCTTCAGGTCATCCTCGGAGAGCTCCGCGTCCGTCGTGGACAGTTCGCCGGAGTTCTCGTCGATGGCCAGGCGCCACAAGCGCTGCAGGAAGCGCTGCGCACCGACGACGTCCTTAGTTGCCCATGGGCGGGAAGTGTCCAGCGGGCCCATCGACATCTCATAAACGCGCAGGGTATCGGCACCGTACTCGTTGCAGATGTCATCCGGGGCCACGGCGTTCTTCAGGGACTTGCCCATCTTGCCGTACTCCTGGTTGACCTTTTCATCCCCGTAGTAGAACGCGCCATCGCGTTCTACTACCTCGGCGGCGGGGACGTAGACGCCGCGGGAATCGGTGTAGGCATAGGCCTGGATGTAGCCCTGGTTGTACAGGCGGCGGTAGGGCTCCTTGGAGCTCACAAAGCCGAGGTCGAAGAGCACCTTGTGCCAGAAGCGCGAGTAGAGCAGGTGCAGCACGGCGTGCTCAACGCCACCGACGTAGAGGTCAACGCCACCCGGGTCGTTGGCGCCGTGCTCTTCTGGGCGCGGGCCCGTCCAGTAGCGCTCGTTCTCCAGATCGCAGAAGATCTCGTCATTCGTCGGATCGATGTAGCGCAGCTGGTACCAGGACGAACCTGCCCACTGCGGCATGACGTTGGTGTCGCGGTAATACGTCTTGGGGCCATCGCCTAGATCCAGCTCTACCTCAACCCACTCGCGAGCCTTGGCCAGCGGCGGCTGCGGGGAGGAATCGGCGTCATCCGGGTCGAAGGACACCGGCTTGTAGTCTTCTACCTCCGGCAGCTCGATGGGCAGCATCGACTCTGGCAGCGGGTAGGCCTGGCCGGCCTCGTCGTAGACGATGGGGAAGGGCTCGCCCCAGTAGCGCTGGCGGGCAAACAGCCAGTCACGCAGCTTGTACTGGATCTTCTCGCGGCCCACGCCCTGTTCCTCCAACCACGGAATGATGGCGGCGATGGCCTCATCCTTGGACATGCCGTTGATATCCAGGGAATCGTTGGCGGAGTTCACGGCCTTGCCGGACTCCGTGTAGGCCTCCTTGGTGATGTCGCCGCCAGCAACCACCTCAGTAATCGGCAGGCCAAAGACGGTGGCGAACTCGTAGTCACGGGTATCGTGCGCCGGGACCGCCATGATGGCACCAGTGCCGTAGCCGGTCAGGACGTAGTCCGCGATGAAGATCGGGACCTGCTTGCCGTTGACCGGGTTGGTGGCATAAGTGCCCAGGAAGACACCCGTCTTTTCCTTGTTCTCCTGGCGCTCCAGGTCGGACTTCGCGGCGATGGAAGCGCGGTAGGCTTCTACGGCCTCCTTCGGATCATCGTGGCCAAAGGTCCAGCGCTCGTCGACGTCATCCTCGTAGGGGATGGGGGAGAGGAGGGCGTCGACAAGCTCGTGCTCCGGGGCCAGCACCACGTACTCCGCGCCGAAAAGGGTATCCGGGCGAGTGGTGAAGACGTCGATGTTGTAGCCCTCAGCGTGGAAGCTGACCTCCGCGCCGCGGGAGCGGCCAATCCAGTTGCGCTGCATGGACTTGACCTTTTCGGGCCAATCCAGAAGCTCCAGGTCATCGAGCAGACGGTCGGAGTAGGCGGTAATGCGCATCATCCACTGGCGCAGGTTCTTGCGGAAGACCGGGAAGTTACCGCGCTCGGACTTGCCCTCCGCGGTGACCTCCTCATTAGCCAGCACGGTGCCCAGGCCCGGGCACCAGTTCACGGTGGAGTTGGACAGGTAGACCAGACGGAACTCGTCGAGTGCTTTGCGCTGCTCTTCCTTGGTCAGGTCCGCGTAGTAGCGGCCGTCCTTGGTGGTGCGCTTGCCCACCTCGAGTTCCTTGATGAGCTCAGAGATCGGGCGCGCCTTCTGCTGCTCCTCATCGAACCAGGAGTTATAAATCTGCAGGAAGATCCACTGCGTCCACTTATAAAACTCCGGGTCAGTCGAGGCCACCGAGCGGCGTGGATCATGACCCAGACCGAGAAGACCCAGTTGGCGGCGCATATTCTTGATATTCGCCTCCGTCGTGGTGCGCGGGTGCGTACCCGTCTGGATGGCGTACTGTTCTGCCGGCAGACCGAAAGCGTCATAGCCCAGCGTGTGCAGGACGTTCTTGCCCAACATGCGGTTATAACGGGCAAAGGTATCAGTAGCGATATAGCCCAGCGGGTGACCCACGTGCAGACCCGCGCCAGACGGGTAGGGGAACATGTCCTGGACGTTCAGTTTCTCCGCGGGAAGTTCCTTACCGTCCTCCGCGAGCGGCCCAACTGGGTTCGGCGCGTTGAACGTACCGTTATCCTTCCAGTACTGCTGCCAGGCACTTTCAATTTGCGCGGCGAGCTCCGGCGTGTAGCGGTGGGTGGTGTTATCGCTCGGGTTAGTCATGGTTAGACAGTGTAGTCACCGCACGGACATCTCCCCAGTTAGACCCAGCTAGACCGCGTCCTTTTCCGCAGCGCGGCGGCGCCACTGTCGACGCCCCCTTGTTCTCCCTAGGCACCGCCACTAAAATCGCCATTGTTCTACATCTCACTATCCAAGGTTCACCAGTCAATGAACAAGGACGCAGAGCACCGGTCTACCGGACGTTCAGTCAAGGCAGTTGAAGCGACGACCAGCACTTCGTTGCGCGAAGTCAATCAGCGTTCCGGCCGCAAAGTGCAAGCGGTGGCTGCCGGAATCTTAAGCCACAATCCAGAGCCTTACTCACAGCCAAGCAGCACAGACTTTCTACCTTCTGGTGCCGACGTTGTTTCGTTACTGGACCGAGAAGACCGCTTGTGACGATTTGTGCGGTTACTTCGGCACTTCAAAAACGCCGAGATTTTAGCCACGCCGCGCCATCTCTGCCACTTCCTTGCGGGCGTCTTTAAGGATCTGCGCAATGTCAGCTGCGTCTGCAGCATCTACGTCATAGGCACCAGCTGCTTGGGCTTCAGTCGCCAGCTCTCGCAGCGCTTTACGACGTTCAGTCCGCTGTCCATCCCGGTACTGCAGTAGGTCAACAAGCCGAACCCGCCTATGCTTGCCCCCTGTGGTGCACTCAAACGGAATCGACCCATCCTCGAGCTTTTTCACCAAAGTTGGCCTACTAATACTCAGCAAGTCTGCTGCTTCCTGGGTTGTGAGCAACTGGTCCACCGGCGCAACAGTAATAGCCTTTCCTTGTCGCATCACACGAACAACGTCTGACAACACGCTTAATACTTGTTCGGGCAGAGCCACCATTAGTCCGTCGGGTCGTACCAACGCAGCAGGCCCCTCCAGCTGTTTAAGAAACCTGCTCACATCGAGCACGGCCTCTAGGTCTTGTGGCGGAAGGGTCGTGTGCGGGCGATTCCGTAGTGCATTCATGAGACTATTTTAGAGGAATTCGAAAAACTCGAAAGGGTGACCCAGGGTGGACGCTCTAAACCTTCTTCACCACAGCAGGCTTGAGCTTCATCGCACCGAAGCCATCAATCTTGCAATCGATGTTGTGGTCTTCCTGGCCGGTGCCGGCATCGACATTGAGGCGGATGCCCCGCACCTTCGTGCCAGCTTTTAGCGGCTGCTGAGCGCCCTTGACCTTAAGGGTCTTGGTGATGGTGACCGTGTCGCCGTCGGCAAGCGCATTGCCTACGGAGTCGACGATGATCGGTTCGTTTCCTTCCGCTGCCGTGGTATCAGCAGAGTCGGCGGAGAACTCGTGCGCGCACTCCGGGCAGACAATCAGCGGCGGCATTTCGTAGGTGTACTCGGAGGAGCATTCGGGGCAGGGCGGCAAAGTTGCGGCCGAAGTATCAGACATAGGGGAGAGTTTAGCCTGCGTAGCGCGAAAAGATGATCCTTCTCTCATTCCATTGATGGATACCCCAGTGGGGTATAGGCTTGAGTAAACATATTCGGACCCATTCGGAAGACTTATGAAACGCCTCATTTCTCTTGCGGCTGTGTGCGCCGCAGCCATCACCTTGTCCGCCTGCTCCACGGAGAGCCCCGTCCCGAGCGAAGCCTCGAAGAGCGCCGCTTCCAGCACCGACATCCAACAGGTGCCTGCCGAGGAGATCCTCGCCGAGTTCGATCTCGAAGGGTTGGATGGCCCGGAGATCATCGACAAGCTGGACCGCATGCCCAAGGAGGAGCGCCCTAGCGATCTGCACGCCTCCGTGCTGCCGAACGAGCTAGTCCTCACCGCCGAGCAGGGCCAAGCATCCCTGCCCTTGCCGGAGGACAAGTTCTACGTCTCCATCGCGCCGTACATGACCCAGACCCATGACTGCTTCAACCACTCCCTGACCACCTGCACTGGTGAGCTCAGCAAGGAAGAAATCCACGTCACCATCACCGATGACGCCGGAAAAGAGCTGGTCAACGAAGACACAACGACCTTTGACAACGGCTTCATTGGATACTGGCTGCCCGCCGACAAAAAGGGCACCATCACCGTCGAGAAGGACGGCAAGACCGGAGAGGTTCCTCTGGACACCTCCGAGGAGGGCGCAACCTGCATCACCACCCTGCAGATGGCCTAGCCAACCGTGCCCACGCTGAGCGGTGCGTTCCATGTGAGGGACGCACCGCTTGTCGACGATCCACTTTCCTCAGCATCGTTCACCGCCACATAAAGTTTCCTTTGATTTAGTTTCTCTTTCCCCGAACCGACACTTGCGCTTATTGCGGTCCCAGAGTGGATTCCGGCCATGCGAACAATGGACCCAGTCCGTCTCTTTTCTTGCTCGCTCTTTTCACTTTAGAAAGCTCAATAATGCGTATTTCTTCTCGTGCGCTGCGCACCTGCGCGGCTGTGACCGTCGCTTCCCTTGCCACCGCTGGTGTCGTCGCTCCCGCGCAGGCCGCAACCTCTGGCCCGAAGAATGTCATCTACATGATTGGTGATGGCATGGGCTACAACCACATCGCCTCCACCAACCTCTACGAGTCCGGCCAGTCCAAGTACCTGGTTGAGGGCGCTTTCGACGGCGAGGTCAAGGAGCTCGACGGTGAGTCCGTCCAGGCCTTCGAGGACTTCGAGCGACTCTCCATGACCACCTTCCCGGAGGGCGGTTCTTACGACCCGGCAAAGGCCTGGACCGACCACGATTACGTCAAGATGAACAAGGTCACCGACTCCGCCGCTGCCGGCACCGCCATGGCCACCGGCCAGAAGGTGGACAACGGTGTGCTGGGCAAGTCCCCGTACGGCCACTCCTTGAAGAACATCTCCGAGCAGGCAATCTCTCACGGCAAGTCCGCTGGTGTTGTCAGCTCCGTTCCGTTCAGCCACGCCACCCCGGCTGCGTTCGCGGCGCACAACAAGAACCGCAATAACTACACCGAGATCGCCGCTGAGATGGTCGGCTCCGATCTCGACGTCATCATGGGTGCTGGCCACCCAGAGTTCGATGACAACGCGCAGAAGGTAGGGGCACCGAACTACAAGTACATCTCCGAGGACTCCTTCAAGTCCCTGCGCGATGGCTCCGCTGGCTGGGAGTTCGCCGAGAACACCGCTGACTTTGAGAAGTGGGCCGAGGGCAACGTTGAGGCCGACAAGAAGCACTTCGGCCTCGCACCGGTTGCCTCCACCCTGCAGCAGGGCCGCGACGGCAACCCGGAGGCTGCTGAGCCGGGCACCGATCCGAAGAATGACGTCGTGGATCTTCCGACCATGACCAAGGGCGCTCTCAACGTTCTGGGCCAGAACGACAAGGGCTTCTCCGTCATGATTGAGGGCGGCGCCATCGACTGGTCCGGCCACGCCAACCAGACCGGCCGCGACATCGAGGAGACCCAGGACTTCAACAAGGCTGTTGACGCTGCCATCGCCTGGGTTGAGGAGAACTCCAGCTGGGACGAGACTCTGCTCATCGTCACCGCTGACCACGAGACCGGCTACCTCTCCGGCAAGGAAGAGACCGCCTCCTGGAACCCGCAGACCGGTGAGAAGGGCAAGGCCCCAGAGCACCAGTGGTACTCGGGCGAGCACACCAACCAGGTTGTCCCGTTCTTCTTCAAGGGCGCTGGCTCCGAGGGCATCATGGCCAAGGCCACCGGCACCGATCCGGTGCGCGGCAAGTACATCGACAACACCGACGTTGCCAACCTGATCATCCAGGACTGGTGGTTCGCTGACGGCTCCGCCCCGGAAGACGAGAACCAGGATCAGGATCAGGGAAACCAGGCCAAGGATGACACCAGCAGCAAGGTTGGCTCCTCCATTGGCGCTGGCTTCCTGGGCGCTGGCGTTGCCGCCGCCATCCTCGGCGCTATCGCTGCCTACCTGCAGTCCATAGGCATCGTGAAGGTTGACTTCGCCGCTCTGCAGAGGATGTTCCGCTAAGCACTAGGCGCTAAACGATGCGCTGAGCATTCAGGCCCCGAGAAGGTCCTTCGCTTTTAAAGCGGAGGGCCTTTGCCGTTCACGCGCTTCGAGTCTTCTCCGCTTACTGGGAGGACTCCGCTAGGCAGTCGTACAGAAAATCCATCAGCGTTGTGGCGTCGTCCGCGCGGAAGAGCTCATCGAGGGCAAGGTTGAACTCCAGCCGCCGCGCGTGGGGGATATTCAATGAGCTGTATCCATGACTCAGTAAGAGACCGGACGCCACAAGCCTGGCGGTCCGCTTATTCCCATCGAAATAGAACTGGCTACGCGTGGCTGAGCAGAAATAGGCCAACGCTTGCTCGACTGGGTTTTCAAGCCCTTGGAGGGACACCAGCAAATCAGCATGGGCTTCACCCAATTCATCAGCAGGGTCGAAAGGGATGAACCCGCCATCCATGAGCCGCACTCCACCGCCATCTCCCTCCACATGGCCTTCACCACGGAAAAGTCCGGCATCGAGAGCCTCGTTCCTTGCTAGGACAGCATGGAGTGCGTTACTGGTGGCTTTATCCACCGCACATTCCTCTTTGAGGACCAGCTCATGGAGCAGGTTGAACGCATCCGACAAGTCCAAGATCTGTTGCTGTTCAGCAAGTGCCTTTCCACCCACAGTGACGCCATCGAGCAACGTGCGGACTTCTGGGAGGGTAAACGTGTTTCCTTCCAGCGCGGCGGCATTCCACACCAAGTCAGGAAGTTGCTTGGTGAGTCGAAATAACGCGCGCTCGGTCCCCAACTCCACAATGTGAGGTCGCTCGTGGTGCTCCCAGCTCACTCGGCTCGTCGCTCTTCTCATCACCTATGCCCCTCCCACATAGTTTTCTGCGCACACATCAATAGCAAGTTGATGCGGTGATACGTAGTGTATTCCTGATTCTTTTGTTGCGCCCGTGAGCTCTTCACCAGCCACTGGCACGAGGGTGATCCCTCCGGAAACGGGCTCAGCACTGGCACGAATCCGCCTAGGCAACGAGGACACGATCTCTGCTGGATTTGTGCACCAGATCAATGTTGATTGAGGTTTTCCTACACCAGCGATCTGCCCCGCGACTCGTTGAGCTGCACATGCTCCCGACATCGCCCATGGTTGCCCGCTCGCATCAACCGCTGAGGCAAGCGTTATCGGATTCGCCGGTAAGAAGTGAAGAGCCCCGTGGCGGCCATAGGGATTGGACGCCCATGCGCCTCGTTCTATGAGCGCCTGATAGTCACCGTCTTCGCCTGGAGCGTCACCCCACTGCACAAAACGGTCAATCCAGGCTTTAACGTCCGGCTCCTCACTTGCGAGTTCCCCAAGAAGCACTCGGGCGGCTGTCGCGGCGGCGGCATCGCTCATGCGATGCACCGATACGGAAACCTCATACCCAAGCACGCGCATTACCTTGGCCAACCCGGTCAAACTCGGTTGAGCTGTCCCACGCAACCACAGATTGAGCGTATTTCGAGAGACCCCCGAACGCCGAGCCACTTCGCTCAGGCTCAGCGGGCTTTTCTTGAGGAGTTGTACTGGGTCCATGGCCCTACTATAGCTAGCTGTCCTATCGATAGGACACCTGTCCTACTCATAGGACAGTCAGGCCGCCTACCAGCGACATGGCAACAGCACCCCACGGTGTCCTATGATGAAAAAAATGAGCGCGGAGATCTATTCACTTCCCACAACGCCGTTGGTCACCACTGATTTCATCGAACAGGGCCCCCGGATTTCACTGCGCCGGGGAAGCAACATCCTCATGCTTCAGCTGCCCGCCACGTACCCCGAAGCGGAACTGACGGATCCGCGGTGGGTGGTCAAGTCCCATTTCATCGACCGCCCCCACTCGGTGCGTGAATTCGCCACCGAAGAGCCGCTGGAAGTCGGCATCCCCGGCCCCTTTACCCGCATCGAGGTCACCCTGCACGATGGCGATGAGGACCTCATCGAAACCATCACCTTCACCGGCATCACCGAAGACGCGCCCTTCATCGTCTATGACCGCACCACGCTTATCGCGCCGCAGGGCACCCTCAAGGACGCTAAGCCGCTCGGCATCTGGGCCGGCTGGGAAGTTGGCCCGCTGCCGGAGCGGGTGGAGGTGCCGCAGAGGGAACCGGTGGACGTCGCCAAGCACGGCGATTTCGAGTGGGACTTTGACGTCGCCATCCTGCCCAACGCCCGGGGCCTCGACAACGAGCCCGTGTTCACCAAATCGCCGCGCGTGCACCTCATTGCGGAAGGGGAGTGGCGCATCGATCTCACCTACGCGCCCCTCGGCGGCGAACAGGAGGAGATTTCGGAGCAGACCTTCGACGCAGGCATCGCCGAACCTTTCCCGGGTGACCTCTACGAAGACCCGTGGGTGGGCCGCTACAAGGTGTCGCTGTGGCACGACGAGCAGCTTGTCGACGTCCGCTTCATCTCCCTCGCCGAGGGCCTCCACATGCGCGCCACCAACGACGGCCCGCGCGGCATGGATTTCCGCATCATCGACGCCCTCGGTGCGCACTCAACCTTCAGCTACACGCTGGCCTCTCCGCCAAAGAAGCCCATCGCGCTGGAGAAGGGACTACGCACCCTCGAGGACACCGAGGTCTCTCGCCGCGAGGTCGTAGCCAGTGAGGCCGGCTATGAGCTGGAATTCGATGTTTGGCCCGAGGCCTTGTTTAGCCGCGTCAAGCGCATCGGCTTGGAACCCACTGAGCATTCCGATAAACCGGTTATTTTCGCCGGCCAGCTCGATCAGGATGACATGTTCACCGTCCACTCGCCGCGCCCACTGCCGCTGGCGAAGTTCGTCACCATCGACGGCCGGCAGAAAATCAAGGAACTGGCGCGCACCTCAAAGACGACGCAGGCGGTCACCAGCCTCGCCGTCCCCAACGCCGCGCTGGCCAACGCCGTGCGTAAGCAGCCAACGGCAGAGCTTTTCCTCATGTGGTCCACACTGTCCTATGAGGACTACCTGGATTCCCTTCCAGCGGAGGAGCGCGCGGCCCACCAGGCCCGCAGCTTGGAGCGGCGCATCGTCGAGTACGAGGCTTCCGCATCCACCAGCTTGATCTATGCGGCGCTGGCCACCGTCCGCAAGTCCCCCTTCGTCAGCCGCGGTCTGCTCAACGGCGATGAGATTATCATCGAGCAGAACGCAGAACCGCAGGCAGATTTAGTGGGCTGGGCCTGGCCATTGGCCGAGCCCACCGTGGCGCCTACCCAACTCACTCCCACCGAAGAGGGGTTTGAGCTGCCCGCCGACCTTGCCGAGCAGGGCTCATTGCTTGTCGACGTCCGCGAGCTCCGCGCCTCCTCCAACCTCGCCGCCCCTGCACGCCCCTCCAGCGCCTCCATCGTGATCACACCGGAAGGCTCACCGGCGGCGCTCGCCTCAAAGGACTGGACTCCGGAGCAACTGTGGGGCACCTTCCGCGCCCTTCACGTGCTCTCACAGCGCAGCCCGAACCCGAAGCTGCAGGCGATGTTCGACAGCACAATCGACCGCCTGCGCGCCCAACCGGAGGACGCGCTCCACGCACTAGCGCGCACTGGCGTTAGCGTGAACCAGCAGGCCCGCTCGCTTGCGCGCACGCGCTTGTTCCACTCGCCGCTGGAGCCCACCGCCGAGTCGAGCGCCGATAGCTACCTGGATCTTCTGCTCGATCCTTCCGCCAGCGAGAACGCGGAGCTGAACGCCGTGCGTGAATCCGGCGCCGATGGCCTGACCCGCCCGATGCTGCTGAATGCAGCGACCATTCACAGCCCCACGCCGCCCGTCGATGACCTGATGGGGGAGGCTGGCCGCGTCGCCGCTCTGCGCGAGTGCTTTGCCAACAACGGCGCACTCGATGCGCTGGGCACCATCGAGCACCTGCGCAAGGACGCCACCGCACTGGCCTCGCTGGTGCAAAACGCGGGCGTTGACATGTCCGTCAGCCACACCCTCATCGCGCTGGGCGCCTTTGCCAGCGGAAATACGGCTGATGAGCTCAACGCCGCTGCGTGGATGCCTTACATCTCCTATGCCTTCGCCCTGGCGTCTCGCGCCGCGGCGAACGACATCATCATGGAAAGCCCCCTGCTCAAGGAGGACATGCCCATGCTTGCCGACGTCCTCCCTCTCGCCCCCCGCCTCTTCTTCTACGACCTCGTGACCGCCGAAGCTCTCTTCCGCGATCGCGACCTATAAGCGCGTGAGGTGTGCCACAATGAGTGAACATGAAGGTTATCTCCACGAACGTCGCTGTCCGCCGCCCCGAGCCGCACGGACGGCACGAGTACACGGGCATCGATAAGCAGCCGCGCCCCTTCCTCGACTTGGAGGTCCCCGGGCCCGCCTACGGTGACGGCTCCGGCGTGGTGGGGGATTCCATCGGTGACCACGCCCACCACGGCGGAGCCGAGAAAGCCGTCTACGCCTATGCCCGCGAGGAGCTTAACTACTGGGAGGGCACGCTCAACCGCGTTCTGCGTGACGGCTACTTTGGGGAGAACCTCACCACCGAGGGTATTTCCTGGCCGAATATGCTCATCAACCAGCGCATTCAGGTGGGGGAGTGCGTGCTCGAGGTCTCTATCCCGCGCCAGCCTTGCGCTACCTTCTCCGGCTGGATGGACGAGCCCGGCTGGCTCAAGTCCTTCACTGAGCGCGGCGATTGCGGCTCCTACCTTCGCATCATCGAGCCGGGCCGCATCAATCCCGGCGATGAGATTACGCTTATCGGCCGCCCCGACCATGACATCACCATGGGCATGGCCTTCGCCGCCAAGATGGGGGACAAGGAGCTAGCCCGGCGCGTCGTCGACGCCGGCTGCCTGGCCCCAGTCCACCACGATCAGCTGGTTAAGCGCCTGCAGCCCCGCGGTTAGCTAGCCATTCATAGGTTGTCGCTTGTGAACCGCGCGTGCCATCCATACGCACGAATCGTGCCTTCACCAGTGACTTCAGCGCATATCGGACCTGCGCTCGAGTAAGGTTTGTGGCTGTTTCTATTTCGCCGATAGACAGCGGTTGTGCCGCCGTACGCAGCGCCTCCGCTACGCGCGGGGCGTTAACACCCAGGCGTTCCAAGGTCACTGGTGCATCCACTCGTCGTTCCGGGCCGGTGCCTGATTCCTCCTTGCGTAGTGGCTCCCAGATGCGGGCCTCTCCACGAGTGTCCGGCCGCCACATTTTCACCGTAAATTGCACGCCAGAATCTATCAGGTCAGGCTCCGGTAGTCCTTGCTCTCGCGCGGCATCCAGCATGAGCTGCACGCCGCCGCCTTCGCCCTCAATAACAAAAGAGCCATCGTCTGCTTTGAGATATCGGCACAGTCTATAGAGCCGCTGGTTAATCTCCTGGCGCGCCAGATCTCTCGACTTGAGCTGTTCAACCGTCAGATCCCGAAGGCCTCCTGGACTGGAGATAACCATCTTGTCCGGTAATAGGCGGACATCAATCGATTTACCCGCACCCAACGTATTTGGCCCAAGATCACGGTGCACCAATGCATTAGCCACGGCCTCTCGAATGGCCGGAAGGGGAAGTTCAGGAACTTCCACCATTGATCCGTCCTCTCGATATCGCCGTACGGCGGCTAAACGTTGCCTTACCCATCCCATTACCGAGTTCAACAGCACCGGAACGGGCCCCTCAAAGGTCTCCAACCCCAACACTCGCCCGTGCTTCGAACCATTTGGTAGCCTTTGCGCCACCGTTACTGCTAAGGAAGGAAAATGCCCTTGGGGATAGAAACCCAGCGCATACAGGCCAGCAAGCGTCAGCTCTCCAGTCGCGGTCGTCACCGCTAGCGCCCGTAAGACGTCCTCATCTTGAGTAAGTCCCGATAGTCGCCGATTCTTTTTCCGCGCCTGAACCAAGAAATCTTGCACCACGTCGTTATCTAGGTCTGCAAGGCTCGTGCCTTCCACAATCGTCGTGTCATAGGACACTGCCTCTTCGGCATGCAGCTTTGCCACGTCCATCATGCGCAGCTCCGAGGCACTCATACGGTAGTCCCCATCAGCCATTCGAAGATACGCTTCTCCCCTGTAGATAGCAGGCTTATCAATAATCGGAAGACCCGTAACCTCCGCAATCACGACATGCGTGCCATCTATTGCCACACTGTCGGTATGCACTGTGACTGGAGGGGTGATGGCATGACGCGCCTGCGAGGCCAGAGCAGCCTCCATCTCCGAAGGATTCTCAATGCCAGTGACAATGAATCCTTCCTTCTCATTGACACCGAGAATGATAAGGCCGCCACTCGGCATGTTTGCGAACGCGCACAATGTCTGCGGTAGAGAGTCCGGAATGCCCCCTTGAGCGGTTTTGACCTCGACTGTTGTTGAATCACCGCCGCGCAACTCAAGCTCAGCCAATAGCTCTCTCAGCTGATTCTCGGACCAATTGTTCACGATGAATACCCGCCCTCAATGTTAACAATGACGGCTCAATGCTAACTTCATTCCTCTTCAATGACAAGAGTTCTCATTGATCTTCCCATTGAGGTGTCATTGACATTCTCATTGAGGCCAAATTATGGCCCTGAAACCCCGTATGTTTAAGCTTTATCTAGCGCATAAACCGCAATGAGTGGTTGGATAAGAGTTATCCAACCACTCATTTGCTGTCTGACGAATGGATAGCCTCTACAAGCCTCACTACGTTACCGAGAGCTGGATCCCCGAATCAGGCTCCGGCATTCCCCGGCGCGATAAGGCCGGAGGCCCTTTTTAGGTCTATGTCCCTGACCATTTTGTAAGTAAGGCATGGAGTTTTCCCCAGAGCTCACCAGCCGGGCAGCACGTATCGAGCGAGAGATCTTGGATCTCAACCGTCATGCTGCTTCTGGCCAGTTGGAGTCTGTGGCCCGCTTACTCATGCGTTCTGAGGCGATTTCTTCCTCACGCATTGAAGGTATTGCGCCCAACGTCGACAAGGTTGTCCTCGCGGAACTCGCCCAAAAGGAGGAAGTCCGCGGCTTTAAGGAAAGCGCGGAAGAGGTTGCGCGTAACCTCACCGTTCTGTGTTCCATTGAGAAGAGCTTTGCCACCGAACCAACATCTCCATCGGCCTTCTTGAAAAGCTCCAAAGAGAGTTGATGGGGGGAGAAGGGCTCTATCCCCACTGGTCTCCGCACTATTCAAAACTGGATTGGTGGAAGTAACCACACACCCTTTGGGGCCGAGTTCATCCCAGCGCCCCCACGTCTAGTCCATGACCTCGTGGACGACTTATGTCTTTACCTCGATGGCGCTTCGCACGGTGCTCTCATCCAGGCCGCGATTGCTCACGCTCAATTCGAAACGATTCACCCATTTGCAGATGGCAACGGCCGTGTGGGCCGTGCTCTCATTCATGGGATTCTTCTGCGTCGCGGACTTACTGAATACACCATTCTGCCGGTATGCCTCGTCCTCGGTACGTGGTCCAAATCGAAAGCTACCTGCCTTTTCGCACCATCAAGCGTGGGAAAATCCTCACCATGAAGCGCACGTATAAGTGGGAGCATGTCGAGATTCCCCTCATCCGGAACTAGGCCGCAGTTCATTTTTTAAGAGCCGGTTTGACCGCTTCCGGAGTGCAATACGGCGATGGATACGAGGCCACGTGGGAGCTGCGCGCCGCGGAGAACTGGGTGACTGAACGTGTGTCGGTGAACGTTGAAGGCGACGGATGGGGGCGAAGCCTCGAGCTGTTTAGGTCCGAGCAAGGCGTGTGGTCGGCGGAAACCAATGAAGAGGGCGCCCAGCTTGAAGATCTGCCCTCCCCCGGTATCGTCCAGTCAGCCGACCTGAAAGCCGCACTCGATTGCGCTCTCGGTCTGTGCCCTCTCACCAACACAATGCCTATTCGTCGCTTGACGCTGCTTGAGACTCAGGTTCCGAAAACGCAGCTGATCATGGCTTGGATTGATATACCGTCCCTCCAGGTGATCGCATCAGACCAGTACTACAGCTCCGTCGATGCTGAAACTGTCCGATACAAAAGCGGAACACGGGGAGTCGACGTCGAGTTGGAAGTCGACGGTGACGGAGTGGTCGTACACTACCCTGATCTCGCACGGCGGGTCTGATCCGGAAACAACTCTAACTACGCTGGGCGGTATGAACGACCTGACCATCGCGCCTGGCCCAGGGATCCCCGGGGGTCTGGTCATCGTCGCCGCCGACCTGACGGAGCGGTTCGCGAAGTCGTCGGGACCAGGCGGCCAAGGCGTCAATACTACGGACAGCAAAGTGCAGCTTTCCGTCGATATCGCCACGCGCTCATCGCTGTCCGACGCCCAGCGTCGCCGCGTCCTTCACAACCTCGAGCACCGCCTAGACGGCACCGTCTTTACCGTTACCGCATCGACCCAGCGATTGCAGGTACGCAACCGCGCCGAGGCACGAGGTCGCATGGCCGCCCTCTTGCGCGAGGCGCTCGCTCCGCCTCCTCCTCCGCGGCGCAGGACCAAGCCGACGCGGAGCTCGGTGCGACGCCGTCTCGAAGCGAAAAAGCGGCGCTCGGAACTCAAGTCCACGCGACGGCGGCCCCAAATTCCCTAGTTCGAACCATCCGCGTGCATATCCTCACGCTGACGGACCTGGTTCGGGTAACCGCTACGCTGAGACAGCTTGGACCGGTTGAATCCGCTCGATTTCCGAGAGGATCTTGTCTTCCGCCACGTCCAAGTCATATTGAGCCTGTAACCCGAGCCAGAACTGGGGGCTCATTCCGAAGAACTTAGCCAAGCGAAGAGCAGTGTCCGCGGTTACAGCCCGCTTTCCGTGGACAATCTCGTTGATCCGGCGGGGCGGAACGCCGATGGAGACGGCGAGCTTGTGCTGGGTGATCCCCATTCCTTTGAGGAAGTCCTCCATGAGGATCTCACCGGGGTGAACCGGAGGGAGCTTGTCAGTGGTAGTCAACGATCTCAACCTCCTCTGGCCCCGCGGCGGACCACCGAAAACAGATCCGCCACTGGTCGTTGATTCAAATGCTGAACTGACCCCGCCGATCACGTCGCTCCCGCGTTGGGTGGCAGCCGAACCACAACGGATCAGTCATCTGCTATCCCATCGACTAATTCCTGCAGGTCGCAGGACCTACGCGTAACCGTCAGTTCAGTGCATTTTGAATAGTTCAGCACACGTTGTATTGTTCAGCACATGCTGACTATTGCTTCACGCCTCGACGTTATGAACCGGCTCGGCCGGGCCATGGCTGATCCGACGCGTTCCCGAATCCTGATGACCCTACTCGACGGTCCGGGCTACCCGGCCGAGATTTCGCAAAGCTTGGATCTGACCCGCTCGAACGTCTCGAACCACCTGTCCTGCCTACGCGATTGCGGCATCGTCGTCGCTGAGCCGGAGGGCCGCAAGACCCGCTACGAAATTGCCGATCCGCACCTCGCGGCGGCGCTCGAAGCGCTGGTCAACGCGACGCTGGCCGTCGACGAGAATGCCCCCTGCATCGACACTGAGTGCTCGGTGCCCGGCTGCGGCGAGAAAGGAACGGACGCATGAGTTCAGCATGTGGATGCGAACACGAACCCGCCACGGAGATCGAAGAGCTCGATCGGCCATGGTGGAAGGACCCCGAGCTACTGCTACCGATCTTCTCCGGCGTAGCCCTCATTACAGGACTGGCGCTGGACTGGTCCGACTTGGAGACGCCCGCAACGGTACTGTATTGGCTTGGCCTGCTGTTGGGCGCTTACACGTTCGCACCTGGAGCGATCCGGAACCTTGTCACGAAGCGCAAGCTCGGCATTGGCTTGCTTATGACGATCAGCGCTGTCGGCGCGGTGATCCTTGGTTTCGTCGGAGAGGCCGCGGCGCTGGCGTTCCTGTACTCGATCGCCGAGGCGCTTGAAGACAAGGCGATGGACCGAGCCCAAGGCGGACTGCGGGCACTGTTGAAGCTGGTACCGCAAACCACGACCGTGCTGCGCGACGGTACGACGGCCGAGGTCACTGCGAAGGACCTTGAGGTTGGCGAGCTAATGGTCGTACGCCCCGGGGAGCGGATCGCCACGGACGGCATCATTCGGTCCGGACGCTCCAGCCTTGACACCTCAGCGATCACCGGAGAATCCATTCCGGAGGAGGTTGCGCCCGGCGACGAGGTACCCGCGGGAGCGATCAACTCCGCCGGTGTGCTGGAGGTCGAGACGACCGCAGCTGGAACGGACAACTCGCTGACCACACTCGTCGACCTCGTCGAGCAGGCGCAGGCGGAGAAGGGTGACCGCGCCCGGATCGCCGACCGGATTGCCCGACCCCTCGTGCCCGGGGTGATGATCCTGGCGGTGCTGGTCGGCGTGATCGGCTCGCTGTTGGGCGACCCCGAGACTTGGATCACCCGTGCGCTGGTGGTCCTGGTCGCAGCGTCGCCGTGCGCGCTGGCAATCTCCGTGCCGCTGACGGTCGTGGCCGCGATCGGCGCGGCCAGCCAGTTCGGAGTAGTCATCAAGTCCGGCGCGGCGTTCGAGCGACTCGGCGGCATCCGTCACCTAGCGGTAGACAAAACCGGAACCCTTACCCGCAACCAGCCCGAGGTTACCGGAGTGGTCCCGGCAGACGGATTCGATCGGGCGCAGGTGCTTTCCTTCGCGGCGGCGGTTGAGCAGCAATCGACGCACCCCCTCGCCGCGGCGATCGTGGCAGCGGAGCCCGAAGCGCCCACCGCCTTGGATATCAGCGAGGAAGCCGGTCATGGCATCGGCGGCACCGTCGAAGGCCGACGGGTGCTGGTCGGCAGCCCCCGATGGATCGACGCCGGGCCACTGAAGGCGGACGTTGAGCGCATGGAGTCCGAAGGCCAGACCTGCGTCCTAGTCACCGTCAATGACGCTCTCGCCGGGGCGATCGGGGTGCGCGACGAGTTGCGGCCCGAGGTGCCCGATGCCGTGCAATCCCTGCACGACAACGACGTGGAAGTGAGCATGCTCACCGGCGATAACACTCGCACCGCCCGGGCGCTGGCTGAAATCGCCGGAATCGACGACGTGCGCGCCGAGCTGCGACCGGAGGACAAGGCAAGCATCGTCGCCGAACTCTCCTCCAAGACGCCGACGGCGATGATCGGCGACGGCATCAACGATGCGCCGGCACTGGCGGGCGCAACGGTGGGCATTGCGATGGGAGCAACCGGCTCTGACGCCGCGATCGAGTCCGCTGACGTCGCCTTCACTGGCCACGACCTCCGGCTGATCCCGCAGGCGCTGCAGCACGCCCGCCGAGGCAGCAGGATCATCAACCAAAACATCGTGCTGTCTCTGGCCATCATCATCGTGTTGATGCCACTGGCGATCAGCGGTGTACTGGGCCTGGCCGCCGTCGTCTTGGTACACGAAGTCGCCGAAGTCATCGTGATCTTGAACGGCCTGCGGGCTGCACGAGCGAAACGCTGAGGCTGTAACCGGCAAGTCTTATAAGGGTTAAACCACGCGCCGAGCGCACACACGTTGGACCAGGCGAGTCATTCGAGTTCACCACCTGGTCCTTCTCGATGCGTGCAGGCACGGGAACTGTGGGTGAACCTAATAGTTCCACGGGCACAGCCTTAAAGCTTGCGGATAAGCTCTGCATCAGCCACGAGGTTTTGCGTGAGCTTCTCAGCTTCAAGCCCACTCAAGTCACAGCTGTCGAAACGGGCCAGCCAGTCGGCCCGAACAGCGGGGGAGTCGAACCAGGTTGCGCGCTCAGCCTCAATATCCTCGATGCCGCTCAAAGTGCGGCCATCGCGGCTACGGATCGTGAGGTCGTCGACAAGCGGGGCAATCGCTTGAAGTCCTGGGACGATGGCCTTGAAACCCGACGTGTGGGAAACCTCATTGGTCCAGCGCGGGTAGCGGCTCACGCGCTTCGCCTCCAGGTAGCGCTGGACGACGCCCAGCCTGGAGACCTCCTGCGCCACCGCCAGGCCCACGACCTTCACGCGGAAGCCCGCGGAGCGAAACTTGGCTATTTCACCCGCGATGAATTCCGGGTTGGACAGCGTGTTCTCAATGATGAGGGAGTGCCCATGCTGCCGGCCATACTCAATCAGCGAGGACATCCAAAAGGGGACCGGTCCATTGGTGAGCACGTCCATGCGTAAGGGGTCGCGCTCCATGATCTCGTCGAGGGCTGGATGATATTTGCGTAATTCATCCGAGTCTAGAACGACGTGATCATCCGTGAGCATCTCAATCACAGAGGACTTCCCCGACGCTGGTTGCCCTGCGACGTAGATGACCTCAGGTTCCGCGGACGGCTGGCGAAAGAGATACGCGATACGCCGTTCAAGGACGCGGCGTTTAAAAGCGTCATCCACCGGAAAATCCGCAGCCTTAAGCAATGTCATGCCACCTTTGCGCGGGTTTCAAGCTCATCGAGCAAGCGAGCAAAGAATTCCGCGGCCGCACGGATGTCCTCAAGGTCGGTGTTATCGACACCGCTCACAGTGCGCTGAACAAAATCCTCTTGTGCAGTCCAATATTCAATCTCCAGCGCGCTGTCGGTCGCGAGCTGTTGGCGGAAATAGGCGGCTTTCAGCGAGGACGCAACCTCCTTCATGGCGTCGAAGGCTGCGTACTCGATCTCCGGGACTTTGGCGGTGCTCATGGCGCTAAGAATAGCAGCGCCATGGCGGTTTTAGCCGTTGATGATCTGCGGGTAGGCCAGGCCCTTGAGGCCCTCGGTGCCGAACTCCACGCCGTAGCCGGAGGACTTGATGCCGCCAAAAGGCACGCGCGGATCCACGGCACCGTGGCTGTTGATCCAGGTGGTGCCAGCCTCTAGCTGTGCGGCCACCTCCAGGGCACGCTCACGGTTGGAGGACCACACGGAGGAGCCCAAGCCCACGTCAAGCTTGTTGGCCTGCTCGATGGCCCAATCCAGGTCTGTGTACTTCACAATCGGCAGGGCAGGCCCGAACTGCTCCTCGACGACCAGCGGGTTATCCGGGTCGATGTCCGCCACCAGGGTGGTGGGGTAGAAGTAGCCCGGCGCGTCATAGTCCGGGTCGCCGCCCAGCAGTACGCGGGCACCCGAGTCCTTAGCAGCGTTGACGAGCTTGTCCACGATGTCGAACTGCTGCTTATTCTGCAGCGGGCCGAGCACGTTTTCCTCCTCCAGGCCCACGCCCATCGGGGAGGCCTTGGCCACCTCGACGAGGGCTTCGCAGACGGCGTCGTATAGCGACTCCGGCACGTACACGCGCTTCATCGCCGCGCAGGTCTGACCAGTGTTGATGAACGCGCCCCAGAAGAGGTCGCCGGCAATCTCCTTCGGGTCAGCGTCATCCAGCACGATGCCCGCGTCATTGCCGCCAAGCTCCAGCGTAAGGCGGGTGAGGTTGTCGGCGCTGGCCTCCACGATCTTCTTGCCGGTGGCTGTGGAGCCGGTGAACATGATCTTGTCGATTCCCTCGTGAGTGGTCAGCGCCGCGCCAACCTCACCGGCTCCACTCACAACCTGGAGAACACCCTCCGGCAGCACGGAGTTCACGACCTTGAGCAGGCCCAGTACGGACAGCGGGGTGTACTCGGAGGGCTTGACGACGACCGCGTTGCCCATACGCAGTGCCGGCGCAATCTGCCAGATGGTGATCATCATCGGCCAGTTCCACGGGCCAATAGCACCGACGACGCCGAGTGGGCGGTAGTTGACGGTGGCGGTGATGTCATCATCCACGGCAGTGTAGTTCGGGTGCTCGAAGGAGGCGGTGGCATTCAGCCAGCCGGAGCAGGCACCGACCTCGAAGCGGGCGTTCGGGCCATTGAGCGGCTTGCCCTGCTCACGGGAGAGAAGCTCAACGAGTGCCTCTGCATTAGCGTCGATGGCGGCGGCTGCCTTGGTGAGAAGCTCGCAGCGTTCTTCGTCGCTAAGCTTGGCAAAGTCCTTCTGCGCTGTACGTGCGGTCTCAACCGCAGCGTTGAGGTCCTCAACGGTGTCCTCTGGCGCGCGGCCAACAACCTCTCCGGTAGCGGGGTTGAGGATGTCGCGTCCGTTCTCGTCCGTGATGGCGTTGAGCAGATCAGCGTAGGTGGCGAACTGAGTCATGAGATCTCCTTGTGAAGAAGTCGTGGGCCCCGCGAACAAAGCCCGAAGAAACTTTTATTCGGCATGTTACCTGCACCACACGATGCCGCTTGACTCTGCGTGCATACAATTTGTCCACAAATGTGTGAGCTCTCACGATATGATTCCAGCTATGTCTGCTTCAGCCGTTGAGCATTTCGATATCGCGTCATGGCGCACCGCGTCATCCGAGTCTTTTGGCCAACTCGACGTGGACACCGAAGACCCCGCTTCCTTTCACGCCACGCTGCGATCCACGAAGGTGGGGGATATTTCCCTCTTCGATATGTGCACGTCGCCCCACACGGTGAACCGATACAAGATTTCTACCGACGAGGCTCCCTTTTGCAAGCTCAGCCTGCAAATCACCGGCTCTTCAACCATGAGCCAGGACGGGCGAACATGTGAACTGCACCCAGGGGACCTAGCTCTGTACGTGACCCAGCGGCCCTACACGCTGTGCTATCCGGAGGAGCAGAACACACTCATCGTGCACTTCCCGCAGAGCTTCCTCGATATTTCACCAGCGCAGATCCAACGCCTCACGGCGAACCCCATCTCACGCTCACACGGCTTGGGCGCAGTGGCGGTTCCCCTCTTTGAACAGCTGGCCAAGAACTTGGATCTACTCAAGGGCCCGCACGCCACAGCCTTAGTCCGCTCCGCACTCACCATGCTGGTTTCGGTCCTCGCCTCCGACGTAGCCGATGAACCCTCAGCGGGCACACTTCTGTTCAACCAGGCCACCGCCTACATCGAAAAGCACTTGGGCGACCCGGATCTAGGCCCCAGCACCATCGCCCAAGCACTCTTCGTGTCGGTGCGCCACCTCCACGCCAAGTTCTCCGAACAGGGCCTTTCTGTAGGCAGCTACATCAGAACCAGGCGCCTCGAGCACATCCGCCGAGAGCTCGTGGACCCGCGGCACTCCGAGGAATCAATCAGCCACATCAGCGCCCGCTATGGCCTGCACGACCCCTCGCACCTCTCGCGCATCTTCAAGGCGGAGTACCACGAATCACCGAGTGCGTATCGTGCGGCGGCTAGCGGTTAGTCACGCAGCTTGTTGATGACCTCGCGAGCAGTGGAAATTCCGGTTTCAATGGCTCCATCGACAACCACTCCACGCCAACCGGAAGCCCAATCAGCTCCCGCGAAATGCAACGAAGAGGTAGAGATACGGAAGTGGTGCCAACCTTCGGTGAACTGTCCGCGGCGCAGCGTGGCCCAGGCCTGACCGGAGTACTCGTCAGCAACCCAGTCATGTCCGGTAACACCAACAACTTCGAGGTCTGGACGCCACTGGTCAACGACCTTTTGAGCATCCTCAATACTCTCTAAATCGATCTTCTCATGATCGGAGCCGAAGGCCACACAAATGGTCGTGTCGTCATCTTCGAAGTACTCAGAGCGCAGCACAGACACAACGGCCGGTTGGGGCGCGTAGCCAAAGATATTGTGGTGACCCTTAATCTTGATCCAAGCCTTGAAACCAGTCGAATTCCATTTCTGCTCGACAGTTTTCTGCGCGCCCTCGGGCAGGCCTGGCGTGAACTTAATGTTTCCCAAGGCACCGACCGGGACCGTGACAATCACCGCGTCCGCCGTCTCGGAGGTTCCGTCCGCATAGGTAACCGTTGCGGAGTCATCACCGTGCTCGATTGCGGTCACAGCAGTGTTCAAACGAATCTCGCCGGTCAGGTCCTTCGCAATGTTGCCATAGATACCCCGCATACCATTGACGAGTTTGTACCGCAGCGTTTGCTCGTCCACCAAAGAAAGACGGTGATCACATAAGGCTGCCCACTGCTTAGCCATCAAAGAGGAGCCCTGCTCTGGGTACCCGATGTATCCGGCCGACCAGTATGCATTGCACAGGTCCTTTTCTTCCTGCGTAAAGTCACCGTCTTCCAAAGCATCAAGGACGCCTGCTTCATCAGCAGCCAAGAAGGCATCCTTGAGCTCCTGGGAGGCGCCGAATTTCTCATCCAAAACAAGAAGTGGCTTGTGTGGTTCTGGGAAAAACTCACGAGAGTTCTCAAAGATCTTCTCCATTGGCCGCGCCAGTTTGGCATCCATTTCAGCTTCTGTGCCGGACTTCAGCTCACCACCGGCATACCAATACGCAGTATCCACTACCGGAGAAGCGATAATGTCTTGGCCGTAACGGGTGATTTCGGACCAGACATGAGGCTGATGCCAGTGCACCCAGGTAGCACCAATTTCCAACGGACGTCCGAGCCTATCGTCTGTCCAGGCACGGCCGCCAATACGGTCACGCGCTTCTACGATGTGATAGTCAATTCCAGCGGTTTGCAGCTCACGCGCTGCCGTCAGTCCTGCGAATCCAGCACCAACGACGATTACATGCTTCTTTTCCATGATTGCCTTTCCTATGATTTAGATTTGGTCAAGATTGTCGTGAAGACTTGCGTAGATATAGGGCTTTTTGTGCCTTAAATACTCACCCCAAAACAACCCAAGAATTCCGGAAGCGATAATGATCCCGGGCATCACCCACACGAGAGCATCTGGGCCGGTTCCACCGATCATGAGCGGGAAATTCATCAGCACCAGTACGAAGACAGCCACGAGTCCACAGGCTGACACAAGCGGTGCAATGACACGAGTGAAGAGGTTGTAGCCTTTTTCTTGCTTGTTGAGCCAAACCATGATGGACACACTCACCACTGCGAGCAGGAAGACCAACCCAAACGCCGCTGCGTTGGTCAACCACGTAAAGAGTGTGAGGACTGGGAACAGTTCGCCCATCTCGCTGCCATTTCCGGCCAGTGCAAAGCCTCCCACTACGACGAAAGCAATGGAAGTCTGAGTGAGGGACCCGGCTATAGGAGCCCCTTTGGACGATGACATCGCAAACTTCTCGGGAAGGACACGTGAGCGCCCGAGGGAGAAGAAGTATCGCGCTGCGGCGTTATGGAACGCGACAAGGGCAGCAATAAGAGAAGTTACAAACAAGCAGTTCGCTATGTTGGCAGCAATCACTGAATAGTCGCCCAACCACACGAAGACCAGATCGGGACCAAGCTCAGTCGCCTTATCGATGACGACGGACGGCCCTACCCCCTGAGCAAATGCCCACGCCGAAAAAGCGTAGAAGAGGGCGATGGTTCCCACGGCAATATAAGTAGCCTTCGGAACGGTCCGCTCTGGGTCACGAGCTTCTTCCGAATAGATTGCACCAGACTCAAAACCCATAAAGGCAGCAATCCCGAAGGCGAGGAGAACGCCAATACCATCGGTGAAAGACTGATTCGGCCGCATCGTCTCCACAGAGATCCCTTCAGGAGCAACACCAAGGGACAATAGTGATACGCCAGCTACGACGATGAATTCAAGGGCTACCAGAACTCCTAGGATCTTGGCCGAGAAGTCAACGTTGCTGACGCCCATGACAGCTACCAAGAGCCAGCCAGCCAAAGCCGCGATCCACCACGAAATGCTCGTGCCAAACCAACTATTGATCAGATTGGCGAGGGAGAAACCGAAGATTCCATACAGACCGACCTGCATCATGTTGTAGGAAACCAGGGCCAGAATTGCGGCTGCGATTCCTTGCCGGTTGCCCAGCCCCTCAGACACATAGGCATAGAACGCTCCAGAGTTCTGAATCTTCGAACTCATAATTCCGTAGCCAACTGCGAAGAATACGAGAATTATTCCAAGAACAAGATAGCCCCAAGGGACTCCCAGCAAACCGGATACCGCGAAATTGGTTGGTACCCCTCCTGCAAGCACAGTAAGGGGCGCTGACGCCGCAATAATCATAAAGACTAGCGACGTTGTCCCTAGGCGCCCGGCGCCCAGGCCGCCCTTAAGTTCGGTGGGAGCCCGGTGCCCGGGCTGTACATTTCGAGCGGATAGCACAGGTGACTTCGTCGATGTGTCCACGCCAACTCCTCCTTACTAGCTATGTCGGCCCGACAATCCACCGGATAACCCCGGCAAATATCGGTGTGTAGCTAGTTATTGTGTCGTACCACACAGAGAGATGGTTGTTTGTGGGTGCTCACGATTTGACTATAAGTGCTGTCACATCACGGGACGGTAAATATTATGCATAAAACAACAATACTGGCACCTCCCACCGAGGAGATGCCAGCATTATTAGCAGCGAGTTTAATGCACTATCTATGCATTCGCGTACGGGTCACGCATAGCGATGTACTGCAGCGACGTGTACTCTTCGATGCCCTCGGCACCGCCCTCGCGGCCCATGCCGGACTGCTTCACGCCACCGAACGGGGCGGCGGCGTTGGAGATGACGCCAGCGTTGAAGCCCATGAGGCCGAACTCGAGGCCGTCGCCAACGCGCCACATACGGTTGGAATCCTCGGTGAACACGTAGGAGGCCAAGCCGTACTCCGTGTCATTCGCAAGCGCGATGGCTTCCTTCTCATCGGAGAAGGTCAGGATCGGAGCGATCGGTCCGAAGATCTCCTCCTGGGCCACGCGGGCATCACGGGAGACGTTCGTGAGAACGGTCGGGGCGTAGAAGTAGCCCTTGCCCTCACCCGGCTTGCCACCGATGAGGACCTTGGCGCCCTTGGCCACGGCGTCGTCGACAAGCGCGGTGATGTTATCCAGTGCCTTCTTCTCCACGAGCGGGCCGCAGGTAACGCCCTCATCGAGGCCGTTGCCCACCTTGAGCTCACCGATGCGCTTGGCGAACTTCTCCGCGAACTCGTCAGCGACGGACTCGTGAACGATGAAACGGTTAGCCGCGGTGCAGGCCTCACCGATGTTACGCATCTTGGCGCCCATTGCACCCTCGACGGCCTGGTCGATGTCGGCGTCCTCAAAGACGATGAACGGAGCGTTGCCGCCCAGCTCCATCGAGGTGCGCAGGACGTTGTCAGCGGCTGCCTTGAGCAGGGTCTTGCCCACCGGGGTAGAGCCAGTAAAGGAAATCTTGCGCAGGCGGGAATCCGCCATGATTGGCTCGGAGATGGCAGACGCAGACTTACCGGAGACCACGTTGACCACGCCTGCCGGAACGCCGGCATCAATCATGGTCTGTGCGAAGTACTGGGTGGTCAGCGGCGTCAGCTTGGCCGGCTTGACCACCATGGTGCAACCAGCGGCGATGGCCGGGGCAATCTTGCGAGTAGCCATAGCCAGCGGGAAGTTCCACGGGGTAATAAGCAGGCACGGGCCCACGGGCTTGCGGCGGGTAATCATGCGCAGGGTGCCTTCCGGCGCCGGCAAGGTGCGGCCGTAGTTGCGTACGGCTTCCTCACTAAACCAGCGCAGGTACTCAGCGCCGTAGGTGACCTCACCATAGGACTCCGCCAGCGGCTTGCCCATCTCAAGGGTCATCAGCGCAGCGAACTCATCCTTGCGCTCCTGCACCAGGTCAAAGGCGCGGCGCAGCAGGTCGGAGCGCTCACGCGTCGACGTGCGTGCCCACTCATCCTGCACGGCGCAAGCGGCATCCATAGCCTTCTTCGCGTCCTCAGAAGTAGCGGACGCAAGGGTGGCAATAACCTCACCGGTTGCCGGGTTTTCTACATCGAAGGTGGCGCCATCGGAGGCGTCTACCCACTCACCGTTAATCAGCAGGCCGGTCGGAACCTTGGCCAGCAGCTCGTCAATATTGACCTTGTTGTTTTCACTCATGGTTCTTTTTTACCCTCCCAAGTGGAATTTGTCTGCCAGTTGGCGTGCCGCTCCTGAAAGAAGCTGAACATCAGCCCCAACCAGGGCAAATGATGCTCCAGATTCTAAATATTTCTGGGCCTGCTCAAGGTTGAAAGCGTTGACGCCTACCTTCTTTCCGGAAGCGCGGACTGCTTCAAATGTGTGATTGACCGCCTCGAGTACATCCGGATGGGTCTGCTGGCCCAGGAGCCCCATCGAGGCCGCTAGGTCCGAAGGCCCGACGAAGATGTTGTCCACGCCTTCGACGGCCACGATGTCTTCCACGTTCTCCACTGCGGTCGCCGACTCGATCTGCACCGTGAGGCTCACCGTGTCCGAAGCGTTGGCGAGGTAGTTCTCCACGCCGTTCCAGCGCGAGGAGCGGGCCAGAGCCGAGCCGACTCCGCGTACACCGCGGGGCGGGTAGTGCATAGCCGCGACTGCCGCCTCAGCTTCCTCGGCCGTATCAATCATGGGCACCATGAGGTTTTGTGCGCCCAGGTCCAGGTACTGCTTAATCAACGCCGTGTTGTTCACCGGCACGCGAACCACGCGTGTCAGGCCATAAGCATCGGTGGCGCGCAGCAAGGAGAGGATGGTCTCCAGGCCATAAGGCGAATGCTCACCGTCGATCAGCGTCCAGCTAAAGCCAGCTGAGGCGATGATCTCCGCCGCGGCCTCCGAGCCAGAACAAATCCATGCGCCGACGAGTGGCTCCTCGGCCTTCTCAAGGACGTCCGTGAACGTGGGCGGCAACTTTACTGGAATCGGCATGTGATGGACCCCAACTTTCCATAGTCAGCGTGGACGGTATCGCCCGGTTCGACCCACATGGGCTTGGTGAAGGAACCGGCGAGGATGATGTCATCGGCGGCCAGGCTGTCGCCGTGGGCGTGGAGTTTGTTGGCAAGCCATGCCACGCCCATTGCCGGGTGGTTGAGCACGGCCGCCGCCACACCCGTATCTTCGATGGACTCGTTGCGGTAGAGCAGTGCGGACACCCAGCGCAGATCGACTTCCGCAGGGTCTACCGGATTGCCGCCATAAACCATGGCGCCGAGCGCCGCATTATCCGAAATCGTGTCGACGATCGTGCGGCCCTCCATCTCGATGCGGGAGGAGAGGATCTCCAGCGCCGGGACGACGTACTCCGTCGCGCGCAGCACGTCGAAAATGCTGCAATTTGGCCCCTTCAGCTCTTCCTTGAGCACGAAGGCCAGCTCGACCTCGATGCGGACGTTAGAGAACTGTGCGTGCTCGATGGTGGAGCCGTTCTCGTAAACTTGGTCCTCAAAAATCGCACCGTAATCGGGTTCGGTAATTCCCGTGGCCTCCTGCATGACCTTTGAGGTCAGGCCAATTTTGCGGCCCACGAGGCGGCGCCCACTTTCCTCACCGCGGCGTACCCATTCGCGCTGCACCGCATAGGAATCCTCGATGCTCATCTCCGGGAAACGGGCAGTCAGCAGTGGGACCATCGTGCGGTCCTTTTCGGCTTGCGCCAGTTCATCTGCGATAGCGATGTGCTGTTTCTCATCCAGCATGTACTTCGCTCCTTAAGGTGTTGTAGAACGTGTTTGTTCTGTTTAACAGGTTTGTTGAACCTGAAGGTTTCACGTGAAACGACAACGCGGCCCCGCGATATGTGCGCTTGCTTCTCGACGCCACGGGGCCACGTTCATCAACCTGAGTACTTAGGTCGTTTTAGAGCTGGTGTCCCAGCTTGTACTCGCCTTGCTTCCACTCCGGCATCTCCTCCGCATCTTCCTTGCGGGTGTAGGAGAAGCCATCCGCGCCAATGGTGGCCTCCAGCTCGGACTCATCCTCACGGGCAACCAGCGGCACCGGGTTGCCGTCCAAGTCGAGGACGGTGGAGCCATCACGGTACCAAGAAGGAACAACCGGGGTTCCCCACCAGTCGCGGCGCTGGTTATCGTGGACATCCCAGGTCACGACCGGGTTATCCGGGTCGCCGGTGTAGTAGTCCTGGGTGTAGATCTCTACGCGGTGGCCGTCCGGGTCGCGCAGGTACAGGTAGTACGCATTGGAAACACCGTGGCGGCCCGGGCCGCGCTCAATACGGTCGGACTCGCGCAGCGCACCCAACTTGTCACAAATCGCGATGATGTTGTGCTTCTCGTGGGTAGCAAACGCGATGTGGTGCATACGCGGGCCATCGCCACCGGTCATGGCGGTGTCGTGCACCGTCGGCTTACGGCGCATCCATGCGGCGTAAACAGTTCCCTCCTCATCGCGGATGTCCTCGGTGGTGCGGAAGCCGAGCTCCTCCATGTACTTCACAGCGGAAGGAACGTCCGGGGTGATCTGGTTGAAGTGGTCGAGGCGTACCAGCGCACCAGGGATGTGGGCGTCGTATGCCCAGGCAAGACGCTCGACGTGCTCTACCTCGTAGAAGAACTCGTACGGGAAGCCCAGCGGGTCCTGGACGCGGACGGAATCACCGATGCCCTTGACAAAGCCATCCTTGTTGCGGCGCACCTCACAGCCGCGCGCCTTGTAGAATTCCTCCGCGAGGTCCAGGTCTTCCGGGGAACGGACGCGGAAGGAGAACGCAGCGACGGCAGCGACAGGGCCCTGACGCAGCACGAGGTTGTGGTGGATGAACTCCTCGTAAGTGCGGAGGTAGATTTCGTTCTCGTTCTCCTCGGTGACGACAAGACCGAGGGTGTCAACGTAGAACTTTCGGGATGCAGCGAGATCGGTAACGATGATCTCCATGTAGGCACAACGCAGAATGTCGGGGGCCTGAATGTCAGCCATGATGGCTCCTTAGTTAGCTAGTGGTGGGGGAGTAGAGAGTGGAAGGCTTAGTCCTGCTTGCCAAAGACCGGGTTGTGTACCTTGTCCAGGTTGATGTGAACGGCCTGCTGGTCGGTGTAGAAGTCGATCGAGCGGTAGCCGCCCTCGTGGCCCAGGCCGGAAGCCTTGACGCCGCCGAACGGGGTGCGCAGGTCACGGACATTGTTGGAGTTGAGCCACACCATGCCGGCCTCAACATTCTGAGCGAAGTTGTGGGCGCGCTTCAGATCCGAGGTCCACACATAGGCGGCAAGGCCGTACTTCGTGTTGTTGGCCAGCTCAAGTGCCTCTTCGTCGGTATCAAACGGGGTGATGGCCACGACGGGGCCGAAGATCTCTTCCTGGAAGATGCGGGCGTCCGGCTTGACGTCAACGAAGACGGTCGGCTGAACAAAGTTGCCTTCCTCGAAGCCCTCCGGGCGCTCGCCGCCGGCGGCCAGCGTGGCCTCCTGCTTGCCGATCTCGATGTAGGAGGTGACCTTCTCGTAGTGCTCCGGGTGGACCAGAGCGCCGACCTCGGTGGTGGGGTCGGAAGGCAGGCCCACCTTCACGCGCTTGGCCTGTGCGGTGTAGCGCTCCACGAACTCGTCGTAGATATCGCGCTGAACCAGGATGCGGGAGCCGGCGGTGCAACGCTCACCGTTGAGGGAGAAGACACCGAAGATGCAGGCATCAATCGCGGTCTCCAGGTCGGCATCGCTGAAGACGATGGCGGGGGACTTGCCGCCCAGCTCCATCGACAGACCCTTGAGGTGAGGGGCTGCGTTACCGAAGATGATCTGGCCGGTGCGGGACTCGCCGGTGAAGGAAATCAGCGGGACGTCCGGGTGTTTGACCAGCGGGTCACCTGCATAGCCTTCCTCACCGAAGCCGTTGACCAGGTTAAAGACGCCCTTCGGCAGACCGGCCTCCTCAAAGATTCCTGCCCACAGCTGTGCGGAAAGCGGAGTGAACTCGGCCGGCTTGAGGACGACGGAGTTACCGGTGGCGATAGCCGGTGCCAGCTTCCAAGACTCCAGCATGAACGGGGTGTTCCACGGGGTGATCAGGCCCGCGACACCAATCGGCTTGCGGTTGACGTAGTTGATCTGGCGGCCCGGGACCTTGTAGGCGTCGTCTGCCTGCGCCACGATCAGGTCAGCGAAGAAGCGGAAGTTTTCCGCTGCGCGCTTGGCCTGGCCGTTGGCCTGGGTGATGGGCAAGCCGGAGTCGAAGGACTCCCACGCGGCAAGCTTGTCTGCGCGGGTTTCGACGATGTCCGCAATCTTGTTCAAGACGCGGGCGCGCTCGCGCGGCAGGGCCTTGGACCACGGGCCGTTCTCGAAGGCATCCTTAGCGGCGGCCACCGCCTTCTCAATGTCTTCCGGCTTGCCGGAAGCAGCCTTGATGTAGGGCTTGTTCGTGACCGGATCCAAGACCTCGAATTCATCACCGTCTACCGACGGGACGAACTCGCCGTTGATGTAGTGAAGAATCTTCTCGGGGAGATCGGTGGGCTTAGCTGCATCGTTGTTCGTAGCCATGGGTGGTTTACACTCCTTAATCGTTTTTCTTGCGATAGGTGCTGAGGGTGGTCAGTCTGTGTTGCCTGGCCACCTTTTCTATGTAGGTGGGTTCCGCGCCAGCCTCGATGAGGCTGAGCAATTGCTCGTGTTCGCGCGTTGACTCTTGGGCTCTCTCGGGCACGTACCGAAAGGTGGAGACCCGGTGGTATTCCAATTGCTTCCATTGGTCCACCACCAAGTTCTTCAGCCTCTCGTTCGGGCACTTGGAGAAGAGAACGCTATGGAATTCTTTGTTGAGCTGGGTAAATACCTCTGGATCGTGGTGGACATCAAGCTCCCGCATGCGCTGGTTAATCTCCCGCGCTCGGGCAATATCCTCTGGGCCAAGATGCGGGGCGGATTGCGCCGTGGCGTTGGCCTCCACGGTGGCAACGATGTCCATGGATTCGTAATAGGCCTCGCGGTTATACGTGGTAACGCTGGCACCGACGTTGCGCTCGTATGTGACCATTCCTTCCGCCTCAAGCTGGCGAATGGCTTCGCGAACAGGGACCACGCTGATGCCCAAATCATCCGCGATTGCTGCCAGCACGAGGCGGTAGCCAGGTTCATACTCGCGAGTACGAATCTTTTCACTTATCCAGTTATAGGCCTGTTGGGACTTGCTCTCCCCAGCTGGTGCTGCGGGTTCCGTCATTGACCACCCGCCTTTCCATCACGGAACGCGATGTAGGCTTCCTTGTTCGCTCCGGTCGGCGGGAAGAGGCCATCCAAGCTGGCGCCCGTCTCCACCTGGGAGGCAACCCATTCGTCCTCGTGCTCCTTGGCCAGGGCAGCCTCGGCGACCTCAACGGCGATGTCGCGGGGGATCACCACGACGCCGTCATCATCGCCGACGATGATGTCACCCGGCAGGACGGTGGCGTTGCCACAAGAAACGGCGATATCGCTATCCCATGGGACATGCTTGCGGCCGAGCACGCAGGGGTGAGCGCCCTGGGTGAAGACAGGCAGGCCGATCTCCTTCACAGCCTCGTAGTCGCGCACGCCGCCATCGGTCACGACGCCGGCTGCACCACGTACCTTGGCGCGCAGCGCCAGAATGTCACCCAGTGTTCCTGAGCCGGATTCCTGGCGGGCCTCAATAACGATGACCTCGCCTTCCTTGACGGTGTCGAAGACTTTCTTCTGCTCGTTGAGGCCACCGCCGTGGGACTTGAACAGGTCCTCGCGGCCGGCCACGAAGCGCAGGGTGCGGGCAACGCCCACCATCTTGGTTCCCTTAGCCTGCGGGTACACGCCTTCGATCACGGACTGGTTGATGCCGCGCTTGCGCAGCTGAGCGGACAAGCCGGCGGTCGGGGCCTTCTCCAAGGCCGCCTTGAGCTCGGGATCGAGGCCGACCGCATCCTTAGGAGGAAGGCCGGCGGATTCGCGGTCACCGTAGGCGTCCTCGCGCTGCTTATCATCCACGTAGGGCAGGTTGCCCAGCTGCGGATCGAAAGAGGCGGGGACCTCCTTCACGGTAGTCTTCAACCTGCCGGAGCTCACGCCTCCTGGCACATCAACTTCGACCTCAACGACGTCACCAGGCTCGATTACGGAAGATCCAGCCGGGGTGCCGGTGAGGATGATGTCACCGGTCTCCAGTGTCATGTGCTGGGAAAGGTCGGCCACAAACTGGGCGAGAGGGAAGATGAGGTCTTCGTCGGAGGACGTACCCTCTTGGACAACTTCTCCGTTGACCCATGTGCGTAGGCGAAGACCCTTGGGGTCGATCCCCTGGGCGTCGATTAGCTCCGGCCCAATGGGGGTGTATCCATCGCGGGACTTGGAGCGGGTGTTGGAGCCCTTATCCTGCACCTTGTAGTCATACAGACCGATGTCATTCGAAGCCGTCACGTACGCAACGTGCTTCCACGCATCCTCCAGCGATACGTTGCGGGCCGGAGTGCCGATGATGAGTGCGATTTCACCTTCGAAGGCCAACAGTTCGGTTCCTTCGGGGCGTTCGACAATCCCGCCCGACTCAGCCAGCGTGCTCGTCGCCTTGAGGAAGTAACTCGGGGTCTTGGGCCAGCGGCCGCGCTGTGCCGCGCGGGACTCAAAGGCCACATGGACAGCGATCATTTTGCCCGGTTTTACCGGCAAGAACTCAGGTACAGCCATGAAGAATCCTTAATTGTGAACAAATCCTTGCCCAAATCGTATATTATCCCTAGCACCACCGCAAGTGGTGCACCTCACACGCTTTTCCGTATATGGCACACCCCATGCCGAAAGGAATCTCACTATGTCGCACACAACTGTCACGCCGACAATTTCGACGGCCGAACGCCGCCGTGTCGTCGCCGCGACGACCATCGGTACCGCTATCGAGTGGTACGACTACTTCCTCTATGCAGCGGTGGCCGGACTCGTGTTCAACCACCTCATGTTCGGCCCGCTCGAAGGTGGGCTGGCCACCATCATCTCCTTCCTGACCGTTGGCTTGTCCTTCCTATTCCGCCCAGTTGGCGCGTTCCTAGCAGGGCACTTCGCCGACCGCTTCGGACGCCGCGTGGTCCTCATGGTCACGCTCATCGCCATGGGCGGCGCAACCACCCTGATCGGCGTTCTGCCAACCTATGAAACCGCCGGCATCTGGGCGCCGATTCTCCTCATCACCCTGCGCATCATCCAGGGCATCTCTGCTGGTGGCGAATGGGGCTCCGCGGTGCTCATGGCAGTGGAACACGCCCCGACTGACAAGCGCGGCCTCTACGGCGCAGGCCCCCAGATCGGCGTGCCCGCCGGCCTGCTGCTCTCCTCCGGCGTGCTGTCCATCATGAACACCATCGCGCCTGGCGACGCCTTCATGGACTGGGGCTGGCGCGTTCCCTTCCTCCTCTCCTTCGTCCTCGTCTTGGTGGGCTACCTCATCCGCATGGGCGTCGACGAATCCCCGGTGTTCGCGGAGATTGCGGAACGCGAAGAGGAAGAAGCCACCAACCCCATTGGCACGCTGTTTAAGAAGTTCACCCCGCTCGTCCTGGTCGCCGCGCTCGTCTTCGCAGGTAACGGCACCGTCGGGTACATGACTACGGGCGGCTACATCCAGCGCTACGCCACCGACCCCGAGGGCCCCGTCGCACTCGACCGCGGTGATGTCCTCAACGCCGTGACCGTGTCTGCCTTCTCTTGGGCCTTGACCACCTTGTTCGCCGGTTTTGTCTCGGATTACATCGGCCGCCGAAATACCTACCTCCTGGGATTCATCTTGCAGGGCATCGGCGCTGCCGCCCTCTTCCCGCTGGTCAATACCGGAAGCCTAGGCCTCCTCTACGGCGCACTCCTCTTCCTCACCGTGGGTCTGGGCCTGACCTACGGCGCGCAATCCGCGATGTACGCAGAACTATTCCCCGCCTCGATTCGCGCCACGGGTGTGTCCATCACCTATGCCCTCGGCTCGGTCCTGGGCGGCGCCTTCGCCCCCATGATTGCCGCTTCGCTCGTCGAGGCAACAGGTACCACTTTTGCGGTGTCGGGCTACCTCGTATCTGCTTCGATCGTCGGCTTCATCTGCACCTTCATCCTGCGTGAGCGCAAGGGAATCGCGCTCGGCGCGGAACACGAGGCCGAGCAATCCCGAGGACACTTCATTTTCAGCCCGCGCTAGACGACGCCCCTCCACATGAGCCCTCACGATTTCACAAGGGCCATTGTGCGAGGCGGGCATATCATATATGATTCCCTTCTAAGACCCAGCTCACATCTCAGAGACGCCTTGAACTGAGTCACCACCCACAAGAGCAAAGATCACATGGCAGTAGGGGAGTGGCCGCTACCCCCACCACCCCTTCGTTCTCGTTCATTACAACCGCTGACTAAGGAGTCCACAGTGCAGTTCCACCACAATGGCTACGTTTCGGAAGACCCCCGCGTGCACGAGCCCGCCGGGTACGGCGTCGATCGCGCTTCTGAACTTCCAGATGAAATGGACGTTCTCATTGTGGGCTCCGGGCCCGCAGGCATGATCGCTGCGGCACAGCTCGCGATGTTTCCCAACGTCAATACGCGCATCATTGAGCGTCGCCCGCATCGCCTTGAGCTCGGACAAGCTGATGGCATCCAGTCCCGCTCTGTAGAGACCTTCCAGGCCTTTGGCTTTGCTAAGGAAATCACGGAAGAGGCCTATGAAATTACGGAGATGGCCTTCTGGAACCCGGATCCGAATGATCGCTCCAAGATTGTCCGCGGTGCCTGCCCTGTTGATGATGAACAAGGAATCTCCGAATTCCCACACCTCATTGTCAACCAGGCCCGTGTGTTGGATTACTTCGCCCGCTATGCACACCGCGCGCCCGGCCGCATCACCCCGGACTATGGCTGGAATTTTGTCTCCCTAGAGGTAGGGGAGGGCGAATACCCGGTGACGGTGCACCTCGAGGATGTCGACGGCAACCCGCGCGACGTTTGCGCTAAGTACGTCGTCGGTTGCGATGGCGCTAAGTCACGCGTCCGCAAGTCCATCGGCCGCTCGCTCAAGGGCGACCAGGCTAACCACGCGTGGGGTGTCATGGACGTTGTCGTTGACACCGATTTCCCGGACTGGCGCACCAAGTGCGCCATCCACTCCCAGGCCGGTTCTATCCTCCACATCCCGCGCGAGGGCGGCTACCTCTGCCGCGTGTACGTCGATCTCGGCGTGGTGCCAGAGGATGACAACCACAAGGTCCGCAACACGCCGATTGAGAAGATCATCGAGAAGGCGAACGAGATTTACGCCCCCTATTTCGTCGACGTCAAGATGGTGGCGTGGCATTCCGTCTACGAGGTGGGCCACCGCCTTGTCGACGCCTTCGACGATAACGACGACGACCCACGCGTCTTCCTCACCGGCGACGCCTGCCATACCCACTCGGCAAAGGCGGGACAGGGCATGAACGTCTCCATGCAGGATGGCTTCAACATTGGATGGAAGCTCGGCCACGTCCTCGACGGCCGCGCGCCGAAGGAGCTTCTCAGCACGTACCACGGTGAGCGCCAGCCGGCCGCCCAGAACCTCATCAACTTCGACCGCGAGTGGTCGACCCTCATGGCCACCCCGACAGAGGAGCTCGATGATCCGGAGGCAGTGGAGAAGTACTACGTTGCCGCGGAGGAGTTCGCCGCCGGCATGATGACGCAGTACGAGGAAAACCTGATCGTCGGCACTACCCAGCACCAAGATCTGGCTTCCGGCTTCCCGGTGGGCAAGCGCTTCAAGTCCTTTGAGGTCCTGCGCCGCTGCGACGCCTACCCTCAGCACCTGGGCCACCAGCACACCGCAGATGGCCGCTACCGCATCTACGCCTTCGCCGATGCCCCCAAGGCCGGCGAGGACTCCACGCTGAGCCAGTGGGCCGAGAAGGTCGGGCCCATCCTGGCCAAGTTCACCCCCGAAGGGGCTGACGAGAATACCTACTTCGATGTGAAGGCCATCTACCAGCAGACGAACCACCACGACTACGAGATTCTCGACGCCCCTCTTCTCTTCCGCCCCCGCAACGGCAAGTTCAATGTTCCGAATTGGGAGAACGTCTTCAACGCACTCCCCGGGGACAAGGACATCTTTGAAGGCCGCGGCATTTCCCGTTACGGAGCCGTCGTCATCGTTCGCCCGGACCAGTACGTCGGTGCCGTCCTCCCACTCGATGTTCCATCAGCGGTCGAGGACTACTTCTCCTCCGCGCTCATCAAGCTCAAGTAGCCCCTCATTCACGTTCAACTCTCGCTGCACTCCTTAGGGCCCGGCATCGTGCCGGGCCCTTTTTGCCGCCTTGCCGAAACCACCCTCATGGACACAGGGGGTCGGGACCGCCAAGTACAGCACCTAGGTTTCACGTGAAACACTCACGCATCGGTCCCTTCAGCTCGTCCATCCGCTTACCACGGGGGTACCCGCCGGTGCATTATCTGTACGGCGGAAGGTATCGGTGTTAGAGTCAGTGATATGAAGAACACAGTTAACCTTTGGTGGTGGCGCGCGTAACCCGCGGGCCTCGTTGTTCTCCCATATTTAAGGCCCGCAGCTGCGGGCTTTTCGGCGTTTTGCTCTCTTGCGAAGCTCGCGGCAGCACACAAAACCGTTGAAGAAAGACAGAATATGCCGTACACAGCCACACGCGAGGTCAGGTACACACCCGACGCCAGCGCACTCTTTTATGCCCTCGCCACCCCACAGAACTCCCTGCTCTTAGAGTCCGCGGACATCGAGTCCAAGAAAAACCTCACGTGCATCGCCATCACAAAGGCTGCACTCAAGGTGGTGTGCCGGGGCCAAGAGGTCACCGCCACCGCGTTGACAACGTCGGGCGGCCTTCTTATCGACGAACTCCGCGCGGACTTCCAATCACGGATCATCCACAGCTCAGAAGGCAGCGTCACCTTCCGCTTCGATCTCCCCACCGAGCACGATGAGCGCGCCCGCCTCCGCGCCACCTCCACCGCTGATATTCTGCGCACGCTGCAGTTTAGCCAGCTCTACTCCGGCGAGTCACTCCCATTCCTTGGAGGCGGATTCGCCTTCGACTACGTCGCGACGTTCGAGGAACTGCCACCGGTACCGGACGGCCCAAACGCGTATCCGGATTATGAGTTTCTCGTCGCCGAGCATGTCCTCACGGTGGACCACCTCACCAAGAGAGCAAAGATTGAGGGGTGGGGCGTCGACAAGCGCGCGCTCGAAGCGGAGCTCGACCGTACCGCTGCCACCGAGCCCATCACCCCAGAAGCCCCCGCACCGTGCGAAACCATCAGCGCACGCGCCAGCATCGATGACGCTGCCTTCCGCCGCCACGTCGAGCGCCTCCAAGGCAACGTGCATGCAGGCGATATTTATCAGGTGGTCCCTTCCCGCGCCTTCAGCCTCGACTGCCCCGATGCCTTCGCCGCCTACCGCACGCTGCGGAAGACCAACCCCTCGCCGTACATGTTCTACCTGCGCGGGGAGGAACACGAGCTCTTCGGTGCGTCCCCTGAGTCGAATCTGAAGTACACGGCCTCCGACCGGCAGGTGCAGCTCTATCCCGTGGCCGGCACCCGCCCGCGCGGTGCGACCCACGAGCTGGATATCCGCAATGAACTGGAGATGCGCACCGACTCCAAAGAGGTCTCGGAGCACATCATGCTCGTGGACCTGGCCCGCAACGACCTCGCCCGCGTCGCCGTCCCCGGCACCCGAAAGGTCGCCGACCTGCTCCAGGTGGACCGCTACTCTCGCGTCATGCACCTGGTTTCCAGGGTCGTCGCCACGCTGCACGAGGATTTCGACGCCCTCGACGCCTACCGAGCCTGCATGAATATGGGCACGCTCACCGGCGCTCCGAAGCTGCGCGCCATGGAGCTCATCCGCGAAACCGAAGGTACTCGCCGCGGCTCCTTCGGCGGAGCAATCGGCTACCTGCGCGGTGATGGCTCGATGGATAACTGCATCGTCATCCGTTCCGCCTACGTCAAGGATGGCACGGCCGTCGTCCAGGCCGGCGCGGGCGTCGTGCGCGATTCCGTCCCCCAATCCGAGGCCGATGAAACGGTGCATAAAGCCTACGCGGTGCTCAGCGCCATCGCCCAGGCACACAACGCATCTCTGGAGGTCATCCGATGAATCCGCACGTCGTCCTCATCGATAACCACGATTCCTTCGTCTACAACCTCGTCGACGCCCTCGCCGGCTATAACACCACCGTCTTCCGCAACATCGTGCCCGTGGAGGAGGTCCTCGCCGCCCAGCCCGATATCATCCTCCTCTCGCCCGGCCCGGGTCATCCCCGCGACGCCGGATCGATGATGCAGCTTATCGACGCCACCCTCGGCCGCATCCCCATCCTCGGTATCTGCTTGGGCTTCCAGGCGCTCCTTGATCACTTCGGCGGCACCGTCGAGCCCTGCGGCCCAGTCCACGGCTCATCCGTACCCATAACGCTGACCGACGCCGGCGCCAGCCACCCTCTCTTTCAGGGTCTCACCACCGACTCCGAGCCCGATAACCCGAACTATGTTGGCCGCCTCATCCCCGTTGCGCGTTACCACTCCTTAGGCTGCGCGAACGTTCCCGCCCAGATTCGCAGCCTCGCCGAGACCGAGACCGCCATTGGCCCCGTCACCATGGCGGCGGAAACACTCGACGGCATGGCTCTCGGCCTCCAGTTCCACCCAGAATCACTCCTCACGCCGACGGGACCGATCATGATCGAGCGGTGTATTAATCAACTTTCTGTTCACCCCACCATTGAAGGATCCAAGTAATGACTGATAATAAGGCATTGACGACATTGCAAGCCTTCCTCGACATCCAAGAGCCGACCCTGGAGCAAGCCATCGAGGTCTTCACCCCACTGACGGTAGGGGAGTATGACGATATCCATATCGCCGCTCTCCTGACCCACATCCGCACCCGCGGAGAGACCTTCGCTGATGTCGCCGGCGCGGCACGCGCTTTCATCAAGGCCGGCCGGCCATTCCCTGTCACCGGCAAGGGGCTCATGGACACCGCGGGAACCGGCGGCGATGGCGCTAACACCATCAACGTCACGACCGGCGCTTCCCTCGTCGCCTCCGCGGGCGGAGTCAAGATGGTCAAGCACGGCAACCGCTCTGTCTCCTCCAAGTCTGGCTCAGCCGACGTCCTGGAAGCCCTCGGCATCCCGCTTGATCTCGACCCAGACCGCGCAGTCCGCCAGCTCGAGGCATCCAATTTCACCTTCCTCTTTGCGCCGGCCTACAACCCGGCCGTCGCCCACGTGCAACCGGTGCGCAAGGGCCTCGGCGTCTCCACTCTCTTCAACACCATGGGCCCGCTCCTGAGCCCCGGCCGCCCGGAGTTCCAAATCATGGGCATAGCCAACCCCGAGCAAGGCCAGCTCATCGCTGAGGTCTTCAAGGAGCTCGGCCGCACCCGCGCGCTCGTGGTCCACGGTGCTGGCACCGATGAGATTGCCGTTCACGGT
Source organism: Corynebacterium guaraldiae (assembly GCF_053480195.1). NCBI lineage: Bacteria > Bacillati > Actinomycetota > Actinomycetes > Mycobacteriales > Corynebacteriaceae > Corynebacterium > Corynebacterium guaraldiae. The sequence goes on along the minus strand of NZ_JBRBAU010000009.1, from coordinate 44,760 downwards.
ACCACCCAGGTCTGGGAGCTTCGCGACGGCACCATTAGCCACTACGAGCTCACCCCCGAAGACCTCGGCATTTCCCGCCATGACTTGTCCGACCTTGCCGGCGGCAACGGGGAAGAAAACGCGAAGGCCCTCCGGGCGGTCTTCGCCGGTGCGGGCAAGCCGGCCCATCACGACGCGATCGTCGCCACCGCCGGCGCCATGTTCTATCTCAACGGCACAACTGACACCATCCAAGACGGCGTCGCGCACGCCAACCAACTCATCCAGGACGGCACCGTGGCCGCATGGCTGAAGAAGCACGAGGAGGCGAACTATGGCTCTGCCGACCGTGCTTGAGGGGATCGTCGCCAAGCGCCGCACGCATCTACCAGCCATCCGTGAACGCCTCGCCCACGTGGACCTCACGACTCTCCCGCGCTCTGAGCGTTCCTTCTACGACGCGCTCAACGGGACCAACCGTTTCATCATGGAATGCAAGTCCGCGTCCCCGTCGCTCGGCCTCATCCGTGAGCATTATGAACCGGGAGCCATCGCCCGCGTGTATTCGCGCTATGCCTCGGCCATCTCTGTCCTCTGCGAACCGGACCGTTTCGGCGGTGACTACGACCATTTGCAGACCGTGGCGCTGTCCACGCACCTGCCGATCTTGTGCAAGGACTTCATTATCGATCCGATCCAGGTGTATGCCGCGCGTTACTTTGGCGCCGACGCCATTTTGCTCATGATGTCCATCGTCGATGATGAGACTTATGCAGAGCTCAAACATCTAGCAGATTCCCTTGGGCTCGACGTTCTCACTGAGGCGATCACTGAGGACGAGGTCGACCGCGCCACCGCCTTTGGCGTGGACGTCATTGGCATTAACAACCGCAACCTCCACGACCTCAGCATCGATCTCACCCGGTCCGAGCGTCTCTCGCACTCTGTGCCGTCCGGGAAAGTTGTGGTTTCGGAATCCGGTATCCGCAGCAACCAGACTGTGCGCCGCCTTGGGTCTCATGCCAACGCATTCCTTGTTGGCTCCCAACTCACGGGTACGCCTGATATCGATCGTGCGGCACGCGAGCTTGTTTATGGTCACAATAAGGTCTGCGGACTTACGGCGTGGTCTGCAGCTCAGGCCGCCCGCGCCGCCGGCGCAGTCTACGGAGGACTCATCTTCGAAGAGGCATCGCCGCGCAGTGTTTCACGTGAAACCGCGCTCGACATCATCGCCCACGAACCCGATCTCAGCTACGTCGCGGTCTCTCGCCGCACCACTGGCTGGGAAGAGCTCGCTTTCGACGGCATTGCCGCCCTACAGATCCATGCCCCTTACCAGGGGAGCACGGAGGCCGAGCTCCAACTCATTGAGTCCGTCCGCGCTGTAGCGGGGGACCGGCAGATATGGCGCGCCATCGATATGACGGCGCCACACGGCCCGGTGCTCGCCTCTGCGCTTGCCGACGCCTCCGACATGCTCATCCTCGATGCTGGCGCCGGCGGCACGGGTAGCTCCTTCGATTGGTCAACAATTCCCGACAACGTCAAAGATAAGGCACTTCTCGCGGGTGGCCTTAAACCCGAGAACCTTCGCGATGCGCTTCGCGTCGGCACAGCCGGACTGGACATCAACTCCGGCGTCGAAATTAACGGCAGGAAGGACACCGCGCTCATCGCTACGGCCTTCAACACCATTCGTCACTTTACGTATTAGCCCATAGCCCAAACCCTACCCAAAGGAACACCATGACTAACCCACAGGACGCCAGGGAAACCCTCCTTCCCGCGTATTTCGGCGAGTTCGGCGGACAATTTGTTCCCGAGTCTCTCATTCCCGCACTCGACCAACTCGAGAAGGCCTTCGTCGATGCGCAAAACGATCCCGCCTTCCGCAAAGAACTGTCCAGCTATCTTCGTGACTACCTTGGACGTCCCACCCCTCTCACCGAAGCAACCAAGCTCGGTGGAAAGGCACGTATTTTCCTCAAGAGGGAGGACCTCGTCCACGGCGGCGCCCACAAGACCAACCAGGTGATTGGCCAAGCGCTCTTGGCCAAGCGCATGGGAAAGACCCGCATTATCGCTGAGACCGGCGCGGGCCAGCACGGGACCGCGACTGCGCTTGCCTGCGCGCTGCTCGATCTTGAGTGCGTCATCTACATGGGCGCTAAAGACGTCGAGAGGCAACAGCCCAATGTCTACCGCATGGAGCTCATGGGCGCGAAGGTCATTCCCGTGGACTCCGGATCTGGCACCCTCAAAGATGCCGTTAATGAGGCGCTGCGCGATTGGACCGCAACGTTCCACGAATCCCACTACCTGCTCGGCACCGCTGCCGGCCCCCATCCTTTCCCCACGATTGTCCGCGAGTTCCACAGGGTGATTTCCGAGGAAGCCAAGGCCCAAATGCTTCAGCGCACGGGCGGGCTTCCCGACGTGGTCGTCGCCTGCGTCGGCGGCGGCTCCAATGCCATCGGCATGTTCGCGGATTTCATCGACGAGGAGTCGGTCGAGCTCGTCGGCGCCGAGCCTGGGGGAGAGGGCCTCGATTCCGGACACCACGGTGCCACGATCAACAATGGCACCATCGGAATTCTCCACGGCGCCCGCTCCTACCTCATGCGCAATGCCGACGGTCAAGTTGAGGAGTCCTATTCCATCTCCGCTGGCCTCGATTACCCCGGCGTCGGTCCACAGCATGCTCACCTGGCGCAGACGGGCCGCGCCACCTATGTCGGCATCACCGACGCGGAGGCACTTGAAGCGTTCCAAATCCTTAGCCGCCGCGAGGGCATCATTCCCGCCCTTGAATCCTCACACGCCCTGGCCTATGCGCTTAAGCGCAAAGATGAGGACATCACCATTATCGTTTCCCTTTCCGGGCGCGGCGACAAAGACATCGACCACGTCCGCCGCACCCTCGACGCGCACCCCGAATTCAAGATCACGGAGGACAAGTAATGAGCCGATACGAGAAACTCTTCTCCAACCTTGCCTCCCGCAATGAAGGGGCCTTCGTTCCCTTCATCATGTTGAGCGACCCCGACCCGGACACTGCCCTCGACATCGTTCGCGCGGCCGTCGCCGGCGGGGCCGACGCACTCGAGCTCGGCGTCCCCTTTTCGGACCCTGTTGCCGATGGTCCCACCATTCAGGCCTCACACATCCGCGCGCTTGAAGGAGGGGCAACGGTTGATTCCGCCATCGCCCAAATCCGCCAGATTCGAGCCGAATTCCCAGACCTTCCGATTGGCATGCTCATCTATGGCAATGTTCCCTTCACTCGTGGGTTGGAGACCTTCTACTCCGAGTTTCAAGAAGCGGGTGCTGATAGCATCTTGCTTCCCGATGTCCCCGTCCGCGAAGGCGCACCTTTCGTCGCCGCCGCCGACAAGGCCGGCATTGACCCGATCTTCATCGCCCCGGCACAAGCCTCGGAGCAGACCCTCCAGGGCGTGGCTCAATACTCGAGGGGCTACATTTACGCAATCTCGCGCGACGGCGTGACCGGCACCGAGAAGGAATCGGAAACCCGCGGGCTCGTTGATGTAGTGAACAACGTGAAACGCTTTGGCGGGGCACCGATTCTCCTTGGCTTCGGAATCTCAACCCCTCAGCATGTCGCCGATGCCATCTCCGCTGGCGCAGCTGGGGCCATCACCGGATCTGCTTTAACGAAGATTGTCGACGCTCACCTCGACGAGAACAACAAGCCCACCGAAGGACTCGCCTCTGCAGTCACCGACTTCGTATCCAAGATGAAGGCTGCTACCAAGCGTGCCGTTGGCTAAGCGCTTCCCCGAACTATCCTGAGCCACCTCGGCCTCTTCCATCACGTCGTGCGCCACCACGCGTCACGATGGAAGGGGTCGTTTCACGTGAAACAGCGCGTGTTCCATATGCACAAGCCCATCGGCTACCGTCGTTGTAGCCAGCAGTCACTAATAATGCCGCCTTCTGTGCCTTCCAAAGCCTCCTTAATTCCCTAATCCCCAACAGCGATAGTCTCTTGTCCCTCAGAAGGGGATATCATCGGATGCGTTCGAGTAGCGATCCGCCGGGTCCGTCCTGTCGAAGACTTCGACCAACTCTCCGCCATCAAGCTCAACCTTCAAGGCTTTGGCCTCTTCGTGCATCTTCCGCCGGTGAGCAATGACATCTTCCGCGACGGTTCGTGCCCACACCTTAGATGCCGGGGCCAGAGGACCGGTTGCTTCAGTCACCGCCCAGGTGCCGTCCTCGAACAACCAGACAACATCACCAGTAACTGGGTCCAGGATATAGAAAGCCCGTCCGTCAGTTTTCATGTTGTGGTGGTGCTGACAAAGGGCAACCAGGTTAGATGGGTGCGTAGGGCCACCGTCGGCGTAGTTAATCCTGTGGTCCAATTGACATGTCCACGCCGGTCGATTACAGCCAGGCGCCCGGCAGGTCCCGTCGCGCCCCTCGACATACTTTCGCGTGACATCTGAGGGCTGGTAGCCTTCGCACGGTTCTGGTGCTGCACTAAAGTCTCTCGTCACAGTTCTCGACGCCGGCACTCCTTCACCGGTCCAGCCGTGTCCCTGAACATAGACCGGCGCTCCCTCCACGTCAGTGGCTTTGAATTCATGCACAACAACTTTTCCAGCCTCCGGCTGAATCTTGCCCGTAATGAGGAGAACTAAGGCATCCGCCATTGAGACGTCATGTTCTTTTGCGGCCAGCTTGATTGTCTCGTGGATTACGACGCCGACGTTACTATCGACCTCTAACTCGATCGAGGCACGTTCTCCCCGGGTGAGGAGTGAATACCGGTTCTTCTTCCGCTTATCCCGGAACGCGATCGAATCATCCAAGACCTTAGCGATGTCGCGCACCTTGCGCCGAATCTTTTCTGCGCTGGGAAAGACCTGGTTGGGTTTAGTCGGTGTTAGCCACGCCGCCAATTGACTATCGATCTCTGAGATAACTGAAGGAATAGGGTTGCCCAGCTTTGCCAGTACTTGATCAATAGCAACCAAGGCTTGCATATCGAGTAGGTATTCAGAGTCTTGCATCGCCTTCACCTTCGGCAATTCACTGAGACGAATAAGCCCCATGACATTCCGCGCCACATGTGCCGGAGACTTTCCCGTCTTTTGGCCCAGGGTCATAAATGCAGTGTCTGAATCTGCGTTGAGCGGTGGCTGGACACGTGACCAAAACTCATACTCTATTCTTCGCATGAGTTGACCCGCCATACATTCTGGATCATGCGGGTTTGAGTGAGAAAAATACGCAGTAGGTAGCGAGGTTGAAGAATTTATTGTGATTCCCATGGGGAGCTGCATCCCTAAATTAGCCGGATAATTGCTTCCCCCACTCCCACCTTTAGAATACATGTTCTAAGCTCGTTCCACAAGAGCTATTTCGGCTTTCGTCGAAGTTTTCGGTAACCCCTAGCGCAACCGAGCGGCCCGCGACGTCGGCAACAAGGCATACAAAAATCCCCCTCCCGCAGCCAACCTTCCAATTGATTGGTCTAGACGTATAGACCAGAAATGGAACGCAAGCTAGGGGAGGGGGAAGCTCTCAGGGTTTCACGTGAAACCTAAGCTTGAAACCTAAGCTTTGCTCAGCTCCTCGTCGGCAGCAGAGGCGTCGGCCTCGGCCTCCAACCCAACAATCTTATTGCGAGCGAAACGGTCGACAATCATGGCGATGGCGCCGTCGCCAGTAACGTTCGCGGCCGTACCCACGGAATCGATAGCGATGTAAGCGGCAATCATCAGTGCCACCATCGAATCATCAAAGCCCATATTGGATTGCAACAGACCAACGGCAACCATCACGGCACCGCCCGGAACACCGGGGGCCGCGATCATCATGATTCCAAGAAGCAGGATGAAGCCCAAGGCCTTACCCAAATCTGCTTCCATACCATCAGCCATATACACAATCGCGAAGGCGTACAACGTCAGCTTGATCATCGAACCTGACAGGTGAATGGTCGCACAGAGGGGGATGACAAAGCCAGCAACGGGCTTGGTAATACCGTTCTTCAACGTGGCGTCCAATGTCACCGGAATCGTCGCCGCCGAAGAGGAAGTACCCAACGCGGTGAAGTAGGCCGGTGCCATGTTCTTCAATGCGCGGAATGGATTCTTACCCGCAATTGCGCCGGCGATGATGTATTGAAGCACGAGGTAAACCAGCGTCATGAGGACCGCAAGCAAAAGAACCTTGGCGAAGGCAACGAGGACCGTCCCGATATTGCCATTCATACCCAAGGAGAGGAACATGCCAAAGATATAGAACGGCAGGAGGGGAATCACGAAGCCCCAGATCACCTTGATGACGACGTTCTCAAATTCTTTAGTAATCGCGTAAAGGTTGTCGGATTTCACAGTGGTCATCGCCACGCCAACGCAGAAGGACAACAGCAGCGCCGTCATAACTTCGAATGGAGCCGGCATCTCAACGGTGAAGTAGGGATCGAGCGCTCCGGCATCGATGTCAGCCACATCAGTGTTGAGCGTCTGCCCACCCAGCAACGTGGGGTACAGGACCTGGGTCAAACCGTAGGCAACGAGGCCTGCCACGATAGTGGAACCATACGCAATTCCGGCAGTAATACCCAGCCACTTGCCGGCACCGCGACCGAGGCCCGCGATTGCCGGTGCCACGAGAGCAAGAATGAGAATGGGGATGAAGAAGCCAAGGAAGTTCGAGAACAGTCCGTTGTATGTTGCGAAGGCCCTGCCGAACCATTCCGGCGCGAATTGGCTAACTATGATGCCCAAGACTATCGCTACGATAATCTTGAACAGCAGAGAGTTGAGAACACTCTTGAATGTCATGATTGAGTCTTTTCTATGGTTGATACCACTACGAGTTTCTCGCCCGGCGATAAACGCTTATTTATCTACCAAGCGACACGAAATGTATATTACAGCACGAAACGAATAAATTGAACCAGCTTTCTCGCTAGCTAGGAGGCGGGATAGACTTAGACGCATGCTCGTAGTCGGAATCATCTTCCTCATCCTTGCCGCGGTCCTCATCATCGTCGGCGGCCTTGCCACACTCCGTAAACTCCCCGGCAACAGTGTTGTTGGATTGCGTCTCGCGGAGATCCGCAAAACCCGGGAGGCATGGGACAACGCCCACGCTATTGCGGGCCCGTTCTGGTTCCTGGGAGGCATCGCTCTCGTTTTCGGTGGCGTTATCGCGCTTCGCGCCGAAGGTTGGATGTGGCTAATCCCCGCACTCACAGCCGTCGTAGCTGTCCTCGCGCTCTCCATCGGCTCCAACATGGGTGCCCGCGCGGCCTACCTGTGGGACCAAGCCCATAAAGACGACGATGGTTGCGGCGATTCCTGCAACTGTGGCGACGGCGGCTGCGGGGGAGAGGCGCCGGCTGTCGACGTCTCCGCGATCCGTGCCGCAGCACAACACGCAGACAAGGCGGACCGAGACTAGGGCGACATTTATCAGCACAGTGACGTAATCTGGGCAGACAGAAGTCCCCAAATGATTTCATCACAAACTATATTTTAGGTGGCCAGCACAACACCGGGTAGACCCGATCATTGGTGTGGCCACCTTTCTTTGTCCTGTGCGAGCGCTGAGAGCTAAACATCAATTACGTGGGAACACGGCAGTGTGACGTGACAACAGGAGTCGGGCGGCGCACGATCGTGTTCATGACCAAGAGCACCAAAACTAAAGCGCTACGGCTCGTCGCTGCAACAGCGCTCAGCCTCAGCATCCTCGGCGCGGGGGCCACATATGCACTCGCCGGAGAACGTCGCGGAGCACACAACGAAGCTGGGACGATCTATAGCGATGTCGGCACATCATACGGTGCCTACGATTTCAGCGGCAGCAGGGAAGAGGAGCTTCCCGTGTGGGACGGCAAACTTAGCTAACAGGACATTGTCCTCTCCCTACACAGCCAATGAATCAGATAGAGTAATCCACATGACTACGTGTTCACGCCGCCTTTTCCTGCTCGGTACTGCGACCACCTTTGCTGGGGCCTACCTCGCCGCCTGCGGTAGGGAACCTTCCGCGGAAGTCGCAGCGACGGAAATCCCCGTTGGCTCCGCCATCATTGTGGACAAGGTGATCTTCGCTCAACCCACCGAGGGAGAGTTCAAGGCATATTCGCAGACCTGCCCGCACCAGGGATCCCTCATCACGAAGATTGAAGGCTTGACCGCCACATGCACGAGCCACTACTCAAGCTTTGACCTCAGCAGCGGCGAAGTCACCGGCGGCCCCAGCCCTAAACCGCTCACTGAGTACGGAGTGGAAAACAACGGGGGAACAGTCAAGAACGTCTCCGCCTAAGACCCTCGAGGAGCCACGCTAAGAAAAAGCGGTGTTTCACGTGAAACCGTGAGGGGCGTCTAGACTCTCTTCTATGATTGAGCGCCTAAAAAGACTCGACCCCCTCATCGTCCTCATCCTGTGCGCCGTCGCAATCGCTATTGTTTTTCCCGCGCGGGGAAGCTTTGCGGACAGCTTCGATGTCCTCACGAATATAGCGATCGCTCTTCTCTTCTTTCTCTACGGCGCCCGACTCTCAACGCGCGAAGCCATCAACGGGATCAAACACTGGAAGCTCCACCTGACCATTCTGGCGTTCACCTTTGTGGTCTACCCAGTCATCGGCCTCGCACTCAGGCCGCTCACCGCGTTCATCCCAAACGATCTTTACTTGGGAATTCTCTACCTCACGCTTGTACCGTCCACAGTGCAATCGTCGGTAGCCTTTACCTCAATCGCCCGCGGAAACGTTCCCGGGGCAATCGTCTCCGCGTCTGCGTCAAACCTCGCTGGAGTTTTGCTTACACCATTGCTAGTCATGGCACTCATAGGGGCCGGCGATGGGATTCACATCGATAGCTCTGTTTTCTTTGAGATTTCTGTTCTTTTGCTCCTACCTTTCGTGCTCGGCCAGCTCACCAGAAAATGGGTGGGCAAACTCGCAGCAAGCAAAGCCACGAAAGTGGTGGACCGAGGCTCCATCGCGATGGTCGTCTATGCGGCCTTTTCTAAGGGAATGGTGGACGGGATCTGGGCGTCGATTAGCGTGTGGCAAATCCTATTCCAGATTGTCTTCTCAACAGCATTCGTCTTCTTCATGCTCTGGCTCACCAAGGCGGTCAGCCAGAAGCTGGGGTTCAACAGAGAAGACACCATTGCTATTCAGTTCTGCGGGTCAAAGAAATCCCTGGCCACCGGATTACCCATGGCCTCGGTGATTTTTGCCTCCGGCGGCACCTCGTTGGGGTTGCTCATCCTTCCCCTCATGATTTACCACCAGGTCCAATTAATGATCTGCGCGTCTATGGCGGCTCGCTACGCCCGGGTAGAGTGAGAGCACATGAAAAAGCTTTATGTTCGCACCACCATGACCATCCCGGAGGTCGGAACCGCCACACACATCGCGGAGCTTGAGGAAATCAACGCTGAGGCCTGCTCCATGCTGCGCATGATCGCCCTCGCCCCGAATGACTCTATCGTCGGCGCTGCAACACCGGAGACCTCAGTGGGCAATGCCGAGGTCCCACAGCGCGTGGTTCCACACCCCGACACCTACGACGCATTCCCCGACATCAATGCCGAGCTTATCGACGCCTTCCAGTTCCACTCCCTGTGGACAGAGGCCATCGCCCTGTACGGGGACTTTTAAAGCACCACGTTCACCAACAGCATGTACACGGCGGTGCCTCCGAAGATGGACAACCCGGAGTTGCGGCGCCACAGGTGCAGCAGAGCAGTAGCCGCGGCGCCTACAAGGGGAGCCACAAAGCTTCCCGTGTCTTGGGTCTGACTAAACAAGGTGTAGACCACCAGGACCGTCATCACGCCCACGGGCATAGTGAAGCCCAGCATGCTAATGAATTGGCTATCCTTTAGGGCCTTCACAAAGGCGAAAGGAAGCCAGCGCAAAACAACCGTCACCACCCCGACGGGGATAAGCACGGCGAGGATGCTGCCCAGGGTTACTCCAGCTGGCATTAGGACTCCCTGCGTAGAATCATCGCGCTGTCGACACGAGGAGAGAGGTAGCGCACCACCAGGAGCAGGAAGTAGGCGCTCAGCGCCACCATGAGTAGCTGCCCTGGAAACAGACAGCCCGCGAGGACACCCAGGACCGCAGCAGACAGCGGAAGCGAGTAATCCATGTTGTTCTGGAAGGAATCAATCGCTAGGACAATGAACAAGGCAACGAGGGCGAAATCCAGACCCTTCACCGAGGGCGGAATAGCCTGGCCTGCCAGCGCACCAATGATGCCCGAGACAACCCACAGCACCTGGCAGAAAAGCTGCACGGTGAAGACAAATGCACCACTCGGGCGCGAAACACGGGGGAAGGCAGAAAGGACGGCATAGGATTCGTCGGTCAGCGCGTACGTGGAATAGGCGCGGCCGAAACGATTCCGAATCTCATCGCGCGGAAAGGTTAACCCGTAGAAGATGTGGCGGAAGTTCACCATGAAACCCGTCACCGCGGCAACGGCGGGCGTCACGCCGCCGGTCACCATGGAAATGGCGAGGAATTCCATCGAACCAGCGTAAATAACGATGGAAAAGATGGGGGTCCACCACCAGTCGAAACCGGTCTGGACCATGAGCACGCCGAAGGCGAGGCCCAGCGGCACCACCCCCACGGCAATGGGCATGCAGGTCCGTATTGCCTTGATGATCTCCGCACGCATGGCAGAGATGTTAGCGCAGGGGGTCGAGAGGAACTCTAATTATCTTCATCGATATAGCGCGGGAAAGTAGCAAACAACGGCAGGGGCATGGCTTGGCGGCGCATGACGTCTGACCACGTATCTGTCGATCCGGAGGAGACCACGTCCTGGGGCAGCGCAGGGGCCACGTACCACTCACCGCGATCGATTTCCTCATCGAGTTCGCCCGGTCCCCACTCGAAATGACCGGCGAAAAAGCGCATACCTTCCACCAGTTCGGTGACGGCATCGGGACCCACGCGCAGATCGACGAGTGCCACCCGTGGGGCGAGGCGGCTCAACGAAGGCTGTTTCTCGATGTCGACGCCCTGTTTGGTCAGCGCCACGCCGATGGCCGCCTGCTGGTCGTGCGGGCCGCCGATGTAAAGGGCCTGCGGCTTAGCCACCACGGGCAGCCACTCCGGCATGACGTTGAAGACCGCGACCTCGGAGCGCTTGGTCAGATCCACTCCATACGTACGCCCCGCATGTTGCTCGGTGATAAGGATGACGGAGCGATTGTACTGGGGCGCAAGGACGTCGGGAGCCGCCACGAGGAGCTGGCCAGGGGCGGGATCATTGCGCTCGAGGGCGTTGAAAAGTCTGTCTGCGTACATCCCTATCTAGAATTCCACCACTCGCGCAGCTTCGCAATAGCAACCTCGCGCTCCAGAGGGCCTTCCTCCAGACGCAGCTCCTTGAGGTAAGACCAGGCCTGGCCGACCTCCGGGCCGGGTTCAAGGCCGAGGATCTCCATGATCTCGTTGCCGTCGAGGTCTGGGCGCACACGGGCGAGGTCTTCCTTAGCCGCGATATCCGCGATGCGTTCCTCCAGCTGATCGTACGTGCGCTGGAGACGGCGGGCCTTGCGCTCATTGCGGGTGGTGCAATCGGCTCGCACAAGTTTGTGCAGGCGCGGGAGAAGATCGCCGGCATCGGTGACATAGCGGCGCACGGCGGAATCGGTCCACTGGCCATCGCCGAAACCGTGGAAACGCATGTGCAGGTAGACCAGCTGGCCGATATCTTCGGTCGTGGCCTTGGGGAATTTCAGCTTGCGCAGGCGCTTGCGGGTGAGCTTCGCACCCACGACCTCGTGGTGGTGGAAGCTGACCTTGCCGTCAGTAGTGTCGCGGGTATCCGGCTTGCCAATGTCATGGAGCAGGGCAGCCCACCGCAGGATCAGGTCGGGACCGTCCTCTTCCTGCTCCATGGCCTGGCGCAACACGGTGAGCGAGTGCGCGTACACGTCCTTGTGCTGCGCGTGCTCGTCGGGGGCCATGCGCAATGCCGGGATCTCCGGAAACACATAGTCCGCAATACCTGAGTCAACGAGCAGGTCAATACCCTTCCACGGCGCGACACCGCAGATGAGCTTGTTGAGCTCCACCTGCACGCGCTCCACGGTGATGCGCTGGATTTCAGCGGCCATGTCCTTCATGGCATCGCGCACGCGCTGGGCGACGTCAAACTCCAACTGCGCCGCGAATCGCGCAGCGCGGAGCATGCGAAGAGGATCATCGTGGAAGGAAATCTCCGGCGCATCCGGGGTATCGAGGATGCGATTCGCCAGGTCATCGAGTCCGCCCATTGGATCGTGGAATTCACGGGTACCGTCCGGGCGCAGCTCGATGGCCATGGCGTTGACCTTGAAATCGCGGCGCACGAGATCGCCCTCGAGCGTGTCGCCGTAGACCACCTCGGGGTTGCGGGAATCGCCGTCGTAGCTATCAGAGCGGAAGGTGGTGATCTCAATCTGCTGGCCCTTATAAGCCGCCGAGACAGTACCGAAGTCGATGCCGGTATCCCACACGGTTTCCGCCCACTCCTCCAGAATCGAATACACCACGTCGGGCCGGGCCGGGGTGGTGAAGTCGAGGTCATTGCCCAGGCGGCCGAGCAGGGCATCGCGGACGGAGCCGCCGACGAGGTAGAGGGGGGCGTCGTGAAGCGCGAAGCGTTCCACCAGGCCACTGAGGAGGCCACTGAGCTGGGCGACGGTGGCGTCCGCGCGAGCAAGAACGCCGATTAGCTGAGTGTCCTGAAAATTCACGGATCGAAGTCTACTACGATTAGCAGGGATGACTAAGAACACGCCAGGGTCCAAGCGCCGCCGCCGGCGGGGCGCGGGCCACCGGAACCACCGCACGGGACGCCCCCAGCGCACGTCCACCAACCGCATGACCACGCGGGATGAGACGTCCGCAGGCGGACTCGTCGTGTCCGGATTGGCGGAGGCCGTCGACGAAGACAGCAACGTCGACCTGTCCCAAATCTATGTGGCACTCATCGGCAGGTTGGACCGCCGCGGGCGCCTGCTGTGGTCCATGCCGAAGGGCCATGTGGAAAACGGCGAGGCCAAGGAACTCACCGCCGAGCGCGAAGTATGGGAGGAAACCGGAATCCACGGCAAGGTCTTCGCGGACCTGGGCATGATTGATTATTGGTTCGTCTCCGATGGCGTGCGCATTCACAAGACCGTGCACCACCACCTGCTGCGTTTCGTGGACGGCATCATGAATGACGAGGACCCGGAGGTCACCGAGGTGTCCTGGATCCCGGTCTCCGAGCTCATCGAGCACCTTGCCTATGCGGACGAGCGCAAGCTGGCCCGCATCGCCCACGACCTCCTCCCTGATCTCGCGCGAAAGGAAGCTGCCGCAGGAAAGGCGACTCCGCGGTGAGTTGGCGCGCAGCGGTTGCCATCACGGCGCTGGCGGTGGGCTGCGCCGTCCCCGTGGCCCAGGCACAAACTCCCGACGCCGAGAGCAACGACTCCCACTATTGGCTCGGCTCCCGCGGCCCCGATGAGCTCGAACTCAGCTTGCTCAGCGCGACGGAGGCGCGAGTAGGTGAGACGCTTAAAGTCCAGCTGCGCATCCACAACCCAACCGAGAGCGCCGTTGATGACTTGCAAATAACCTCCCGACGCAGCAATGCTGTGAACTCCACGACGGAGGCCCGCCAAGAGCTCGCTGCGGGATCCTTTCCTTATTATGGGGCTTCGCTCGGCGCAGGAGCACTGGAGCCGGGGGAGAGCCGCGACGTAACCGTGGAGGTCCCCACCGCGTTGGGAGATGACTCCACGCTGGCCATCACCGATCCCGGCGCCTACCCACTGCTGTTTACGCTCACCGGCACCCGCGACGGCCAGGCCGCGAGCTTTGCGGAAGAGCGGACCATCCTGGATTTCAGAGGCGAAAATCAGGATCCGACGCCCGACGCAGAAGACGACAGCAAACACGAGTTCTCACTGATCTATCCCGTGACCGCCCAGGTCGACGTCGTGCCGGGAGATACCGGCGGCGAGGAGCTCATCTTAGAAAGCGAGCAGCTCGCTGAACAGCTCTCACCGGGCGGGCGCCTCGATCAGCTGCTCGACGCCTACCTGCAGCATGATCTGCACGGTTCAGGCTGCGTGGCCCTGGACCCCGCGCTTGTCGACGCCGCCGACCGCATGTCCGCCGGCTACACCGTCAACGAGACCCGCCCCTCCACCGCTAAACACCCCACGCGCCTGCGCGATTCCTGGTTTAGCAGCGCCGATTCCGATCGCGGCAAGCCGGGCGCGGGCGCCCAAGACGCCGCCGCGTGGCTGGAGAAACTGAAGAAGGTGGACTGCCGCATGCTCATGCCGTGGGCTAACGCAGACACCGATGCCGTGGCCCAGGTAGGAAACGAGTGGCTCACCCACGAGGCCGTCGAGCAGGGCGCTGACACCATCGAGCGCGTCCTCGGTGCCCCGCTCAGCACGCCACTGACCGCGCCTGCCTCAGGGACAAGCGAGCACGCGATGCCCGTCCCGCTGCTGGTGGCGGATAATTCCGAGTGGGCCGGTAAGGCCGCCACCTTTGATGCCTCCCTCGGAGCCCTCTTGGCCCAGACCGGTTCTAAGCCGCAGACCACTGGGTACTCCAACCCGGAGCTGCGCTACGACTTTTCGATGGATTCAGAGCAGGCGAGGGCGCTGACGGCGGGGGCGTCGATAAGCGTGGCGTCCGCGCAAGAGGAGACCGTGGCCAAGCTGCCGAACTTCCAGGACCCTGCCGCCGCGCGCGCGGTGATGGAAGCAGCGCAGCGCCTGCTCAATTCCGGGCGCCTCGAGCCCCGTCCCGTTGCCGCGCTGCCCATCGAGCCCGGCAGCGGCAACCCCGGAAGTCCCTACCCAGATCCCGCAGCTTTCCACGACGCCGAGATCACACAGGTGACGCAGCAGGCGCGCTATACCGATGAGCTGATGTCCATCATGGTCAACGATCCCGGTATCGCCATGACGCGCTATAACTTCACGGCACCCCTGCGCCGCGATCTCCTCACGGCGCTCAGCGCTACCGACCGCTCCAGCCTCCACGGTTTTCCATCCTCGGTGGAGCAGAGCCGCTCCCGGCTGGAGAAAAACGCGGATATGCTCCGCGAGCTCCGCGCCTCCGTGGCGCTCATCCCGCCGGGCAACGTCTTTACCCGCGTTTCAGAGTCATCACCGCTGCTCATCGTGGCGGAGAACGGCCTGCCGCTGCCTGTCGACGCCCACCTAGCCTACGACGCCCCCGACGGCGCCACGTTGAACACGCAGGACTTGATTCACATCCCAGCCAAGGGATCTATTACCGTGTCCATGACCGCTGACCTGCCCAGCAACGTTGACCAGATGTCGCTGCGCCTGTGGCTTGCAACACCATCTGAGCACCTCATTTCGGATCCAATCGATATCACGGTGCAGACGCGTGCCGGTATCGTTAGCGTCTATGGAGTCGGCGCGATCGCCGCGCTCGCCCTCGTCCTTGCCGCATTGTTCCGGCTGGGTAAGTGGAAGAAAAAGAAGTCTCACGGATAGTTTTCTCAATGACACATGAACCTAAGTCTGGTGCCCGCCGACGCATTGTCACGCCTTCGCCACCGGCGCCGGTACCGGAAAAGCGCGCGCCGAGTGGCGTCGTTGCTGTCGACGACGAACTCGAGGACCGCTCGGGACTGAAGGGCAAGGCAGCCGCTGCCTCGAGTGAGCCCTCCGGCGAAAAGAACTCCGACGGCGCCGTCGTTCGCGCGACCGGCTCCATGGCCATTGCGACGATGATTTCCCGCATCACGGGATTCATCCGCAACGTGCTCATCGGCTCGTCGCTCGGCCCGGCTATTTCCTCCGCCTTCACCACGGCGAACCAGCTGCCCAACCTCATCACGGAGATCGTGCTGGGCGCGGTGCTGACCTCGCTCGTGGTGCCCGTGCTGGTACGCGCGGAAAAGGAAGACGCTGACCGTGGCGAGGACTTTGTCCGGCGCCTCTTCACGCTGGCCTTCTCCCTGCTGGCCACGATCACAGTGCTTTCCTGCATCTTTGCCCCGCAGTTGACACGCATGATGTTGCCGGAGGACGGCGAGGTCAATGCCGTGCAGGCCACCTCCTTTGCCTACTTACTGCTGCCACAGATCTTCTTCTACGGGCTCTTCGCGCTCTTCCAAGCGGTGCTCAACACGAAGAACATCTTTGGGCCGGGCGCGTGGGCACCGGTGGTCAATAACATCATCTCGATTACGGTGCTCGTGGCCTACCAGCTGCTGCCGGGCAGTCTGCATCCCGATGCGCCTTCGCCGATCACGGACCGGCACGTGCTGCTCCTAGCCCTAGGCACCACGGCGGGCGTGGTGGTGCAATGCCTCATCCTTTTCCCTTATCTCAAGAAGGCGGGCATTAACCTCAAGCCGCTGTGGGGTCTGGATGACCGCCTCAAGCAGTTCGGCGGGATGGCCATGGCCATCGTGGCCTACGTAGCGGTTTCCCAGCTGGGTTACGTCATCACTTCCCGCGTGGCGGCCCATGCTGACAAAGAAGCGCCGTTTATCTACCAGCAGGCATGGCTTCTCCTGCAGGTGCCCTATGGCGTCATTGGCGTCACGCTGCTCACCGCAATTATGCCGCGCCTGTCCCGCAACGCCGCGGACGGTGACGTCAAGGCCGTGGTTCGGGATCTCACGCTGGGCACGAAGCTGACGTTTATCGCCCTGATTCCCATCGTCATCTTCATGACGGGATTCGGCATCCCGATCGCCCGCGGCCTTTTCCAATACGGCGCCTTCAACGCCAAGGCGGCCGAGGTACTCGGCCTCACGCTGAGCTTCTCTGCCTTTACCCTCATCCCATACGCCCTCGTGCTACTGCACCTGCGCGTGTTCTACGCCCGTGAGGAAGCGTGGACGCCGACGTTTATCATCGCCGGCATCACGCTCACCAAGTCGGTGCTCTCCCTGTTTGCCCCACACGTGGCGGATTCCCCCGACCGCGTGGTCGTCCTTCTGGGCACTGCCAACGGCTTCGGCTTCGTGGCCGGCGCGGTGATCGGCGGCTTCCTGCTCAAGCGAAAGCTGGGCAGCCTGGGTGGCCGCGCGGTTATCGCGACGACTATCTGGTCAGTACTGGCCTCCCTCGTGGGCCTCGTGGTGGCCTTCGTCATCAATTACGTCATCAACCTCGTGCTCCCGGAGCAGGTGCCGCCGTTCGTGTACCTGCTGAAGCTTGCCGTGGCGGGCCTCATCTTCGTGGCTGTTACCGGCATCGTGCTTTCGCGCTCGGGTTTGCCGGAAGTCATCAACCTTGGCCGCCAGCTGCAGCGCATCCCCGGCATGTCCCGCATCATCAAGATCGAGCATGCCGAGGCCATCGAGGTCGAGGCCCCAGAGCAGCTGGAGATCCAGCCGATCTTCAGCGTGGATGCCTTCAACTCCTCGCCGGTACCGCCGCCGATGTCCGCCGGTATTGTCCGCGGGCCACGCTTGGTGCCGGGCGCACCGGTATCCGATGGCCGCTTCCGCCTCCTCAAGGACTACGGCTCTGCCGCGGGTACCCGCTTCTGGAAGGCCCGCGAGCAGGCCACCGGCCGCCTGGTATCGCTGACATTCGTGGACACCACGGGCGAGGCTCCGATGGCACCGGCCACCCCGGCGGTAGCCGCCCGCCGCTCCGCCGAAGTCTCCCGCGCCACGCGCCGCCTGGCTGAGATGGAACTGGATGCCATGGCGGAGAACATCGACATCCTGTCCTACCGCCAGGGCTGCCTCGTCGTGGCGGACTGGGTGGAGGGCACCTCCCTGAAGACGGTCTCGGAGGATGAGGACCTCGATCCGCGCGCCGTCGCCCACGCCTTAGTCCCGCTGGTGCGCACCACGGCTGCTGCCCACGCGGCGGGCCTCGTGCTGGGAATTGAGAACCGCAACCGCATCCGCATTTCCACTGAGGGCATTGCCACCCTGGCCTTCCCCGCGGTGCTGCACAGCAACGATGAGGAGACTGACCGCTCGGCGCTGGCCTCCGCCATCTCGCTCCTCGTGGAGTCCACCAGTCCGACACCGGAGGTGCTACAGGAGATTGCTGCCGACGCCGAGGAGGGCCAGGACTCCGATCTCGAGGACATCGCCAACCGCTTGGCGGCCTTCGCCGGCGATGGCGACGAGGGCGAGGAGACCCTCCAGATTCCAGTCGAGGAGACCCCGCGCAAGGAGGACCCGAGCCCCGCACCGGGCTTCGGCGGCCGCGGTTACTCTGGCTCCGGCATCATCGTCCTAGGCGCGCTGGCCACCCTCTTCGTCGTGGCAATGGCCGCGCTCAGCGTGTGGATCCTGTCTCATGTGGGAAATGAAAAGACTTCCCCAGTGGTGACGAAGAGCGAATCGACGACTGAAACCTCATTCCCCAACGTGCCGCCGGTGCTCCTGAAGGACGTCAAGACCACCTCCGTTCCGGAGGGCAAGGAAGTATCTGGTTCATGGTCCACGAAGAAGGCAGACACTGGACTCCTGCTCAGCATTGACAAGCCCACGCAACTCCGCGCGCTACCGCTTCAGCAGAGCAAGTCCACCGGCGCCAAGTACGAAGTCTATGGCGTTAATACCAAAGATTTTGACCCCACGGATCCTGACTCCGGCAAGCTCACCGAGCTCGCACACGGCACGCTAACCAACGCGCGCCAAGACATCGAGCTCAAGGAGAAGCCCGTGGCCTTCGACGGCGCCCTCATCGTCTTCACCGACATGCCCAAGTCCGGCTCCGTCACACTGAAGGAGGCCACCCTGGTGGGCATCCCAACCAACTAACCCACCACCTCACGCATTTCCCCAGACCTCGATCCCGAAACTCCCTGCTCGCTGACTCAGACGCGCCACGCGCTTGACGACGCCCACCTGCAGGTTTCGGGTAGCAGGTCTGGGGCTTTAGTGTTCTTGCAATTTCTTCCCTTGACAGATAAGTGAAGGAGCGTATAATTCTTGTTGTCACGTCAACAATCTAGAGAAACCTAGAAGAAACGAGGAACCCATGACTATCACCGCAGGAACGTATGCACTGGACCCGGCACACACCACTATCGGCTTTGTTGCCCGCCACGCCATGATCACCAAGGTGCGCGGCAACTTCAACGAGTTCGAAGGCACCCTGACCGTAGGGGAGAACATTACTGACTCCGCCGCCACCGCCACGGTGAAGACGGCGTCCATCGATACCAAGAACGCTGATCGCGATGCACACGTAAAGAATGAGGACTTCTTCGACGTAGAGAAGTTCCCGGAGATGACCTTCACCGCGACCAAGTTCGACGTTAACGACGAGGGTGAGGGCACCGTCACCGGTGACCTCACCATCAAGGGCACCACCAAGTCCGTTGATTTCAAGGTAGAAGAGACCGGCGTGGCCGAGGATCCCTTCGGCAACACCCGCCTTGGCTTCGAGGCTAAGACCTCCATTAACCGCACCGACTTCGGCATCGACTTCAACGCTCCGCTGAAGACCGGCGGCGTGCTCGTCTCCGAGGAGATCAAGATCGAGCTCGAGGTTTCTGCCATCAAGCAGTAGGCCGTCAGGCGTGATACCTCGCCTTGAGAAGTAGTTTTTAGTTGTTGCCCGTAGTGCCCATTTCGGCACTACGGGCAACAACTTTTTGACGACTAAGGCGCCACAACCGAGTAATAAACAACTCCGGGCAGCTTACCTGTGATACGCACCGCAGCGACGTTTAAGATGTAGCGCATGACTACCGCAAACCTCACCCATGCAGAAGCCACCGCCCGCAGCACCGCGCTGCGTTTGAGCACCTACGATCTGCACCTCGACGTCACGAGCGCGCCAACCGACGCCGACTCCTACGAGGTCACCTCACGTATTACGTTCACCACCACTAAGCCCGAGACCTTCGTGGATTACTTGGGCAAGGCCGTGCACGCAGTGCGCGTCAACGACAAGGAGGTGGAGAACACCTTCGACGGTGGACGGGTCTACCTGAGCAACCTTCCAGTGGGGGAGGAACTCACCGTGGAGATCACCGGCTCCTCCTATTACTCCCGCACCGGCCAGGGCCTGCACCGCATGCACGACCAGGCCGATGACACCACCTACCTCTACTCGCACCTCGAGCCATCCGATGCCCGCCGCATCTTCCCCTGCTTTGACCAGCCGGATCTCAAGGCCAGCTACGAGGTGCACCTCACCGGCCCGGAAGGCTGGCAGCTGCTCAGCAATCAACCGGAGATCAGCCGCGAGAAGACGGATAGCGGGGAAGTGGCACACTTCGCGCCGACCCCTCTGCTGTCGACGTATTTGACGGCGTTTGCGGCGGGGCCGTACGTCGAGAAGCACAGCACCTGGACCGCCCCCGATGGCTCCTTGGAAGTGGAGCTGCGCGCCTTTGCCCGCGCCTCCATGGCCGAATACCTGGATGATGAAATCCTGCAGGTCACAGCACAAGGCATGGACTTCTTCCACAGCAGTTTTGGCTACCCGTACCCGTGGGGCAAGTATGATTCCATCTTCGTTCCGGAATACAACCTGGGCGCCATGGAGAACCCCGGCCTCGTGACCTTTACGGAGCACTACCTCTTCCGTTCCGCCGCCACCCGCGCGCAGCATGCCGGGCGCACGAATACCATCCTGCACGAGATGTCTCACATGTGGTTCGGTGACCTGGTCACCCCGCAGTGGTGGGATGACCTGTGGCTCAAGGAGTCCTTCGCGGAGTTCATGGGCGCGGATTCCTCGGTGCACGCCACCGAATACACCGAGGCGTGGGTCAACTTCGCCGGCCAGCGCAAGAACTGGGCCTACCTGCAGGATCAGCTGCCCACCACGCACCCGATCAAGGCCGAGATCCCGGACGTGGATGCCGCGCGCCAGAACTTCGACGGCATTACGTATGCCAAGGGTGCGGCGGTGCTCAAGCAGCTGGTGCACTACGTGGGCCGGGAGAACTTCTACGCCGGCGCGCGCGACTACTTCCAGAAGCACGCCTTTGCTGCCGCCACCTTCGACGACCTCCTCAAGGCCCTGAAGAAGCACACCGACCGCGACCTGGACGCCTGGTCCACATCTTGGCTTCGCACGTGGGGCCCGGATACGCTCACCCCGGAGCTGCACACGGACGGCGATAAGATCCACGAGCTCGCCATCGCTGTCGAGGCCGAGGACACCACGCGCCCGCACCGCCTCAACGTGGCACTCTTCGATGACTCCCTGAACAAATACGCCACCCTCGACGTCGATCTGGAGGCCGAGCGCACCATCCTTGACGAGGTATCCGGCCTCCAGGCCCCTGCATTGCTGCTGCTTAACGACGCCGACCACACCTACGCCAAGGTCCGCTTCGACGAGACCTCCCTGGACACCATCCGCACGCGCCTGTCTGAAGTTCCGGATGAGCTTTCCCGCGCGGTCATCTGGACTTCCCTGTGGAATCTCACCCGCGATGGCGAGTGGCCGGTACGCTCTTACCTGGACACGGTGCTCAACCACGCCCCGGCGGAGTCCAACCCCACGCTTCTGACCACAGCCTTTGCCAATGCCCGCTATGCCATCGACCACTTCGTGAGCGAGGATGACCGCGAAGAGATTCGCGCCGATTATGCCGAGCGCCTCTGGGAGGTTCTGCAGCAGGCGCCGGCAGGCTCCGATGCGCAGCTCACCGTCGCCCGCGCCGCCATCCAGGCCTTCGCGGCCAACCCAGCAGAATCCGGCACGCCACGTCTGCGCGCGCTTTACGACGGCTCCCTCGACGGCCTCGCCCTCGACCCGGACATCCGCTGGGCCATCCTCCGCGCCTTGGCCGCCCGCGATGCCGTGAACTCCGATGAGCTGGAGGCGGAGAAGGAGCGCGATAACACGCTCACCGGTGCCGCCGCCTACCTGGGCGCCTCCCACGCTTTCCCATCTGCCGAGCTCAAGCGCGAAGTCTTCGATCTCGTACGCACGCCGGGTAAGTACTCCAACGCGGAGGTGGATTCCCTGCTCGCGGCGTTTAACGCCCCGTGCTCGGCCCACCTCACCGAGGCCTTTGCCCAGGAGTATTTCGACTCTCTGGCGAAGCTCTGGGAGGAGCACCCCATCGAGATTGCTAACCGCCTCGTGCGCGGGCTTTACCCGGATCTCGCGATGGCCGACGCCGCCACCAGCGAGTTCCTGAGCAGCGAACGCCCTCGGGCGCTGCGCCGCGTGCTGCTGGAATGCCAGGATGCGCTGCGTCGCGCGCAACGCGTGCGTGCGGCGCAGTAGACGCGGCGCGTAGCGGACTGCAGAATCTTCCCGTAAACTCACAAGCACATTAACGGGGGACAATCACACACCATCGGCTTCGGCCAAGGGACTGTGTTGACCCATGTGTCATTGCTCAAGTTTCCGGGGGGATTCTTCTTGTCAGCTCAGCCGACCGATCGTGAACTCGTCGACGCCTTCATTGGCGGAGATACTAAGGCCTTTTCGGCAATCGTCGAGAAGCACCGTGCGCGCCTGACGGCCATGGCGCGGCGCTATACGCGCAACGATGATGATGCGCAGGACATCGTGCAGGAGGCACTGCTCAAGGCCAGCTGCAACATGGCCTCCTACCGGCACGATGCCACGCTGAGCACATGGCTGCACAGGCTGGTGATGAACTCCGGCTATGACTTCCTCAACCATCGCTCCAACCGGGAGAACGCCTCCCTGGATGCAGAGATCATTGAGGATGACCGCAACTACGCACTCGCGCACAATCCCAGTGAGAACTTGGCGGAACGCATCACGGTGGCCCAAGCGATGGAGACGTTGCGCCAGGACCAGCGAGAAGCGCTGTACCTGACCGACGTAGCAGGCTATCCCATCGATGCGGTGGCCAAAGTGCAGGGCGTTGCGCCAGGCACGGTGAAATCGCGGCGAGCCCGGGCTCGGCAAGTGCTGCGTGCGGCGATAGACTGAGGCCGAGTAGAATCTGATTCTTGATCGGAATTGTCGTCTCAAGGGAGTTTTTTGTGACCATCCACGATGTCGCCATCGTCGGCTCCGGCCCCGCCGGCTACACCGCAGCACTCTACGCAGCACGTGCCGAGCTCAATCCCATCGTCTTCGAGGGCTTTGAATACGGCGGCGAACTCATGAACACCACCGAGGTGGAGAACTACCCGGGCTTCCAGAAGGGCATCATGGGCCCCGAGCTCATGGAAGAAATGCGCGCCCAGGCCATCCGCTTCGGTGCGGACCTGCGCATGGAGGTTGTCGATTCCGTCGAGCTCGAGGGCGAGGTGAAGAAGCTGCACGTCGGTGACGAGGTCTTTGAGGCCCGCACCGTCATCCTCGCCACCGGTGCAGCGCCGCGCTACCTGGGCATTCCGGGTGAATCCGAGCTCGCTGGGCGCGGCGTGTCCGCCTGCGCCACCTGCGATGGCTTCTTCTTCAAGGGCCACAACATTGCCGTCGTCGGCGGCGGCGATTCCGCCATGGAGGAGGCCACCTTCCTCACCAAGTTCGCCGAAACCGTAACGATCATCCACCGCTCCGAGAACTTCCGCGCCTCCAAGATCATGCTGGAGCGCGCCAAGGAGAACCCACAGATCAAGTGGCTGACCAATACCACCGTTGAGCGCGTCCTGGATAAGGACGGCAAGGTTGGCGGCCTGGAGGTCAAGAACGCCCTAACCGGCGAAACCAGCGAACTCGATGTCACCGCCATGTTTGTGGCGATTGGCCATGACCCGCGCTCCGGCTTCCTCGAGGGCCAGGTGGCCACCAATGAGGCTGGCTACGTTGTCGTGGAGCAGCCTTCGACTAAGACCTCGCTGCCCGGTGTCTTCGCCTGCGGCGACTTGGTGGATGACCACTACCAGCAGGCCATCACCGCGGCTGGCTCCGGCTGCCGCGCGGCCATTGATGCGGAACATTTCCTCGCCGATAACCGTTAATAGTCACATGAGCAACATTAAGAACGTCACTACTGATTCCTTCCGCGCGGACGTCGTGGAGGCAGGCAAGCCCGTCGTCGTGGACTTCTGGGCTGAATGGTGTGGGCCGTGCAAGAAGTTGTCCCCGATTCTCGAAGAGGTCGCCGAAGAACTCGGTGATGACGTCTCCGTGGTCAAGGTCAACGTGGACGAGGAGCGCACCCTGGGTGCCATGTTCCAGATCATGTCGATCCCATCCGTGCTGATTTTCAAGAACGGTGAGAAGGTCGATGAGTTCGTCGGCCTGCGTTCCAAGGCCGACATCGTGGCGCAGATAAAGAAACAGCTCTAACTGGTATTCTTTAACTCGTTGATGGCGCACTGCGGTGCGCCTCCTTGATCACGAAAGGGGTAGGTGTGAACCGCGTTTTACGTGTAGGTGACCAGAGCGTTCGGGTCGCCGAAGCACGCGCAACCCTTGCCCGCCTCGGCCTCATGACTGACTACCAGGGGACGTTGTCCGACTGGAAGAAGCAAAAGTACTCCGAAGCCGATAAGCACTTTGATAACAATTTGGCCGAGGTCCTCAAGGCCTTCCAGCAATCCCGCGGCATCGTGCCTAGCGGCGATATTGATGACCTCACTCTGCGCGAGCTGCGCCAGGCTTCCTACACGCTGGGCGCCCGCGTTCTGGCCTATGAACCGGGCAACGTGCAGGTGGGCGATGACGTAGCACAGCTCCAAGAACAATTGCAGGAGCTTGGCTTCTACCAAGAACGCATCGATGGCCATTTCGGTGCCCGCACCTACGCGGCGCTGGCGGAATACCAACTCAACTCTGGCCTGCGCAGTGACGGGATCTGTGGCCCTGCCACCATTAACGCCCTCAACCTGCTGGGTCGGCGTATCACTGGCGGCTCGGCGCACAATATCCAGGAACGCGAGCGCGTGCGCAACGCCGGGCCGAAGCTGGCCGGCAAGCGCGTTGTGATCGACCCCAGCCTGGGTGGCCTCAACAAGGGCCGCACGGTCAGGGGACGCTTTGGTGACATCACGGAGGAGGAGATCCTCTGGGACTTGGCCGAGCGCGTTGCCGGGCGCATGATCGCCGCCGGCATGGAGACCATCATCTCCCGCCCGCGCAACGATGACCCATCGATTCGTGACCGCGCAGATATGGCCAATGCATTCGACGCCGACCTGGTTATTTCACTGGCCTGCGATGAATACCCCACGGAGAAAGCCAACGGCGTAGCCACCTTCTACTTTGGGTCGGAATCCGGCAACTCTTCCCTCATCGGCGAGACGCTCTCCGGCTTCATCCAGCGTGAGATCGTTGCCCGCACCGAGCTGGGTAACTGCCGCAACCACGGCCGCACGTGGGCGTTGTTACGCCTGACGCAGATGCCGGTGGTGCAGGTGGTGCTGGGTTACCTGACCAGCCCCAGGGACGTGGCAATCCTGACCAACCCGGATCGCCGCGATGACATCGCCGAAGCGATTGTCGTCTCCGTCAAGCGCCTCTACCTCTTGGACGATGACACCGCCGTGACCGGCACCTACCGCTTCGACGAGCTGCTGCGCGCCGAGCGCTCTTCCTAAAGGGATTAGGCCAAAGCGCGGGCGAGGAGGTCCTCCACCGCGGCTGCGGTCAGCAGGTCAAAGGCCGGGGGAAGCTCGAGGCGCAGGCGCGGGGTAATAGGGTGATCACGCACCACCATGAAACCGGCGGACTCCAGCGTCTCCACAGGTAATAGGCCTATGCGAGCGGGTTTCTCGCGGAGGAGCTCTTCGGCCTGGCGGGCATCACGAAAGCCAAAGGCCTCAACGGCGCTAGCCTCGCGTGAGGTGAGGTGCATGATGGTGGCGTCGAGAAGCACTGCTTCCAAGCCCTTCGCCGCGCGGTGCGGCTTTACAAATAGCGAAGTCACCAGGACCGCATCCTCCGAGACGGGGGAAGTGGGCAGCTTGGCCACACCGGGGGCAAGCTCAGGCGGACAGAAGAGGAGCGTGGCCTCATCGCCCACGGTAAAACCGCACTCGCCGCAGCGCAGCAGGGTGGCGCTGATCCATGCCTCCTTTTCAAATGCAGGGTCAGCGACCGTGGTTTTCAGCTCCCAAAAAATAGATCGGGCCGCCAAGGGGTTGATAGCAACACCTTCCTTGACGGCCTGAACGAGCATGGCGAGCTAGCTGCCTTCTTTGCCCTCAATGAGCGCTAGGATGCGCTCGAAATCCTCCTGGTCACCGAATTCGACGACCATCTTGCCCTTGCGCTTGCCCATGGTGACGGTGACCTTGGTGTCGAAGCGATCAGCCAAGCGCTCGGCGGAGTCCGTAAAGAACTGCGGCTGCGGGGCAGCGGGCTTCTTGGTTGGCTCGGCTGGCTTGCCATCGCGCTTGTACAGGGTGACGGCTTCCTCGGTGGCTCGCACAGAAAGGCCCTCGGCCACGACGCGATTGGCAATGAGCTCCATGGCCTCTGCATCCGGCAAACCCAGCAACGCGCGGGCGTGACCGCCCGATAACGTACCCGCGGCAACGCGCTTCTGCACGTCCACCGGCAGCTTGAGCAGGCGGATCATGTTGGTCACCTGCGGGCGCGAGCGACCAATGCGGTCAGCCAACTCATTTTGGGTAACCCCAAATTCTTCAAGAAGCTGCTGATAGGCGTGTGCTTCTTCCAACGGGTTGAGCTGCACGCGGTGGATATTCTCCAGCAGAGCGTCCCGCAGGAGGTCATCATCCTTGGTATCGCGGACGATAGCCGGGATGGTGGCCAGGCCCGCCTTGGAAGAGGCGCGCCAGCGGCGCTCACCCATGATGAGCTCGAAGCCGCCCTCCTCGGAAGGCCGGACCACGACCGGCTGCAACAGACCGAATTCCTTGATGGAGTGGACCAGCTCGGCCAGGTCATCCTCGTCGAAGACAGTACGCGGCTGCTTCGGGTTGGGCATGATGTCACCGACGGAAATCTCGCGGTAAGTCGCACCAATCACCGAAGGCTTGGCCTGACGCTTCTTCGAACCCGAGGATTGCTGGATAGTGGGCGCACCCTGCACCCTTTTCGTGCCGGCATCCTTAGGAGCGCCGGTGGACGCACCGAGAATGATATCTGCGGCGGAATCTCCCAAGCGTGGCTTGCGGGAGGGCGCACCCGGGCCGGACGGGATGAGCGCGGCCAAGCCCTTGCCCAAACCGCCCTGGCGCTGCTCCGGCTTGTGGTCTGCCTTCTTATCTGCCACGGTGTCCTATCCTTCCAATTCCGCGAAAATCTCTGGGCTCACGCCAATGGCACCCGTGGTGGGGTGCGGCGTGTAGTCCCCGCGCTTATCCAACTCGCGTGCGGCGGCGGCGTAGGCGCGGGCGCCTGTCGACGACGGGTCATAAGCGATAACCGTCTTACCATAACCCGGCGCCTCCGAAACGCGAACGGAGCGCGGGATGACGTTGCCTAAGACGACGGCGCCGAACTGCTCGCGCACTTCATTGGCCACCTGCTCTGCCAGCTTGGTGCGGGCGTCGAACATGGTGAGCAGCACGCCGGAGATGTGCAGATCCTCGTTGAGGTGCTCACGGATCATGGAGATATTTCCCAGCAGCTGGCCCACGCCCTCCAGGGCGTAGTACTCACACTGGATGGGAATAATGACCTCTTCTGCGCACGTCATCGCATTGATGGTGAGCAAGCCTAGAGACGGTGGGCAGTCAATAAAAACGTACTCAAAGCCATGCTCTTCGAGGAAGCCGTTGTGCAGGGCGTCATACAGGCGAAACTCGCGGCGAACCAGGGAGACCATTTCAATCTCCGCGCCGGCGAGGTCGATGGTGGCGGGGATGCAGTAGAGGTTTTCATCGTCGGGGGAGTGCTGCATCGCATCCTCCGCGCTGCAGTCACCCAACAAAACCTCATAGCTGGATTTGGTGCCGGAGGTGTGCTCCGCGCCCACCGCGGTGGAGGCATTGCCCTGCGGGTCCAAGTCGATCACCAGGACCTTCTTGCCGGCCTCAGCGAGCGCGGCGGCAAGGTTGACGGCGGAGGTGGTTTTACCCACGCCACCCTTCTGGTTCGCGATGGTGATAAGACGAGGATGAGTCATGCCGTCTACTTTAGTTCACGCGCGGGACACGGATAATGGTGGTGCCGTGGATGGTCATGACCTCGGCTTTTCCGCCACCGGCGCGCTTGATGTCGGCAGCGTCGCGCTCCAGCTCCTCGTGCACCGAGGAACCCTTGAGAGCGATCATCTCTCCGCCCTTGCGAACCAGCGGCAGGGACCACTTGGCCAGCTTGCCCAACGGGGCCACCGCGCGGGAGGTCACGATGTCGGCACCCTTAACGGCCTTTTTCACCGGGCCTTCCTCGGCGCGGCCGCGGATGACGGTGACGTTATCGAGGCCCAGCAGGTCGACGACCTCGTTGAGGTAAGTGGAGCGCTTCAGTAGCGGCTCGATGAGAGTGATCTTCAGGTCAGGGCGCGCGATGGCGAGCGGGATGCCGGGCAAGCCGGCGCCACTGCCGACGTCGATAAGCGTGGCGCCCTGCGGCATTACCTCCGCGACCACGGCGCAGTTAATGAGGTGGCGCTCCCACAGGCGCGGGACCTCGCGGGGGCCTATAAAACCACGGGTGGACCCGTCCGTAGCCAGCGAATCGTGGTATTTCTGCGCGAGCGGCAGACGCGATCCGAAGACGTCAGACGGGTCCAGTGGCACAGTGTCGGACACAGATTCAGTCACTGTGAAAACTCCTGGGTTACGTTCTAGTTGTTCTTGCGGCGCTGTTTCTTAGAGCGGTGATCCTTCTTGCGTGCGCCCGGCTTCGGGGCAGAAGTGCGCTTGAGCTCAGCCTTGGCGGCTGCCTCTTCTTCTTCCTCCCGGTCCATCTTGGCGTAAACAATGCGGGTTTGGAAGAAGGTCCACACGGTGTTGGCCAGCATGTAGAAGAGCAGGCCGATGGGCCAGATGAAGCCGGAGAACACCAGCATTGCCGGCATAAACCACAGCATCATCTTGTTCATCATGGCCATCTGCTGCTGCATCATCTCCGCGTTCTGACCCTGCGGGGTAGCGGTCTTGCCGGCCGCGCGGCGCGCCTCCTGGCGGTTCAGCGTCATGCGGGCGTTGAAGTGGGTCAGCGTCGCAATGATGGCGATGAGCGGCACGATGATGAAGGCCGCCTGTGCGGTGGTGGTTTCCTTAACAATCTCCAGACCGGAGTCGAGGCGCAGGTTCGCCACGAGCGGGACACCGAAGATCTTGGCGTCTACGAACTGCTTCACCAGCTCAGGTTCGAAGATGTAGTTCGCAATGGAGGCGTTCATCTCCTCCGACATTGCTTCACCCGCCGGGTGCCCGATGCCACCGGCGACGGCAACAGTGCGGTCAAAGGAGCGCAGCACGTGGAACAGACCAATGAACATGGGGATCTGCGCGAACATCGGCAGGCAGCCCGCCACGGGGCGCACGCCAGCTTCCTTGTAGATGCGCTGCATCTCTTGGGCAGCCTTGGTCTGGTCATTGGCGTACTTGGTGCGCAGTTCCTGAATTTGTGGCTGGATCTCCTGCATCTTGCGTGAAGAGCGCAGCTGCGTGATGGTCGGCTTGACCATGATGGCCTTGAGCGTCCACGTCAGAAGAACGATGGCGATGATCCAGGTTCCGCCCCATGCGGAATCAAGGACGAAGCTCAAGAGCCAATGCCAGAACCACAGGACGGCTGAAATTGGCCAATAAATGAAATTAAGCACGAGAGTTGTTTACCTCAGTTGTTGTTTGGTCGGTACCGGATCAAACCCGCCCGGGTGCCAGGGACCGCACTTGCATAACCTGGCAAGCGCCATGCCCGTCCCCTTGAAGGCTCCATGGATGGAGATGGCTTCGAGAGCATAGGCACTGCACGTCGGTTCAAAACGACAGGTGGAGACCATCTTAAGGCCTGACAAGTGCTTTTGGTAGAAGCGCACCCCGTGAACTAGGACTCTCCCGAACCCGCGGGCTTCAGGAATCTCCTCTCCTTGAGAGTTCAGATATCCCATGTGCTTAGTGCTTTGCGGATATCACGCTCAAGGCGCTCACTGGTGGCACTACCGCTAGCGGGCAAGGCGCGGATAACAATGTCAACATTGGCGGGCAATACTGTCCCGTTGACGCCATCGCGCATGAGGGACATGCACACATGACGAAGCCGCCGGGAGGTGCGGTGGCGAACCACGGCATTCCCGACGGCCTTCGACACGATGAGGCCGAACCGCGGCCCAGTGGCCGCGATGTCGTCTTCACCGTCGTTAAAGCGCAAATGCACGACGACAGTGCGCGTGCCCGCCCGGCGCCCGCCCTTGATGGTCCTCCGAAATTGCCTCGGGGACGTGAGCTTGTGCTGGGCTGGAAGCATGAATTAAGCGGTGAGCTTAGCGCGACCCTTCTTGCGACGAGCGGCGACGATGGCGCGGCCGGCGCGGGTGCTCATGCGGGTACGGAAGCCGTGCTTACGAGCGCGACGACGGTTGTTCGGCTGGAAGGTACGCTTACCCTTTGCCACGATTAACTCCTTGAAGTTGTTGGTGGATGGCACAGCCACACGCCGGTGAGGGCGGTGGGCATAAACATCCACTGATGAATGGTGTACGTGGGGATGTGGCTTCGCACGTGAAGCGCCGTGAGGCGTGGCGAGGCATTCCCACATGCAACATGTGCACCATGCACTGTTGCGATAGACCATCACAGGTTACGTGACAGATAGTGCGCGAAACAAATCGACACACTGGGTGTCCCCGAAATTACAAAGATGTTTTTATCCGCAGCTAGAACGCCACTTTTTGCCCACATGCTGCGCGGCAAGCACCCCCTCTCGCCGTTCTTGCGCCGCGCTTGGCGCCATCGTGCCGAGCGCGCATAAAAGTGCGTTAGACAGCGCCCCCATAACGCGGTACAACTGAGGAATCGAATTCCACAGTCACCCACAGGGTGTGGATAACTCTCAATGAAGACTTGAGACTTTCACTGTTTATGCAGGTTAACTGCATTGAGGAGCCGATGTACAGTTATCCACAGCTATGAGATAGGCTGTGGATAAACCACCTATCCACACTTGTGGATAACCTTGTGGATTCCGAGGTTACGCACCAAAACATCGTGTGGAATCTTCGGTGGAAATTACAACTTCATGTGATTTCTCATCCTGTATCTCTCCTCATCCATCCGTCCATCCCCGATCCCCAACCCACAGTCACGCAGTAAATACTCAGCTCCCTAGGCCTCTTCTTCAGGGAACCGAGTAGGTGTGGCCGGCCCCGGCCGATGACACCGCGTGAACTGTAACTACACAGAAGGTAGGCGTTTTGTCTGATCCGCAAGCAGCCCTCCGGGCCAGCTGGAAAGCTGTGGTCAGTGATTTACTGGCTCAGTCCGAACAACCAAGTTCGGACGTACCCAATTTCTCCCATAGCCAGCGCCTCAATCTTCAACTTGTAGAACCCATCATGATCGGTGATGGCTACGCGCTGATCGCCGCCCCGCACGAGAACGCCAAGAATGTCATCGAGGCCGAGCTGGGGGAGTACATCACCCGCACCTTGTCGCAGCATATGGGGCGCCCTTGTTCTTTGGCCGTGACCATTGCGGCGCCGCCGCAGCCGGCTCACGAAGAAGCGCCTGAAGCGCCCGCACCCCAGCGCCCCATCCAAACCGAGGCGCCCGAGCACGGCATGGGGCACCAGGCACAGGGTTTCCAGCAACCCATGCCGCCCACTCCACCTACTCAGCCAGAGACGCCAAGCCACCATCAACCGCGCTCCTGGGACACCGCGCATTCTCCGGCCAGCTTGGATGAGTTGGCACAGCACTACAGCGATCAGCAAAGCAGCGTTCCGAACGGCTACCCCGAGGCAACCGGGCCGCGCATCCCGCGCGAGGAACCGGCGCACAACCCGAACCGCGAAAAGTCCCTCAACCCGAAGCACACTTTTGAAAACTTCGTCATCGGGTCCTCCAACCGTTTTGCCAACGGCGCCGCCGTGGCCGTGGCCGAAAACCCCGCCCGCGCCTATAACCCTCTCTTCATTTGGGGCGGCTCCGGCTTGGGCAAAACCCACCTGCTGCACGCGGCCGGTAATTACGCCCAGGTCCTGCACCCGGGCCTGCGCGTGAAGTACGTTTCCTCGGAAGAATTCACCAACGACTACATCAACTCCCTGCGTGATGACCGCCAGGAATCCTTCAAGCGCCGCTATCGCAACCTGGATATCCTCATGGTCGATGACATCCAGTTCTTGGAAGGCAAGGAATCCACGCAGGAGGAGTTCTTCCACACCTTCAATGCGCTGCACCAGGCCAATAAACAGATCATTTTGTCCTCCGATCGCCCTCCGAAACAGCTGACCACGCTGGAGGATCGCCTGCGCACACGCTTCGAGGGAGGACTGATTACGGATATTCAGCCGCCAGACCTGGAAACGCGCATCGCCATCCTCATGAAGAAGGCTTCCGCGGACGGCACCGACGTCGATCGCTCGGTCCTCGAGCTCATCGCCTCTCGCTTTGAATCTTCGATCCGCGAGCTGGAAGGTGCGCTCATCCGCGTTTCTGCCTATTCCTCTCTGGTCAATGAGCCGATCAGTTTGGAGATGGCGGAGATTGCCCTGCACGATCTAGCCCCGGACTCTGCGGATCGCCAGATCACCGCGGCGGCCATCATCGAGGTCACAGCGGATTACTTCGACATCGACGTGGATACCCTGCGCGGTTCTGGTAAGAAGCGCGCCGTCGCCCACGCCCGCCAGCTGGCCATGTATCTGTGCCGCGAGCTCACAGAGCTTTCCCTGCCGAAGATTGGTGATCAATTCGGCGGCAAGGACCACACCACCGTCATCTATGCGGACCGCAAGATCCGTAAGGAGATGACTGAGAACCGCAACACGTACGACGAGATCCAGGCCCTAACCCAACGCGTGAAGAACCACAACCAGCGCTAGCACCACGCAGCGCTTGGCGACGCCCCTGCCCACCTCCCGCAATTTCCTCCCCGCGGGCGTGGGTAGGGGCGTCTTTGCTATCCACCCAAAAGTTATCCACACCGTTATTCACAGCTGTGTAATTTCATTGTTGTAATTTGTAGATCCTCATCACGTTTTCTTCTTCCACAGCAGATCAGAGGGGTCATCGCCCTTGTGATTAACTCTGTGATCAGCGCAGACAGATCTGGGGATGAATTGTGGATAACTTTGACCCCGACCCAGTTACTCACATTTCTTGTCATTTGATCACAGTGATCCCACACCCTGACTCACAGATCGTTTCACCGTGAAGAGCTTGGCTTTTAGCGGGTTGTCCACAGATCCCACAGCGCTTATTACTACTCCTATTTTGTTTTCTCCCTAACCAAGAAGAAAAAGGATGTGTGTGATTCGTCGGCGCCCTGCACGGTCGCGCGCTTAAATCGCAAAGCAGGGAAGGTGAATGACAAAATCCTGTGCTTCGGCACCGATCCTGTAAGTTGGAGTGAGCTTGCAAGAATCTTCCATCCGCAACTAGAGGAGCGTCTCACCATCATGGAGCAGTCCGTGTCATTTCGCGTTGCCAAAGATGATCTCGCTAACGCCGTAGCGTGGGTCGCGCGCAGCCTTCCTTCGAAGGTCACCCAACCAGTACTGCGCGCCATGCTGATCACCGCGGATGACAATGGTTTGGAATTCACCGGCTTCGACTACGAGGTTTCCACCCGCGTGCGCATCGCCGGCATGGTGGATGAGCCGGGACGCATCGCAGTGGCCGGTAAGTTGCTCTCTGACATCGTTGCTTCCTTGCCCAACAAGGAAATTGAGATGACGCAGGAGGATAACAAGGTTCTGTTGACCTGTGGTTCTTCGCGCTTCGAGCTGCCGCTCATCCCGCTGGATGATTACCCCCAGCTCCCTGTCCTGCCGGAGGTCACCGGCACCATTAACCCGCAGCTCTTCGTCGAAGCTATCAGCCAGGTCGTTGCGGCCGCCGGCAAGGATGACACCCTGCCGATGCTCACTGGCGTGCACATCGACATCAATGGTTCCCACGTGGAAATGACGGCGACGGACCGCTTCCGCCTGGCCATGCGCACCTTCGAGTGGGAGCCGGTATCTCCTGACGTCCAGGCCAAGCTCCTCGTCCCAGCCAAGACGCTGCAGGAGACCGGCCGTTCCTTGGACACGCATCTCAACATCCCGGTTGAAATCGCCGTGGGCACTGGTGAGAACATCGCTGCGGAAGGCCTGTTCGGCCTGCATGCGGATAACCGCGAGACCACCACCCGCATGCTGGACGCGGATTTCCCCAACGTTGCACCCTTGCTGCCCAAGACCCACAGCGCTATGGCCAGCATCGAGGTTGCTCCGCTCCAGGAAGCCATCCGCCGCGTCTCGTTGTTGACGGATCGCAATGCGCAGATCCGCATGGAATTCCGCGAAGGCGAGGTGACCTTGGCAGCAGGCGCCGATTCTGGCCGCGCTAGCGAGTCCCTGCCCTGTGCTTTCAACGGCCGTGAGGACTTCGTCATCGCCTTCAACCCGTCCTACCTCAAGGATGGTTTGGCTGTGGTTCACACGGACCGCGTGGTCTTTGGCTTTACCGAGCCTTCGCGGCCTGCGATCATGATTCCGGAGCCGGAGGAGCTACCAGCGGCCAACGAGGACGGCTCGTTCCCGACTCCGGAGACTCATTTCACCTACCTGCTGATGCCAGTGCGCTTGCCAGGCTAGGCCGTATGTACATTCGCGATCTCGATGTCAGGGACTTCCGCTCCTGGCCCGAGCTCACCCTCAGGCTGAAACCGGGGATCACCCTGTTTGTCGGCCGCAACGGTTTCGGCAAGACCAATATCGTCGAGGCCATCGGGTATACCGCGCATCTTTCTTCGCACCGTGTGGCCCACGATGCCCCCCTCGTGCGCCACGGCGCGCACAATGCCCGCATCTCCGCCACCGCGGTGAACCAGGGCAGAGAGCTCACCGCGCACTTGCTCATCAAACCCCACGCGGCCAACCAGGCGCAGATCAACCGCACGCGCCTGAAGTCCCCGCGCGAGTTACTTGGCGTGGTGAAAACCGTGTTGTTTTCCCCGGAGGATTTGTCCCTCGTGCGCGGCGAACCTGCAGCACGCCGCCAGTATTTGGATGACATCATTGCCTCCCGCACGCCACGCCTGGCGGGAGTGAAAGCTGATTATGACAAGGTCCTGAAGCAGCGCAATGCCTTGTTGAAGTCGGCGTCGCCAAGCTTGCGCCGGGGCTACAGCGACAGTGACGGTGCCTCGGCGCTGGCCACTCTCGACGTGTGGGATACGCAGCTGTCTTCCCTCGGCGCGCAGGTGATTCAGGCACGCCTAGCGCTTGTCGACGAACTCCGCGAGCACATTCCCGCCGCTTATGCCGGGCTCGCCCCGGAGTCGCGACCGGCCGCCATTGACTACAAATCCACCGTGGACATCTCAGACCGCGAGGTTATCGAGGCCATGATGCTCACCGAGCTTGCCACGAAGCGTCAACGAGAGATCGAACGCGGCATCTCGCTCGTTGGCCCGCACCGCGACGATCTGGTGCTCAACCTTGGCACGAGCCCCGCCAAGGGCTTTGCCAGCCACGGCGAGACCTGGTCCTATGCCATCTCCTTGCGGCTGGCGGAGTTCAACCTGCTGCGCCAAGACGGCACTGATCCGATTCTCATCCTTGATGATGTCTTCGCCGAGCTCGATGCGAAAAGGCGCGAAAAGCTCGTTCACCTCGCCGCGGGTGCGGAGCAGGTGCTCATTACTGCGGCGGTGGATGAGGATTTGCCTGGAAATTTGCAGCCCATTGAACGCTTTACGGTCACAGTGCGCGACACCGACGAGGGCCGAATCTCCGAGATCACTCCGTATACGGCGGGCGGTGACGAGGATGACTGAGCAGGACTTCGATCCGGTCAAGGCGCTCTTCGAGCGCACGCGAAGTAATTCCAAGAATCCGCCGAAGCTAAACAAGCCGGCTCCCAAGATGAACCTGACGCCGACTCCTTCGGAGCAACAGCCAACGCCGTATCGGCGTGGCCGGCCGAGCGGACCCGATGGCCGCCGCCGGCGCCGCAGCCTCGAGATCCCTAGCCTCGGCGCACAGATTCAACGAGAGATTGGCAAACGCGGCTGGGAACACGAATTGGCTCATGGTTGGGTCATGGGTAATTGGGAAAACCTCGTCGGCGAGCGCATCGCCGCGCACACGCAACCGCTCACCATCAAAGAGCAGGTTGTCTACGTGGCGTGTGATTCTTCCAGCTGGGCCACCGAGTTGCGCTACCTGCAGCGCCCCATTTTGCAGAAGATTGCAGATCGCCTCGGCCCGGACGTGGTGGTTAAGCTGCACATTCAGGGCCCCAAGCAGCACCGCAACTATGAGGGCCGCCAATGGGTCAAGCCGCAAGGTTCGCAAGATACGTACGGCTGATTTTGGGTGACCGCGAAATTCACGCAAATTTGGGGCTCTCACGGGCGTGCAGTGCCCTTGCGTGGGGGGACACAGTGTAGAATGGCTAGAGTCTTAGATTTAGCTCTAGCCAAAAGGAGAACACGAATCCGTGGCTGAACAACACGCATATGATGCGGGGTCAATCACAATTCTGGAGGGCCTCGAAGCCGTCCGTAAGCGCCCCGGCATGTACATCGGTTCCACCGGTGCCCGTGGCCTGCACCACCTGATCTGGGAGATCGTTGACAACTCCGTCGATGAGGCGATGGCGGGCTTTGCCGACAAGGTCATCGTCACCCTCCGCGAAGACGGCGGCATCGAAGTTATCGATAACGGCCGTGGTATCCCGGTGGAGATGCACGCCTCTGGCGTTCCCACCGTCCAGGTGGTCATGACCCAGCTGCATGCCGGCGGTAAGTTCGACTCCGAATCCTATGCCGTTTCCGGCGGCCTCCACGGCGTGGGTATCTCCGTGGTCAATGCTTTGTCCACCCGCGTCGAGGCAGATATCAAGCGCGACGGCAAGCACTGGTACCAGAACTTCAACAATGCCATCCCGGATGAACTCGTGGAAGGCGATAATGCTCGCGGTACCGGAACCACCATCCGCTTCTGGCCGGACCCGGAGATCTTTGAGACCGTCGAGTTTAATTACGACACGATCGCTCGCCGCCTGCAGGAGATGGCCTTCCTGAACAAGGGCCTGACCATCGTGCTGCGCGATGAGCGCGCCATCTCTAAGGAGCAGGCCGAACTAGAGGAGATCGCCGAGGCTGGCGATGCCCCAGTGAGCCTGAGCAGCCTGGATGAGAAGGGGGAGTCCACTGAGGCTGCCGACGGTGACGAAGACCAGGCGTCCAAGAAAAAGAAGAAGGAAGTCACCTACCACTACCCAAACGGTCTGCAGGACTATGTTGAGCACCTCAACAAGAACAAGACCGCCATCCACCCCACCATCGTTGCCTTCGACGTTAAGGGTGAGGACCATGAGGTGGAAATCGCGCTGCAGTGGAACCAGGGCTACAAGCAGTCCGTCCACACCTTCGCCAACACCATTAATACTCACGAAGGCGGAACGCACGAGGAAGGCTTCCGCGCGGCGCTGACCTCCCTGATGAACCGCTATGCCAAGGAGCACAAGCTCCTCAAGGAAAAGGATGGCAACCTTTCCGGCGAAGATTGCCGCGAAGGCCTTGCCGCCGTCATTTCCGTCAAGGTTGGGGATCCGCAGTTCGAAGGCCAGACCAAGACGAAGCTGGGTAACTCGGAGATTCGAGGATTTGTCCAGCGTTCCGTTAACGAGCACCTCAACGATTGGTTCGATGCCAACCCGGCTGAGGCCAAGGTCATCATCAACAAGGCCGTGTCCTCTGCGCACGCCCGCGTGGCGGCGCGAAAGGCGCGCGAATTGGTACGCCGTAAGTCCGCCGGTGACCTCGGTGGCCTTCCGGGTAAGTTGGCGGATTGCCGTTCCAAGGACTCGAAGCTTTCTGAGCTCTACATCGTGGAGGGTGACTCCGCAGGTGGTTCCGCCAAGGGCGGCCGCGATTCCATGTTCCAGGCCATCCTGCCGCTGCGCGGCAAGATCCTCAACGTGGAAAAGGCCCGCATGGACAAGGTGCTCAAGAACGCTGAGGTTCAGGCCATCATCACGGCCCTGGGCACCGGCATCCACGAAGAATTCGACATTTCCAAGCTGCGCTATGACAAGATCGTGCTCATGGCCGATGCCGACGTCGACGGCCAGCACATCGCTACGCTGCTGCTGACCCTGCTCTTCCGTTTCATGCCGCAGCTGGTTGAGGATGGCCACGTCTTCCTGGCTAACCCGCCGCTGTACAAGCTGAAGTGGGGCAAGGGCCAGCCGGGCTACGCCTTCTCCGACGCCGAGCGTGACAAGCTGCTTGCTGAGGGCCTGGAGCAGGGACGCAAGATCAACAAGGATGACGGCATCCAGCGCTACAAGGGTCTGGGTGAGATGAACGCCTCCGAGTTGTGGGAGACCACCCTGGATCCGACCACCCGCGTGCTTCGCCGTGTGGATTTGGAGGACGCCCAGCGCGCCGACGAGCTCTTCTCCATCCTCATGGGTGATGACGTGTCTGCTCGCCGCTCCTTCATTACCCGCCGCGCGAAGGACGTACGCTTCCTCGACGTCTAAACGCTAGGTCAAAACCCGCAAAGACCAGCACCTCATATGAGGTGCTGGTCTTATTTCGTCGTTAAGCAGGCGCTTAAACAGTAGTCATATGGCGCTGCAGAACGCTGCCGATGGTCGCGACGTTGGGCTCCAGAATCGAGGAGGCCTTGCCACGCAGGGACTTGTAGGTGCGGGCGATGCCAGGCGCGTTCACATTCTCCGCGGCCTTGTCCGCGGTTGCCATGATGGCGGCGGTAATCTCAGCGCTGCGCCCTTCCAGGTAGGTGCCGAAGTCGGACTGCTCAGAGCCTTCGAATTCCTTCCAGTAGGAATCCAGGCTATTGAGTAGTTCCGGAAGCATGTGGTTGATTCCCTTGGACAAGACCTTAGAATCTGCCTTCTTGGCAGCGCCTAAAGCGCCTTTGAAGGCCATTCCGGAAATGCCGGAGAGCGAAGAGACGGTGTCATCGGCGGCCGTGGCCAAGTCCGCCACTACGGCGTTGCGGGTAGGGGATTGGAGAAGCTGGGTGAGGTTTGTCATACAGGCGAGCTTACTGTGCCGGTGCGGTGGAGCCTGCCTTGAGCGCGGCGAGCTGGTCAGCAATCTCCGGGAAGCCATTGGTGCGGGCCAGGCGCTCGAGGTCGAAGTCGAGGCCACCTTCGTAGAGGCGGCTGTTCTCAGAAGAACCGGAGGACCCGGCCATCCCGATCTGGGCGGCAAACTCGTCTACCTGGGCGCGCAGTGCCGGGACGTTATCCACTACCAGCTTGAGCAGTGCTGCTGCGGCGGCGATGCTACCGCCGATGATGAGCGTCATGTCGAACGGCGAGGAACCGGTGAGGGTGGTGCCGGCTTCGCCCTGCTTGAAGTCGGGGTTGAGGTTTTTCTGCCAGTCATTGTCGGCGGTCTTAGCGCTCGCAGCCGGCGTTGCGGCAGTAGCGAGAGTGGTGGCCACGACACTGGCGGCGAGGAACTTCTTCAAAGACTTCGAGGGCATAGGGGGATTCCTCCTACAAGGGAATAGAGACTTCTTTATCATGTTTAACTTACATAACTTCTGCAACAGAAAGATAGACCTCGGCGCAAAATCGCGCGAATTCTTCATTCTTTCCGCTGAGCGCGGGGACAGAACGCAAGACTGTCTCCAGTGATTCCGCCGCCGCATCGCGGCTGCCATGAACGGCAATTCCCTCAATGGTGGCCGTGCTCGCGGCGGCCGCGGCGGCTAGCGCTGCGAAATTACTAATCCGTACCCGATGGGCCCGGCAAAATTCATGGGCGACGAGGAGCAGTTGTTCCACGTTCACTGGCGTGCGCCTCGGGCCTGGCGGATCTCCGCTTCTAATTCTGAACGCCCAGGCAGCAGCCGGCGCGCGGTGTCCTGTACGGCGGCATCGGTGAGAGTTCGTGCGGCCGCCGCAACAACGGCGCGGACCACCGCCTCGTG
The DNA here is from genome assembly GCF_053480195.1 of Corynebacterium guaraldiae. Taxonomy (NCBI): domain Bacteria; kingdom Bacillati; phylum Actinomycetota; class Actinomycetes; order Mycobacteriales; family Corynebacteriaceae; genus Corynebacterium; species Corynebacterium guaraldiae. The sequence continues at coordinate 4,844 of NZ_JBRBAU010000009.1, read as the reverse complement.
CTTGGAGGTTCCTTGCGCGGAAGCCAACAAGGTCAGCGCATGGTCTTGGTCCGGGGTCAGGCGCAGCGTCATAGCCATAGAGGACATGGTATCATCGTGATACCACAGCTGTGCCACAAACGGCCTTATACGGCCCTAGAAGGTAGGATAGGGCGTTATGAGCGACAATAACGGTGATCTTTTCGATCGCATCCAACCAATTGACATCAATGAGGAGATGGAGTCGAGCTACATCGACTACGCCATGTCCGTCATTGTCGGCCGCGCCCTGCCAGAGGTGCGTGACGGTCTTAAGCCTGTCCACCGCCGCATCCTCTACGCCATGTATGACTCCGGCTACCGACCGGATCGCGGCTACGTAAAGTCCGCCCGCCCGGTCTCGGACACGATGGGCCAGTTCCACCCGCACGGTGACATCGCTATCTACGACACCCTCGTGCGCCTAGCCCAGCCGTGGAACATGCGCTACCCGCTGGTCGATGGCCAGGGTAACTTCGGCTCCCGCGGTAATGACGGCCCGGCAGCTATGCGTTATACCGAGTGCCGTATGACGCCGCTGGCGATGGAGATGGTGCGTGATATCCGCGAAAACACCGTCGACTTTGCGCCGAACTACGATGGCAAGACGCAGGAGCCGACTATCCTGCCCTCCCGCGTTCCGAACCTGCTGATGAACGGCTCCGGCGGTATCGCCGTCGGTATGGCCACCAATATCCCGCCGCACAACCTCAACGAGTTGGCGGAGGCTATTTACTGGCTGCTGGATAACCCGAATGCTTCTGAGGAAGAAGCCTTGGCTGCCTGCATGGAGCGTGTTAAGGGCCCGGATTTCCCGACTGCGGGCCTCATTGTGGGCGACCAAGGCATCAAGGATGCCTACACCACCGGCCGCGGCTCCATCCGCATGCGTGGCGTGACCTCCATTGAGGAGGTGGGCAACCGCCAGACCATCGTGATCACTGAGCTGCCCTACCAGGTCAACCCGGATAACATGATCTCCAACATCGCGGAGTCCGTGGTCAACGGCAAGATTGCCGGTATTGCCAAGATCGAGGACGAGTCCTCTGACCGCGTGGGTATGCGCATCGTGGTCACCCTGAAGCGTGACGCCGTGGCTCGCGTGGTGCTCAATAACCTGTACAAGCACTCCCAGCTGCAGACCTCCTTCGGTGCGAACATGCTCTCCATCGTTGATGGCGTGCCGCGCACCCTGCGCCTGGATCAGATGCTGAGCTACTACGTGGCTCACCAGATTGAGGTCATCGTCCGCCGCACCCAGTTCCGCCTCGATGAGGCCGAGAAGCGCGCCCACATCCTGCGCGGCCTGGTCAAGGCGCTCGACATGCTCGATGAGGTCATCGCGCTCATTCGCCGTTCCCCCACGGTTGATGAGGCACGCGAGGGCCTGAAGGCGCTTCTCGACGTCGACGATGTCCAGGCCGATGCCATCCTCGCTATGCAGCTGCGTCGCCTGGCCGCCCTGGAACGTCAAAAGATCATTGATGAGTTGGCGGAGATCGAGGAGATCATCGCGGACCTCAAGGACATCCTGGCCCGCGAGGAGCGCCAGCGCCAGATCGTCCACGATGAGCTGGAGGAGATCGTCGAGAAGTACGGCGATGAGCGCCGTACCCAGATCGTCGCCGCTTCCGGTGACGTGTCCGATGAAGACCTCATTGCCCGCGAGAATGTCGTTGTCACCATCACCGCTACCGGTTACGCCAAGCGCACCAAGGTGGATGCCTACAAGGCACAGAAGCGCGGTGGTAAGGGCGTGCGCGGCGCGGAGCTCAAGCAGGACGATATTGTCAAGAACTTCTTCGTCTGCTCCACGCACGACTGGATCCTGTTCTTCACCAACTTCGGCCGCGTCTACCGCCTCAAGGCCTACGAGCTTCCGGAGGCAGGCCGCACCGCCCGCGGCCAGCACGTGGCCAACCTGCTGGAGTTCCAGCCGGAGGAGAAGATCGCCCAGGTCATCCAGATTCAGTCCTATGAGGACGCTCCTTACCTCGTCCTTGCTACCCAGCAGGGCCGCGTGAAGAAGTCCCGCCTCACCGACTACGAATCCGCACGCTCCGCTGGGCTCATCGCCATCAACCTCAACGAGGGCGATGCGCTGATCGGTGCCCAGCTGGTCAACGAGGGCGATGACATCCTGCTCACCTCTGAGCAGGGCCAGGCCATCCGCTTTACTGCCGACGACGACCAGCTCCGCCCAATGGGCCGCGCTACCGCCGGCGTGAAGGGCATGCGCTTCCGCGGCGACGACCAGCTGTTGTCCATGTCTGTGGTCAACGACGGTCAGTTCCTCCTGGTTGCCACCTCCGGCGGCTACGGCAAGCGCACGGCCATCGAAGAGTACACCCCGCAGGGCCGCGGCGGCCTCGGCGTGATGACCTTCAAGTACACCCCGAAGCGCGGCAAGCTCATTGCGGCTATCGCTGTGGACGAGGACGACGAGATCTTCGCCATCACCTCCGCCGGCGGCGTGGTGCGCACTGAGGTCAACCAGATTCGCCCGAGCTCCCGCGCCACCATGGGCGTGCGTTTGGTTAACCTGGCTGACGACGTCGAACTGCTGGCCATCGACCGCAACGTGGAGGACGACGGCGAGGAGAATGCCCAGGCAGTGGCCAAGGGTGAGAAGTCCGTGGAGGACGTCAAGCCTGAGCACCTCAAGCTTGGGGAAGACTCCAAGCAGGACGAAGCTGAAAGCAAGGATGCCGATAAGGACGAGGAGTAACCCATGATTGGACGAGAGCTTCACCTAGCCCGGATTTCGCCCATGTCGGCGTTCCGCGTTGGCTTGGCCATGTCCCTCGTCGGCCTCGTCGCCTGGATCATCGCCGTGTGCCTGTTGTATCTCGGCCTTGACCAGGCGGGCATCTGGGATTCCTTCAATAGCCTCGTCGGCGGTGTTGGCGGCGGCTTTGAGGTCTCCTTCGGGTTGGTCGTCTCCGCGGCCGCACTGTTTGGTGCCATCATCGCTGTGCTGATGACCATCCTGGCGCCGCTTCTGGCGGTGATCTACAACGCCATCGTGGACGTCTTCGGTGGATTCAAGATTCGCCTCCAAGACGAACCGCATAACTAGCGAATATCACCGAGAAAAACTACATATGACCAGGCGATTTGTAATAGATCGCCGGTCCTATGTAGAGTAACTACTCGTTCCGGTCAAGGGCCTATAGCTCAGTCGGTTAGAGCGCATCGCTGATAACGATGAGGTCGCTGGTTCGATTCCAGCTAGGCCCACCACGGAACAATGGGGCATTAGCTCAATTGGTAGAGCATCTGCTTTGCAAGCAGAAGGTCAGGAGTTCGATTCTCCTATGCTCCACAGCATAAGTGGAAGGCGCCCGGCGGAAACGCTGGGCGCTTTTCGCGTTCGGCCAAACTGGTCACACAGGGGCGGGTTAAAGGACCAAACTAAAGGCACCATATGGAGACCTCCGACCCGAAAACACCAGGTAGATGGATACGGAAATCTGCATAAGGTGCCTTTAGTTTGGTCCCAGAACAGGCTGCTGTGCGCTAGCGGGTGAGGTATTGCTTTCCCGCCTGCGGATTGGGGATGAGGCGGTCGAGGCTGACTGGCTCCAGGCCCTTCGCGCGCAGTCCGTCGATGACGCAGTCTGCGGCGCCTACGGTTGTGGCGTGAATGTCGTGCATGAGGACGATGGAGCCGGGCTGCGCGCCGTTGACTGCGGCCTCGCAGACGTGCTGAGAATTGCGGTCCTTCCAATCCACGGTGTCGACGGACCACAGGGCTTGCGCCTGGCCATTAGCCTTCGCAGCGGCCTCCACAGTGCCGTTGGTGGCACCGTACGGGGGACGCATCCACCGAGGGTTCTCACCCGTTGCTGCCTTGATTGCGGCGGCCCCGGCCTTGATCTCGCCGTCCACGTCGCTGGGGGAGAGCTTGTTGAGCTCGCGGTGGGATGCGGTGTGGTTTCCCACGGTGTGGCCCTCAGCCTTCATGCGGCGCAGCAGCTCCGGGTGCGCGGTGGCACTGGGAGCTAAGACCATGAAGCTGGCGTGGGCGTCCTTGGCCTTCAGGGTGTCGAGGAGCTGAGCGGTCAACTCGCCGGGGCCATCGTCATAGGTGATAGCCACGCAGTTGGAGCAGGTGGAATCAGCAACCGACTGCGACTGCCGTTTGCCGGTCGGCGCGGGCTTCTGAGCGGGCCGCGAGGAGCCGGCAAACACGGGATTGTTCTGCAGCTCCTTGGGAAGAGCGTCGTAGGCGTCCTGTTCCAGCTGTTTAAGGTCCTTCTGGACGTCGGGGAGTTGTGGCAACGTCGGCTGCTGAATCACCGGATGAGGAAGCTCCGCAGCGGTAGCCGTGCTGGGCAGGGCCGTGGCTGCTGCAAGGGCGATGAGGGAGCGGACAAGAACACTTTTTCGGCGCATGACAACCTTCCACAGACTTTTTCAGACCCCTCATTGTCTGCCCGGTGAAGGTGCATTATCCCTAGTGACACGCAACTAGAGTGAAAAAAGTTAACTCCTGAGGTTTTATTAGGCCCGTCCTGGGGGTGATTTCGTTGCTTTCACCGAGAGGAGTACGCTCTAAAGGCATTGGGGCATTAGCTCAGTTGGTAGAGCGTTGCGTTCGCAATGCAAAGGTCAGGGGTTCGATTCCCCTATGCTCCACAGGGCGCTCACACAGTGAGCGCCCTTTAGCTTTTCGCTTAACTTAGTCGACATCCTTGGCCTAAACGACAAAACGTGTTGTTTTCCGGCGTGTCGAGTTAAACGACAGATTGTGTTGGTGGGGGTTGGGGTTTAGCGTATGTGACCTTTGCGTATTCCCATAGAGTGGTTGTAGGCAGTGTCGA
>NZ_JBRBAU010000008.1:0-147362 GCF_053480195.1 Corynebacterium guaraldiae | reverse complement strand
CACACTACGACCACCTGAAACCAAGCAACATAGCTGCTCCACCACATCCGGCGAAGGATCCCAACGACTCGACACCACAAACACCACCAATCAAGGTCAGGTGTTTCCACGATCCTTAGAATCCGCGAGCCACTGAAAACTCACGAACCCCCAACCGTTTGAACAGTCAGGGGTTTGTGGCGCACAACTAGGCGAGCTTTAGAAGCCGGCCTTCTTGAGGGCATCGGCCATCGAACCACCGCCGCCGCGGTCCGAGCGGCCACGCCCACCGTCGCGGCGGGAGTTGCGACGGTCGGAGCGGCCGCCGCGGCCCTCGGAACGCCCACCGCCGTTGCGGTGCTTGGGGGCGGGCTGGCCGGGCTCGTCGTCAAGCCGCAGCGACAAGCCAATGCGCTGGCGCTCCACGTCTACCTCCATGACCTTCACCTTCACCATCTGGCCCGAGCGGACCACATCGTGCGGATCAGAGACGAACTTGTGGCTCATGGCGGAGACGTGGACGAGGCCATCCTGGTGCACGCCCACGTCGATGAACGCGCCAAAGGCCGCAACATTGGTCACGGTGCCCTCCAGAATCATCCCCGGCTTCAAGTCCGAGACCTTGTCCACACCTTCCTTGAAGGTAGCCGTCTTGAACTCCGGACGCGGGTCGCGGCCCGGCTTATCCAGCTCCGCGATGATATCCGTCACCGTCGGCACACCGAAGGTATCGTCAGCAAAGTCCGCCGGCGACAGCTTCGTCAACACTCGCGAATTGCCGATGAGCTCCGAAACCCCCAGACCGGTCTTCTCCGCAATGCGCGCCACCACCGGGTAGGCCTCCGGGTGCACTGCCGAAGCATCGAGTGGATCCTTGCCACCATTGATGCGCAAGAAGCCCGCGGACTGCTCAAAGGCCTTCGGCCCCAAACGCGGCACCTTCTTCAGCTCCTTGCGCGAGGCAAACGTGCCGTTCTCATCGCGATACGCCACGATGTTGGCCGCAATCGTGGAATTCACGCCGGCCACGCGCTCCAGCAGCGGAGCCGACGCCGTGTTCAGGTCCACGCCGACGCCGTTGACGGCATCCTCCACCACGCCATCGAGCGTGCGGGCGAGCGCAACCTGGTTGACGTCGTGCTGGTACTGCCCCACGCCAATCGCCTTCGGGTCAATCTTCACCAGCTCCGCCAGCGGGTCCTGGAGGCGGCGCGCGATCGAAACGGCGCCGCGCAGGGAGACGTCCATGTCAGGGAATTCATCGGCCGCCAACTGGGAGGCCGAATACACCGACGCGCCAGCCTCGGAGACCACCACCGGCGTGGGGCGAGCACCGCCGGCCTGCGCGATGAGGTCGGCGACCTCACCCGCCAGCTTCTCCGTCTCACGCGATGCGGTTCCGTTGCCGATCGCCATGAGGTCCACCGAATGGGCAGCGCTTAGCGACGCCAACTCCCTCACCGCCTCAGCCCGCTTCTGCTGCGGCTGGTGCGGGTAGACAATCGTGGTGGCCAGGACCTTGCCCGTCGGGTCAACGACCGCGCACTTGACGCCATTGCGGTATCCCGGGTCTAGGCCCAGCGTCGCGCGCTGGCCGGCCGGGGCGGCCAGAAGAACGTCGCGCAGGTTTGTCGCGAAGACCTTGAGCGCGCCTTCCTCCGCCTTCTCTTTCAGGCGCATGCGCACGTCCAGACCGGAAGAGATGGAAAGCTTGGTGCGCCAGCCCCAGTGGACGGCGTCGGCAAGCCAGCGGGAGGTAGACACGTCCAGGTCGAAGCGATCTGCGATCATGCCCTCGTACATGGCGTCATCGCCGGCGTCGAGGTTGAGATGCAGAACGCCCTCGCTTTCGCCGCGCAGCAGCGCCAAAATGCGGTGCGAGGGGAGCTTCTCGAAAGGCTCAGAGAACTCGAAGTAGTCCTTGAACTTCGCGCCCTCGGTTTCCTTACCCTCGACCACGCCAGCGTTCATGGAACCGCTGGTGTACATGCGCTCGCGCACCTCGCCCACCAGATCCGCATCCAGTGCGAAGCGGTCCACCAGAATGGCGCGGGCGCCGTCGAGGGCCTTCTTCGTTTCCTCGAAACCTTCGGTGAGATACTCCCCCGCCAGCTCGGTCGGGTCCGCCGAGGGGTCCTCGATGAGCTTGTCCGTCAGCGGCTCCAGTCCTGCCTCGCGCGCGATATCCGCCTTGGTCTTGCGGCGCTTCTTATACGGCAGGTACAGATCCTCCAGGCGCGCCTTGGTCTCGCAGCCCTGGATCAGTGCGCGCAGCTCATCGGTGAGCTTGCCCTGTTCCTCAATCGCGGCGAGCACCGTTTCCTTGCGCTCTTCCAGCTCGCGCAGGTACGTCGAGCGTTCCTCAATGGTACGCAGCTGGGAGTCATCCAGCCCGCCGGTGGCTTCCTTGCGGTAACGGGCAATAAACGGGACGGTATTGCCCTCCGCCATGAGTTTCAGGGCGGCGTCAACGTGTGCTTCTTTGACGCCCAGCTCTCCGGCGATGGTGGCTGCGATATTCACAAAACCTCTTTTTGGTCGGGGACTAAAAGACCTTCCTACCCTATACCCCGCCCTGCCACGCGCAGGAAGTACCCAGCCCAAACTCGGTGTGGCCGATTTCGGAGGTGCCGTACCACAGCGTGTGCGGCGGCAAGCAGTCCGCGACGGCCGCGGTGACTTTGGTCAACGGCAGCTCAGAGGAGCCGTTGACGATGACCCTCCACACGTGCTCACCCACCGGCGGCTGGCCGTGTTTATCCATGTACTCGTTGACCAGGATGTTGTCGGGCTCGCAGGTAAAGGAGATGATCTCTGCGTTGATATCGAGCGGCTCGACGCCGCCTTCGCGCAAACGCTGCGGCATATCTTTGAGAACCTTGTCCCATTCGGCTTCGGTCATAAGTATTGACAAGTCAGTACTGATGTCCATCTCATTCCTCCTTCAAGGATTCCACGTACGCGCGGTCGGCATCGCTCAGGTCCGCCGCGTCCAGCAGCTCCGGGCGGCGCTTCCACGTCCGGGCCAGCGACTGCTCGCGGCGCCACCGGTCCACCTTGGCATGATCCCCGGAAGTCAGTACATCCGGAACTGCCAGGCCGCGCCACTCTCGCGGTTTGGTGTAGCTAGGACCTTCCAGCAAGCCATCGGAGAAAGAGTCCTCCTCGTGCGAGCGCCGGTTCCCCAACACGCCTGGGATGAGGCGCACCACCGCTTCAGCAATGACCAGCACGGCGACCTCTCCGCCGATGAGCACGTAATCGCCGATGGACACCTCGCGCACGCGGTAGCGCTGCGCGGCATCCTCGACGACGCGCTGATCGATGCCCTCGTAGCGCCCACACGCAAAGACAATGTGTTCCTCGTTAGACCAGGCTTGCGCGTCGGCCTGAGTAAAGGGCGTTCCGGCAGGTGTCGGCACGATGAGCAGCGGCTTATCCGAACCCTCGCTTTCACCATAGGAGCGCGCCTCGACGCCATGGATATCGTCGTGGCGCGGCTTGCTCAGGTGCGGCAGCGCGCTTTGGAGGTCCTGGGTGGAGGCGGTGCCGGAGGAGACGTCGTCAAGCGCCGGCCCCCACACCTCGGGCTTCATGACCATTCCTGGGCCGCCGCCGTAGGGGGAATCGTCGACGGACTTGTGCACGTCCGTGGCCCACTGGCGCAGATCGTGCACGCCCACCGCGAGCTTTCCCTGCTCGATGGCCTTGCCCAGCAGCGCGTGGCGCAGCGGGTCGAGGTACTCCGGAAAAATGGTGAGAACGTCTATCCTCATAGGTCGAGCAACCCCTCCGGCGGGGTGATGGTGCAGGTCCCCGCCTCCAAATCAACCTCCGGCACGATCTCCTCCACGAAGGGAACGAGCGCTTCTTTACCTTCGGTGAGAGTGATTTCAAGGAGGGATTGCGTGGGGCCGTGCGTCACGCCGGTCACCTCACCGACCTCCTTCCCATCGAGGAGAACGCGCAGGCCTTCCAGCTCGTGGTCGTAGAAGCCGTCATCCTCGGGGTCATCCAGGGGTTCGGCGAAAAACTGGGTGCCACGCAGGGAATCCGCGGCCGTGCGGTCCGGGACTTCCTTGAACGTGATGAGCAGGCGCCCCTTGTGGGCGCGCACCGCAGCGATGGTGAGTTCGTGTTCCTTCTTGCCTTGTGTGCCGTGGAGAACCTCGCCGACGGCGAATCGGGTCTCAGGGGAATCGGTGGTCACCTCGACGGAGACCTCGCCTTTAATGCCGTGGGATTTCACCACGCGACCAATGAGTAGTTCCATGCCTGCTAGCTTAACGGGCTACGCTGGAGTGGCATGACTGAGCTTCCGATCAATGATGCAGCCACCTTTGGTGCCGCCACCCATGACAGCGCCACGCTCACAACGCTGAGTCTGCTCGATGAGGCCCCTAAGCCGAACCCCACACGCCCCAGACCAGCCGTTAAGCGAGTCCTCAGTGCCGACGGAGCGAACCTCATCCTCTTTTCATTCTTGCCCGGACAGGTCCTGCCCGATCACAAAGCCGCGCACCCCATCACCGTCCAGGTGCTACAGGGCGCGGTGACTTTTAGTTGCGGAGATGAAGATTACGTGCTCGTTCCCGGGCGCATCGTACACCTTCCAGCGTATGTCCCACATGCGGTGTCCTGCAGCGATCAACCTGCGCTAATGCTGCTCACAATGTTGACGCCAAACACTGGCGTGAATGTCTAGACTTTTAGTATTATTCTTGGATTGTGAGTAGTTCTAAGCCTTACCACCATGGAAATTTGCATGAAGAGATCCTCCAGGAGGCCATCAAGCTCGGCCGGGAGGGTGGACCAGAGGCAGTAACGATTCGCGCGGCAACGCGCGCGGTCGGCGTTTCCCCCACCGCCGCGTACCGCCACTTCAAGGATCAGGCCGCGCTTCTCGACGCCGTCGCAGACGTCGCCACCTTCGAACTCATTACCAAGCTGAGTGAGGCCTTCGAGAATACCGAGGGAAGCATTGTCGACAAGATGATGGCGGCTGGCTTTGCCTACTACCACTATGCCTTGGAGGAGCAAAGCTTCTTTGAGTGCATGATGGCCACGAGCGGCTTTGACATCCCTGGTGCGCTGGCCGCCGCCGCAGAGGGACCGGGAGAGGATCCGCGGGTCCAGGCCACGTTCAACTTCTATGACTACATGGAGCAGTACGCACGCTACATTGGGCAGGAGCCTAACCGGCAATTCATGATGCAAAATTGTCTTGCTGGGTGGTCCACGGTGCACGGCTTTACGGTGTTGTGTTTGAGCGGCCACTTGGCATCAGTATCGGAAGAAGCGATGGAAAGGATTGCGCAGTCGGTCATCGCCTCCGCCATCCGCGGTTTGGATTTCGAGAACCCCTTGGAAGCACGCCCCGCTGCCCCGCAAAACTAGAAAATCCCCGCTGGTGCGGGGATTTTCTGTTAGGCGAGTAGTTTACTCTGCGGACTCCTCAGCGGAGTCAGCCTCGGCAGCCTCTTCCTCTGCCTTTGCAGCCTCAGCGGCAGCGGCTTCCTCTGCAGCCTTCTCAGCGGCAGCCTTTGCCTCAGCCTCTTCCTTGGCCTTGCGCTTCTTCTCGGTGATGGCCTCGATGGTCGGGCCGTTGTTGGCCTCAGCCAGAGCGGCGTTGAAGAGATCCAGCTTGGACGGCTTCGGCTCAGCAACCTTCAGGGTGCCCTCTGCGCCCGGCAGGCCCTTGAACTTCTGCCAGTCACCGGTCACCTTGAGCAGTGCGAGAACCGGCTCGGTCGGCTGCGCGCCGACACCCAGCCAGTACTGAGCGCGCTCGGAATCGATCTGGATCAGGGACGGCTCCTGCTTCGGCTGGTAGATACCGATGTTCTCGATAGCCTTGCCGGAGCGGCGGGTGCGTGCATCAGCAACAATGATGCGGTACTCAGCGTTGCGGATCTTACCCATACGCTGCAGCTTGATCTTAACGGCCATGATTGGCTCCTTTTCTAGTCACCGGGCAGTTCAGACACGCGCCGCTTGGTGGCGCGCCGGTTCAACCCTTGGATTTATCCTGCGTGTGACATGCCGGCCGTCCGTGGGCGGTACCGGCGTTACGCAGAAATGAAGTTTTAGGTGTCCTCCATGCTGCACATGGACAACCCCAATGATTTTAGCGGTACGCACGCAAAATAGGAAATCCCCCCTACCGCTTGCATGGTTAGGCCTTACCCCGCGAAAGGGGTAGCCTGTAATGCGGTTATTTCGCTGCCACACAAACCTCTTTTTATGAATAAACAAGCCCCATCTACATTCCGCTACCGCTACGACCTCGATGGCCTCCGCGGCATCGCGATCGCTTTGGTTGTTTTATACCACGTCTTCGTCGGTCGTGTTTCCGGTGGCGTCGATGTCTTCCTCCTCCTGTCCGGGTACTTCTTCCTGGGCTCGCAGCTGCGCTATGCCGCGCGGCCGAACGCCTCCCTGAACCCGTGGTGGCCCATCTGGCGCACGCTGCGCAGGTTGGCACCTGCCCTCGTGCTCGTCATCGGTGTGAGCTATGTGCTTGTTCGGATATTTACCCCGAAGCTCATGAACACCGAGCTCACCAAGCAGATCACGGCGACAGTCTTTTACTACCAAAACTGGGAGCTAGCACGGCAAAACGCCGACTACGCTGCCGCCTCCGCAACCACGTCGCCGCTGCAGCACATGTGGTCCATGGCGGTCCAGGGGCAGTTCTATCTCATGGGCATCTTTTTTGCCCTGGGCCTGGCCGCTTTTATGCGGTTGCGCCCGAAGAAGTCGGGGCTTAAGGCGCAGCGCTTCCCCTCCGTAAATTCTATCGCCGGCCCGATCCTCCTCGTGATCACCGTCGCCTCTTTTGCCTACGCCTCGCGCGACGGTCTCTACGGGACCCCTGAGAATTACTACTCCACGTGGTCTCGCGCGTGGGAGCTAACCCTGGGCGCGGTTCTCGTCATCTACGGCTCGCGCCTAAAGATGCCGCAGCATTTGTCCAACGTCGCCACCGCCCTCGGCCTAGCCGCCCTGGCTGGCACCGGCATGCTCATCTCCGACAGCTTGGCTTTCCCGGGCCCGCTGTCACTTCTGCCCATCGGCGGCGCGGTGCTCATCATTATTGGTTCCGGTGGTTCCTTCTCGCGGGTACTGACGGTTCGCCCTTCCCGCTGGCTCGGTGATATCGCCTACCCGCTCTACCTGTGGCACTGGCCGCTCCTCATCATCTCCACCGCCGCGCTCGGCTTTGAAACCCCGCCATGGTGGCTCGGTGCCATCATCATCGCGGTGTCGCTGGGCTTGGCGGATGTGACGCACAGATTCGTCGAGAAGCCCCTGCGCCAGCACCGCAAGCGCCCGCTTGCCGACGACCTCCCCGTCCACCGCGGCCTCGCCGACCTCCGCACCCGCACTGGTGCCCTCCGCGGCGTCGGTGGAGTTGTCGTCGCGGCGTGCACCGTTGCGCTCGTGGCCGTTCAGCCGCTGTGGCAGCGCAGCCTCCAGGAGGCAAACCAAGAGATTCTTGATCCGCAGCTCTACCCTGGGGCAACGACCTTCGTGGAGAACATCACCCCGCCTGAGAACGTGGAGATTAAGCCAGATCCGATTCTCGCGCGCGGCATCCAGCCACCGGTTGCCGATAACTGGTGCTTCATTCCAGAGCAGGAGCCGTCGGACTATTTCATCGAGACGCAGAAGGACGGCGTAACGCCGTGTGTCTTCGGCGACGTCAACTCCGACGTTGAGGTCTACTTGGTGGGCGGTTCGCACGCGGAGCAGTATTCCTCAGCCCTGGATCACTTGGGCCGCGAGATGGGATTCAAGCTGGTGCCGCTCACCCGCGTGGGTTGCCCCATCGAGTTGGGCGATGAGCTCAGCGTCAAGCCATCTTGCGCCGAGTGGAGCAAGGAAGTGGTCAAGCGCATCATCGACGCGGACCCAGCCCTCGTGGTGTCGAATTCGACGCGCCCCGGGCAGGCCCTAGGCCACGGCCCGGACGCCGTCCCGCCGGGATATCAGGCCTTCTGGGACGAACTGGCCAAGCACGATATTCCTTTCCTCGGTTTCCGCGATAATCCGTGGGGATTCGACGAGCACGGCAATGGCCGCCAGTTTGATGAGTGCTACGTGGCCACCCAGGATTCCCTCGGGTGCGGTATGCGCTTCGAGGAGGTTTATGCGCCCTACGATCCGGGCGCAGAGGTCCTCTCCCAGTACAAGAACATGCTGGCCGTAGACACCTCGAAGTGGTTCTGCGATGCCAACGGCGATTGCCCGGTCATCATCGGCAATATCATGGTGTATCGCGATATGCACCACTTCACCACGGCATTCGCGGATTCGGCCATCCCGCTCATCCGTGAAGCGATCACCCCGTTCCTCAATGGCGAGACCGTCCAACAGCAGCCCCCGGAAACCGCCACGTCTACCTCCACGACGAAGGCGGGCCCAGCACCGTCCACCCCGGCGGCGCCGACTCCCGCCAACCCGGTCCCCTACCCTGCCTTCCCTGCGGGCGAGGCCATCTAGTAGCCGCCGCTAGCGCAGGGCTTCGGGCACGTAGGCGCAGGTGGGGTCCGACGCGAGCGGGTCGCCCGTCATGGCAAAAGCCGTGGACCGCGAGCCGCCACACACAGAAGCAAACTCACACACGGAGCACTTGCCGCTCCACGCGTTGGGATCCCTAAGCTTCTTAAACACTGGCGAGTTGGCGTAGATGTCCGGCAGTAGGTGACTCTTGACGTTGCCGCAGTGCAGCGGCAGGAAGCCGTTTGGATAGACGTCCCCCACGTGGTCGATGAAGACAAAGCCGGAACCCGCGTTGATGGCCATCGGCGGCCGCGGGCGGCGCGTGTGAGGATCGGGGCCCAAAATCCGCTCGGTCTCCGCGGTAAGGAAGCGGTACAGTTCGCCGCCCTCGTACTTCTCTCCCCGCTGGGCTTGCAGGACGATGCGCCGATATTGCGGCCCCTCCGTGGTCTTAATGGCAATCCGCGTGGACACGCTGTGCAGCCACTGCATCGCGTCCTCGCGCTCCTGCGGGGTCAGCGCCTCCAAGCCCGTACCGCGGCCGGTGGGTACGAGGAAGAACACACTCCAGAGCTTGGCACCCATCTCGATAACCCGCTCCAACAGCTGCGGGGCCTCATGGACGTTGTTCTTCGTGATGGTGGAGTTGATTTGGAGGCGGAAGCCCACGTCGGTGACCACGCTGGCCATCTCAATCGTGCGGTCGAAGATGCCGGAGAAGCCGCGGAAGTAGTCGTGGGTTGCAGCGCTCGCGCCGTCGAGAGACAGCGACAGCGCGGCCCCTCCCGCCGCGCGCAGGCCCTCGAGGCGCTCGCGCGTCAAACGGGGCGTGACCGACGGCGAAAGCGACACGTTGAGTCCCAGGGACGTGCCGTAGGCGGTGAGCTCTTCCAGGTCGCCGCGCTCAAACGGATCCCCTCCCGTGAGCACCACGAGCGGGCGTGGCTTGTCGTAGCTGGCCAGGGAATCCAGCAGCGCCTTGCCTTCGGCGGTAGTGAGCTGGCCCGGTGCGGGGTCGTGCTGGGCGTCGGCCCGGCAGTGCTGGCACACCAGCTGGCAGGCACGGGTGACCTCCCAGATGGCGATGAACGGTTTGGTAGTGATGTCGTGGCGCATCTGGCGCACCACAGGGCTGGCCTTCACAGTGAGGACCTTTCCACGCGAGAACAGTTTTATCCAACTTTAGTCGGACATATTGTCGCGTGGGTAATCGCCTACTTCTTCTTGTCTTGGCCAAAGTCCAGGTTGTTGAGGTCGATATTCTCCATGCCCTTCGGCATCTTGATATCGCCTAGCCCGGGCATGCCGCCGCCGAGCTGCTCCTGCATCTTCTGCAGCTCCTGCATCGACGGCATACCGCCGCCCATGCCTGGCATTCCGCCGCCACCACGACGCTTCGGCGGCTTGCGCTTGCCGTTCTTGCCCTTGCGGCCCTTCGGCTTCTTCTTAGTAGCCGAGCGCCCGCCGCCCATGCCCGGCATGCCGAAGCGGCCGGCCATCTGGGACATCATCTTCTTGGCTTCGATAAAACGCTCAATGAGCTGGTTGACGTCAGAGACAGCTACACCAGAGCCCAGCGCAATACGCTTGCGGCGCGAAGCGTTGAGAATCTTCGGGTTCTCGCGCTCCTCCGGGGTCATACCGCGGATGATGGCCTGGATGCGGTCGAGCTGCTTCTCGTCGACCATGTCGGCGATCTGGTTCATCTTGTTGCCGCCCGGCATCATCTTGAGCAGGTTGCCCATCGGCCCCAGGTTGCGGACCATGAGCATCATGTCCAAGAAGTCATTGAGCGTCATCTCGCCGGAGCCCATCTTCTTGGCGGCTTCCTCCGCCTTGGACTGATCCAGCTTGGACTCCGCCTGCTCAATGAGCGTCAGCAGGTCACCCATGCCCAGGATGCGCGAGGACATACGCTCCGGGTGGAAGACATCGAAATCCTCGAGCTTCTCGCCGGTGGAGGCGAACATGATGGGCTTGCCCGTCACCTCACGGATGGACAGGGCCGCGCCACCGCGGGCGTCGCCGTCCAGCTTGGTCAGAACGACGCCGGTAAAGTCCACGCCGTCGCGGAAGGCCTCGGCGGTCTGCACGGCGTCCTGGCCGATCATTGAGTCGATGACGAAGAGGACTTCGTCCGGGTTGACGGCGTCGCGGATGTTGCGGGCCTGCGTCATCAGGGTTTCATCGATGCCGAGGCGGCCGGCGGTATCGATGATGACGATATCGTGCTGCGTGCGCTTGGCTTCCTCAATTCCGCGCTTGGCGACGTCCACCGGATCCCCGTGCGAGGTACCCATCTCATGCTCGTGGGAGTTCAGGGAGGTGCCAGGATCCGGCGCGTAGACGTCGACCCCGGCGCGCTCGCCGACGATCTGCAGCTGCTGCACCGCACCCGGGCGCTGGAGGTCACAGGCCACCAGCATCGGGGTGTGCCCCTTGGAAGCCAGGTGCTTGGACAGCTTGCCCGCCAAGGTGGTCTTACCAGCACCTTGGAGGCCGGCGAGCATGATGACCGTCGGCGGATTCTTGGCTAGGTTCAGGCGGCGGGTCTCGCCGCCGAGGATCTCGATGAGCTCCTCGTTGACGATCTTGACCACTTGCTGCGCAGGGTTGAGCGCCTCGGAGACCTCGGCGCCTGCCGCGCGCTCCTTGATGCGCTTGATGAAGCCGCGCACGACGTTGAGCGAGACGTCCGCCTCCAGCAACGCAAGGCGGATTTCGCGCGCTGTGGCGTTGATGTCCGCCTCGGTCAGCTTGCCCTTGCCGCGCAGGCCGGACAGGGCTGATTGCAAGCGGTCAGACAAAGACTCAAACACGTTAGAGTGCTCCCTCAACTATCGTGGATAAATTTATAACTTCCCCAGCTTAGCCGTTGACCAGTGCTTGGGTCACATTCCGGACGAGGGTGGCACGGGGGACGTCGCCAAGCGGCACGGCGTGAAGCACCATCGTGGCGCCCGGTGTGGTGGTGGATAGCCACTCGCACTCCGGAAGCAGCGCGAGCACGTGTCCGAGGGTACCCGGGTAGTCATCGATTCTGAGCTCGAAAACGCCTCTGGTCCACATGGCGGTTGCAGGCCCCGATACGAAATCGGGCAGCACGGTATAGGTTCCGGACTTATAAGACTGCACCAAGCGCTCCTCCACCGTCGCGAGATCGATGGCGCCGTGGAGCGCGCGGATGTCGAACTCGCCGGCGTAGCCCTCCTCCGTGCGCACCAAGCGCGAGGACAGAATGTTCCATCCCAAGGCAGCGATAAGCGCTAGTGGACGCACGGCCTCCCGCTGGTAGCTGCCGCGCCACAGGACGGTGAAGCTATCATCCTCCGGGTTGTGGCGCAGGCCGATGTCGCGGTCAACGGCCACCAGCGGCCGCACCGGACTCAGGGCCTCCAGCTGCGCAAAAGCGCGGGCGCTGACCGCCTCGATTCCATTCTCGAGCCTGCGGTTCCACACGCCTGGGCCGGTGGATTCGGCATCGGTGCGGGCGAGCACGACGAGGAGCGCCAGGGTCAGGTAGTCATAACGCACGGCTTCGAGAAGCTCATCGCGGGCTTCGTCGGAGAAAGGATCGGTGCGGGAGACGATGCGCGCCAAAGTCGTGTGCTCTGCCACCACGGTTTGCACGCGGGAGCGATCCGCCAGGTCGAGGCCGAGCTTGGCGGCAGCGCGCGCCACCATCTCCGCTCCCACGAGTTCGTGCGGGCGGCCGTAGCCTTTGCCGATGTCGTGGTAGAGCCCC
This sequence comes from Corynebacterium guaraldiae, assembly GCF_053480195.1. NCBI lineage: Bacteria > Bacillati > Actinomycetota > Actinomycetes > Mycobacteriales > Corynebacteriaceae > Corynebacterium > Corynebacterium guaraldiae. The sequence continues at coordinate 135,133 of NZ_JBRBAU010000008.1, read as the reverse complement.
ACCAAGAGCAGCAGATCGGGCCTCGCTACGGACGTGCGGGCTTCAGCGCACCGAGCGACGGTAAGGATGGAGTGATAGTCCACGGTATGAGAGTGCGTGCGCTCCCGAGGCAGCATTCCGCGGATGTGCTCCCACTCCGGAACGACTCGCTCCCACAAGCCATGGGCGTCCATTTCCTGGATAAGGCGCGGGGTATTGAGCGGCGAGGACAACAGGCTGAAGAAGGCATCCGTTGCTCCCGCGGGCCAGCGCTGCGGCAGGTCTGGCAGCTCGCGTAGTTGTTCCCAAACGTGAGCGGGCACGCTCCTGCCCGAACGCGCCGCAGCGGCGGCGACGCGCAGGAGTAGCCACGGCTCGTCTAGGTCTGCGGTGCGGGCGAGCCTGATTTCGCCGCCCACATCCACGACACCGATGTCGAGTGGCTTGCGGGTGCGGTTGTGGCTGCGCTTAGACACCACTCCCCTAGCCGTCGCGAGCGCCCTCTCGACGGCCCTATCCACCGCCGCGGCGGCGGTGACGACGGCCGCTGATAATTCATAGCGGTCGGCAAAGCCCAGTTCGTGTGCGATCTCCGCAGCGAATTCTGGGTCGAGGATGTCGCGGTGGCGGCGGGCGGTGACGTGGAGGAGCGTGCGGACGTCGAGAAGCAGGGCCTGCTCCTCCTCGAGCGCTGGGGCGTCCGCGAGGTTTCCTAGGGCGAGGGCCCGGAGGAATTGGATATCGCGCAGACCACCGCGCCCATTCTTGATATCCGGGTGGGTCATCGTGGCCAAGGTGCCGGAACGGCGCCAGCGCGCAATGGCGAGATCAACGAAGGCATCGAAATTGCTCTGCAACAGGCGGCGCCACGAGGCATAGACCTGGGCGCGGGTGGAATCCACCAGCTGCTTGTCTCCGGCAACGAAGGCCAGATCCAGTTGCGCGAAGCCGGCGGCGGGATCGGAACCGGCGATGGCGCCGAATTCGCGCGGGGTGCGCACTGCATAATCGAGCCGATACTTAGCGTCCCAGATGGGATACCAGACCTCGGAAACGACTTCCTCGGGCAGCTCCGTGTCATCCGGGTGAAGGAGGATGAGGTCGAGATCGGAAAACGGGGTCATCGCGCGGCGCGCAAAGGAACCGGTGGCTGCAAGCGCGCAGCCGGGCGGAAGCTGCAGGGACTGCGTGAGGCGCATCGCCGCAGCATAAGCGTCCTCACGCAGTTGAGCGGCCGTAGACACGTGTTACAGGGCCGCCTCGCCGCGCTCGCCGGTGCGCACGCGGATGACGTCCTCAATAGGAGTGATCCAGATCTTGCCATCACCGATCTTTCCGGTGTAGGCGGCGTCCACGATGGTGGAGAGGATATCCTCAACCTGTTCGTCAGAGGTCACCACCTCGAGCTTGACCTTGGGAACGAAATCGGTGGCGTACTCGGCGCCGCGGTAGACCTCACTGTGGCCGCGCTGCTGGCCAAAGCCTTGGGTCTCGGTCACCGTCAGGCCATGCACGTCGTGCTGTTCGAGGGCCTCGCGAATGTCCGGCAGCGTGAACGGTTTGACGATGGCAGTGATGAGCTTCATCTGTTACTCCTTAGCTCCGGCGGTGTCGACCCGCGGCTGGACGGTTGGTGCAGGACTAATCCTAGCGTCGTGGGCGTGGCGGCGGTGCGACGCCACGGATTCGCGGAAATCATATGCGGTTTCGCGGTGCTCGCCCAGGTCGATACCCTGCGCTTCATCCTCGATTCGCCAGCCCATGGTGGCGCGGATGAGGAGCGCCGCAAGCAAGGTGACGAGCCCCGACACCAGCATCGCCACAACCGCAATCAGCGTTTGAACGACGAGCAGCTTGAGCCCTTCAGTGAAGTGACCGGTGAGGATGCCGTTATCCGTAGCGAAGAAGGCTAGGCCAATCGTGCCCCACAATCCTGCGCACAGTTGCACCCCGACGACGTCCAGGGAATCATCGAAGCCCCAGCGGTACTTCAGGCTGATGCACAAGCAGGCGATAATCCCGCCGAGGAAGCCGAGGGCGATGGAACCGAGCGGAGTCAGCGCTCCTGCCGCCGGGGTGATGGCGACGAGGCCTGCGATAGCTCCGGATGCAGCGCCGAGTGAAGTGGCGGCACGGTCACGAATTCGCTCCACCAACATCCAGCCGAGCATCGCGGCGGCCGCAGCAACGGTGGTATTCAACCACGCCACACCTGCAAGGCCATCCGCAGCGAAGGCAGAACCGCCATTGAAACCGAACCAGCCGAACCACAGCAACGCGGCGCCGAGCATCACCATCGGGAGGTTGTGCGGCCTATCGACGTGCTTCGGAAATCCCGCGCGCGGGCCCACGACAATCGCGAGGACTAGGGCTGCAGCTCCGGCAGAAATGTGCACGACGGTACCGCCGGCGAAGTCGATGGGAGCGATGAGCGCCTCACCTTCCGAGACACCGAAGAGCCACGCCGCGAGGGAGCGCGGGGCGTGGGAGAGAATTCCCCCTCCCCACACCATGTGGGCGAGCGGGAAGTAGGCAAAGGTTACCCAGATACCCGCGAAGGTTAACCAGGCCGAGAACTTCACGCGGCCGGCGATGGCACCGGAGATAATAGCCGTCGAAATAATAGCGAAGGTGGCTTGGAAGCCGATATCGATGACGGCGGGGTAGCCAGAACTACCAAGAAGATACTCGTTGGAAGGACCTGTGATCTGGCCACGCAAGCCCCACGCTTCAAACGGGTTGCCCACGATGCCGGCAAAAGAGCTTCCCGCATAGGACATGGACCAGCCCCACAAGACATAGAGCACAGGCACAAGCGCGAGCGCGCCGAAGGACATCATCATCATGTTAAGGACATGACGATTGCCCGCCATGCCGCCATAAAACAACGCCAATCCGGGGGTCATGAGCAACACCAATGATGCGCTGATCAGCATCCACGCTGCATCACCGGAAGAGAATGCATCAGGAGTCATACTTCAACTAACCCCTTTTCTATAGCTTGATAGGTACAATTCCCAAAATATCTTTAGCTCTATAGTTTTGGGAAGAAGGATGAGTCCTAGATCACATTTGGGATCCAAAAAAGCGGCGAGGGCATTGTTGCCCTCGCCGCTCACTTAAACGTGCGCCCTAGATTTCCTCCTCGGACGCTTCCACGGTCTGCGCTTGCTGGCGCATACGTTTGGCGTACTTCACATCCGTGACGGTCACGCCGTAGATGGAACGGCCCATGTAAAAAGAGCCCACCGAACCGATGATCCACACGCCGAAACAAGCAATGAGGACACGGACCAGCGACCACAGCGAGAACCCGTTCTCGGCAAAGTCAACGACCAGCTTCGCCACGAGCAGAAGAGGAACGGCCAACCCGACCGTCGGTCCCAGTAGGTTGACTCGGGTCAGAGCATCGGGCGCGCGCCACAAAGCGATGGCCGTCGCGATAACCAGGACCGTGGCCACAACCAGCAGAACCGAAGCAATAATCTCCGCGATAGTCATGGTTTTACCTCCTGCCCTTCGAGATGATGCGGGCCATCGACAACGTCGGCAGCACGCCCGCCGCGATGCCCGCGAGCATCGCGATGTCGTAGACGATGGACGCGTGATTGGTCATGGCCCATGCAAAGTACATGCACATCATGCCGTAGAAGACCATGTCACTCATCACGGTGCGGGTGAGCTCATCGCGAGAGCGCAACGCCAGCACCAACGCCGAGCACACCGATGCGCCAATGAGGAACACACAGACAAAGACAACCCATTGAAAGGCGCTCATCGAGGAAAAATCAATCACTTCTTATCATCCTTTCGGGCGTCCTTGCCCGGCACGACCTGACGCAGCGGCCACACGGAATACTTCTCCACGTCGTTCGCTGCCAGCGGGGTATCGTCCGCCTTCGCGATATCGGGGGCGCGCATATGACGGCCCAGCGTATCCAGCGGATACTCGTAGAACGTCGGGGCCAGCTCCTCCGTCGGGCCCTGGCCAGGCACGCCATAATCGATGCCCTTCACTCGTGGCGCGAGGCGCTCCTCCATGTCCGCGAGGTCCGCCATGACACTGGCCGGGTCATCCCCCATCACGGCTTGGACCAGCACGATGCGCGGAAGGCCTTCGGCAACCGGCTCGCGCAAGCCCAACGACAAGGTGCCCGGCGTTGCGGTAATGGACGAGGTGAACCAGAAGATCTCCCAGGCGCTCGTCACACGCAAGGGGTACCGAAGCACCACTGGGCGATAGTTGTTATGCGGCTTGAAGGATTCCATGGCGAGCGAAAAGCCCGCGACGAAGATCTCCTTAATGAGCCACAGAGCGTAGACAACTGCATGCACAGCACTCTTCATTTAACGGCCCTCCTGAAGGGAGTCGATATCGGGTAGGGCTACGGGGTCGTCGCCAAGCACTGCGTGTGCGTAGGCCTCCGTGTCCAACAAATCCTCCGATGCCTCCATGGTGACACTAATGACCGGCCCGGACAGGATGAACATGGTCAGCGAGCCCAAGATTAACGCCGCCGAGGGAGCCATCAGCTTCTTGCGAATCACAAGTTCATCGGGCACCTTCTCCTTGGGCAGGTCCTTGCCCCAGAAGACGCGGCGCCACACGCGCAACATGGCCAAGAACGCTGCGAAGGAGGCGATGATAATCACCGCGATAACGGTCCAGGCCCATCCCCCGCCGGTACGGGCGATTTCCGCGACGATGAGGACCTTGCCCCACATACCGGAGAAAGGCGGGAAGCCCACGACGGAGAAGGCACCGGCGGCGAAGATCCACGCGATAATCGGATCACGGCGCGCCAAGCCAGAAAGCTTGTTGAGCCTGCCCGTACCGTACGTCTCCTCGATGGCACCGGAGGCCAAGATGAGGGAGCCCACCGTGAGCATGTGGTGAATCGTGTAGAGAATGCCGGCAGCCAACGCGCGCTGCGCATCGTGGGTAGTGAAGGCCATCATCACGAGGATGAAGGGCATACCGTTGAGCATCTGGTATCCCAGCACGCGGCGGATGGAGTTTTCAGCCAAGCCGCCGAAAGCACCAACCAGCATGGAGATGATCATGATGACGATGATGAGTGTCCCCCACCGCTGGTCCATATCAAAGAGCTGCACCCACAGGCGGTAGAGCATGTACACCGCGACCTTGGTGTGCAGGCCAGAGAACAGGCCCATGACGGCAGCCGACGTACCCGGGTAGGTGCGCGGCAGCCACGACTGCACGGGGAACACACCGGCCTTCGCGGCGATGGCGATAACGATGATGCCGGAGGCCACCGTCACCGGACCGTTGCCGGCGGCAGCGCCCGTCAGCGCCGCCAAGTTGACCACGCCCGTAACCGAATAGATATAGCCCACGCCGACCACAAGCAGTGTGGAGGCGAACAGGTTGACCAGCACGAAAGCGCGGCCTGCGGCCAAGCGCGACCACGTACCCGACATCGTGATGAGGCCGTAGGACGGCAGCAACATGACCTCAATGAACACGAAGAAGTTAAAGAGGTCAGCGGTGAGCAGGGCGCCGCACACGCCGGTGATCAGGATAAGGGTCAGCGACGGGTAATAGCGCGACTTGGTCTCACCACCAACGATGGCGAACCAGTTGGCGCCGAAGGCCACGATCATCGTCGTGATGAGCATGAGAGCCGAGAAGGTGTCGGCAGCAAAGGCGATACCCGCGTTGCCCACGTAATTGCCCACCGTGTGCGCCACCACGCCATTGTTCATGGTGTAGAGCAGCAGCGCGAAGGAGGCGAAGATGCCTACGCCCGGCACGATGAGCATGATGGCATCGCGCACACGGTGCCACGGCGCGAGCAGCGCCAGCGCCGCCGATACCAGTGGAACCGCTGGGAAGAGCGGAAGAAGAGCGCTTACAGTGTCATACATTTACTTCTCCCCCTCGTGGTCAAGTTCCTTCAGACGATCCATCTTGTTGGCCGAACGCTGCAGAATCTCCCGGTTTTGGGTATCGCGGCCCAGCGTGGAGAAGGCGTGGTCAATGGTGTTGTCATCCACCGGTTCGACAACATCCGTGTCATCGTTGGCGCCCATCGCCGCCATGGTCAGCAGAATCGTGGAGGTGGCCATGGAGATCACCACGGCGGTCAGAACGAATGCCTGCGGCAGCGGGTCCGCCATCTGGTCCGCCGGTACCTGTGACGGGAAGGACTCTCCGCGGTAGGAGTACACGCCGGTAGCCAAGAGCATGAGGTTGGCGCCGTGGCCAAAGGCCATCATGCCCAACACGATGTGGACCAAGCCGCGCTGCTGGATGAGGTAGACAGCGCTACCGATGAGCAGTGCAATAGTCAGTGCGAGGATCATGAATTCTTCTCCTCTGTAGCCGGAGTGTGGTGGGGCGAAGACGCGCGGTGGCGCGCCTCGGATTCATTGAGCAAGGCCAGTGGATCCGAGGATGGGTTGATGGATTCGGGGTACGGATCATCGATGTCCTCCATCACCACGCGCGGCGTGTTCGGCAGCGCCGAGTCATCATCGTGGACCCACGGCAGGAAGTCCCGCTCAGTGCCCGGGCGCAAGTAGCCGCCCAAGGCATTGATGGCCATGGTGAGCATGCCCAGGACCGCCAGGTAGATACCCAGGTCAAAGATGAGCGACGTGGTCCAGTGCTGCCCCAGCGCGTGGCCGTGGATGGCAGTCAAGAAACCACCGGAGCCGTGCGAGGTCGGAATGTAGCCGATGAATCCCGCCGTCAGCGCAACGATGATGCCCACGCCGGTGAGGTGAATTGGGGTCATGCGGCCGAAGACGATCTCATCGGTGCCGCGAGAGAGATACGTCAGGCCGATGGCCGCGCCCATAATGAGAGCAGCCGGGAAGCCACCGCCGGAAGCCTGGTGGCCGCGGTAGAACACGATAAAGGACATGACCACCAGAATCGGGATGGCAATGGAAATTCCCTTGCGCAGCGGAACCGAGTTGAGCTGCGACTGGCCGAACGGTGCCGGACGCGTACCGGAGGTGAACGGGAAGCGCGGCAGCGTCGACGTGACCGCGGCGATCACCACGGCGGCCATGCCGAGCACCGACAGCTCACCCAGGGTATCGAGTGCACGGAACTCCACGATGATGGTGGCCACGACGTTATCGCCGCCAGTGATGTCTGGGGCGTTATTGAGGTACCACATGGACAAGTCGGAGCGCTCGTGGCGGCCCATCAGCACCCACACACCAAGGAATGCGGTGATACCCGCGAGCACCGCCACCACGATGGAGCCAACCTTGCGGTTGGTGTTCTGTACTGGGTGGAATTTCTCCGGCAGGTAGCGCAGGACCATCATCATGACGATGACGGACAGCGCCTCCACCGTGAACTGAGTCAAGGCAACGTCCGGTGCACCCAGCAGGAACATCTGCAAGGTCACGCCGGTACCCGCGGTACCAATCATGACCGCACCCGTGAGGCGGTTGCGGGTACGAACCAAGCCAAACATCGACAGCGCCACGATGCCCAGCGGCAGCAGATCCCACGGATTATCAAGGCCATCCACGCGCGGGTTCAAGGCCACGCCGTCGACACCCGTCGACACCAGAGTGGAGCCCGCAAGAATGATGACGAGGAGGACAATCGGCAGGATGAGCTTCGACGGGTTGTGGGTATCCGACATGCGGCCGACGAAACGTCCGAAGGCTGCGCACTCGTCCTGAATCCACTTCAGGATTTGGTTACCAGTGCGCGGCAACAGTTGGCGCTCCTCCATCGCGGTCGACAGCGGCGTACGGAAGAACAAACCGACGACGCCAGAGATGAGAACCACGACAGAAATAAGCAGCGGGACGTTCAGGCCGTGCCACAGCGCAAGGTGAGAATGCCCCTCCATGCCGATGGCCGCCACGACGTCATCAAGCGGCCCATCGAGCGCGCCCATGACGAAGATGATCGGCACCGACATCACACCGGGAAGAGCCGCGGGCAGCCACAACCGCACCGGCGCCTCATGGACCTTAGACATATCGCGCGGGCCGTCGAAGAAAGCACCAAAGACGATCTTGGCGGAGTAGGTAAACGTGAAGAACGCACCCACACCCGCAACGATGAGCAAGAGCACCTGTCCGGCCGATCCGATGGGCGCGTCCTCGAAAGCGGTCAGCATGCCTTCCTTCGACACGAAACCGAAGAGCGGCGGGACCGCAGCCATGGAGGCAGCGCCGATGAGCATGGAGCCAAAGGTCCACGGCATCTTGTTCCACAGCACGCCGAGGCGGCGGATGTCACGTGAACCAGCCTCATGGTCAATCACGCCGATGAGCATGAAGATGGAGGACTTAAACAGCGCGTGTGCCAGCGTGTGCACGAGGGCCGCCGCGATGGCGAAGGGCGTGCCAACACCAATCGTGGCCACGATCCAACCCAGGTGGGACACGGTGGAATACGCGGTCAGCTTCTTCAGGTCCGTCTTCTGCACGGCGAAGACCGCCGACATGACGGCGGTACCCATGCCGACCACGATGAGCAGCCAGTTCCACGCTGCAACATCATGGAAGATAGTAGAGAAACGAATCAACAGGTACACGCCGGCCTTGACCACGGCCGCCGCGTGCAGGAAGGCCGAGACCGGCGTGGCAGCCGCCATAGCCTCCGGCAACCAGAAGTGGAAGGGGAACTGCGCGGACTTGGTGAATGCCGAGGCCGCGATGAGAATGGCAACCCCGGTGGTCAGGCCTGGGCGCTCGGCCCATACATCGGAGGCGAGGATGTCTTCCAGGTTCGTCGTCCCCGCTGCCGTCGCGGCAATCGCCACACCTGTCAACAAGGTGAGGCCGCCGATGAAGGTCAGGATGAGTGTGCGCTGCGAACCGGCCTCACCGGACTTGCCGCTGCGTGCGATCAACATGAACGACGCCAGCGATACCAGCTCCCACGCCAGGAAGAGCACGACGACGTCATTAGCCAGCACGAGCAAGAGGATCGACAGCGTAAACGCGGTCATCAGCACATAAAAGCTGACGTTGCCTTTCCCCTTGGGCAGGTAGGCAGCGGAATAGGTAAAAACCACAGCGCCGATGACGAGAGCCAACATCGCAAAGAAAACGCCCAGCGCATCGCCGCGGAAGGCGAGGTTAACGTCGACGCCTGGTGCGATGACATCACGCACCCACGTCACGGAATAGGACAGTTCTTCGCCACGGGCCAGTGCCGGAAATTCTTTAGCCAACAGTGCCGCTGCGATAATAAAAATGCCGGCTAGCGGGTAGCCGGCTGCGCGATCAGCAACCTTGACGGCTACCGGTGCTAGCGCCACTGCGACAGCTGCGAGGAGGACGACATACAAGAGTGTCACGAAAGAGTAGCCTCACGAACCGTTGTTAGGGCTGAAAACTCAGCCTCACATAGACAGGACTGTCCTAGACTACCATTGTGACCTCCCCCAAAGCACATCTTTAATGGGATGGAGACGACGAAAGCGCCTCACAAAGGAGGCGCTGCGTCTCGAAAGAACTTAGGTATAGCCCAGGGATCTATAAGGTCTTACTTCTCCCCCAGCAAGGCATCGACGAATCCCTCAACCTCAAACGGCGCGAGGTCATCGGCTCCTTCGCCGAGGCCCACGAGCTTGACCGGCACACCCAGTTCTTCCTGAACTTGGAAGACGATGCCGCCCTTTGCCGTGCCATCGAGCTTGGTCAGGACAACACCAGTGATGTCGACGACATCGCGGAAAATGCGCGCCTGCGTCAGGCCGTTCTGCCCCACCGTCGCGTCCAGGACAAGCAGGACCTCGTCGACCTCGGTCTTCTTCTCCACCACGCGCTTGACCTTGCCCAGCTGGTCCATGAGGTCAACGGAGGTGTGCAGACGCCCAGCAGTATCGATGAGGACCACGTCCACGCCCTGGTCCACACCAGCGGCGACGGCATCGAAGGCCACGGAAGCCGGGTCCGCGCCTTCCTTGCCGCGCACCGTCGATGCGCCTACGCGGCGACCCCAGGTCTCGAGCTGATCAGCTGCCGCTGCACGGAAGGTATCCGCCGCGCCGAGCAAAACGTTGTGGCCCATCGCCACGAGCACGCGCGCGAGCTTGCCCGTCGTAGTGGTCTTGCCGGTGCCGTTGACGCCAACGACCATGATGACGGCAGGCTTGCCGTCGTTCGGCATGGCCTTGATGGAGCGGTCCATCTCCGGATGGCCAACCTCGATGAGTGCCTCGCGCAGCATGGCGCGTGCTTCCGCCTCGGAGCTCACGCCGCGTTCAGCGATCTTCTCGCGCAGGGAGTCGGTGACTTTCATCGTGGACTTGGTGCCCAGATCAGCCATGATGAGGGTGTCTTCAATCTCTTCCCAGGCATCATCATCCAGATCACCAGCGGAAAGAATACCCATGAGGCCTTGGCCGATGGCGTTCTGCGAGCGGGACAGGCGCCCACGCAGCTTGCCCAAGCGGCCGGCGGCCGGTGCGATATCCTCCTGCGGCTGAGATGCCGGGGCCTCAACGACCTCGGCGTCCTCGGAAACTTCCAGCTCCTCGGGCTCAGCCTCGAGCGCCGCGCTTGCCGACGCCGCCTGCGCCCCCGCCGCCGCAGCGGCTTCCTCTGCTTCAGCCTCCTCTGGCTCGGGCTGCGCTTCTGGTTCAGGCTGTACTTCTACCTCTTCCGCTGCCTCTTCTTCGGCTTCAGACTGAGCAGAAGGCTCCTCCTCTACCTTCGGGGCCTCGTCCACTGCTTCTGCCTCAGCAGCTTCGGGAGCTTCGGGCTCCGGCTCAGTGGTTTCTTGCTCGGCGGCTGGGGCATCGTCCTCCGCGCCTTCTTCTAGAGCGTCCTTATCATCCTTGTCAGCGGCAGCGGCTCCGGTCACGGCAGTACCAGCGGCTGCGGCGCCCGCGGCACCTGCCGCGACAACGCCAGCGGAAGAGTCTTTTCCCTCTTCTTCTTTTGCCGGCTCCGGCTCGCTCACTGGCTTGGCCTCTGCCGCCGGTTCCGGCTTAACCTCAGCCTTAGCCTCCGCCTCGGGCTTAGTTTCTACCGTTGGTTGTGCCTCCGCCTCCGGCTCCGCCTTAGGCTTCGTGCCCTTCGGTGTTTCCTCGGTGCCCTCTAACTGCGCATTCGCCAGCTCAGTGGCATCACGCTGCTCCGCCTGCGGCTCAGGCTTGGGCTCAGCAGGGGCCTGCGCCGGCTGCTCGGGCTTCGAGGCGGTGACAGGCTCCTTAGTTGTACCGCCACCAGCAGGGGCAAAGTTAAAGCCAGACTTGGCCTGGTAGTTGCCGGACTTCTGCTGTTGGGTCAGCTCCTTCGGCTCCTCCGCGGGCTTTTCGAAGGAGACCTTCTTCGACTCGCCGCGCTTCTTGCCCAGGACGATGAACAAGACCACCAGCAGAATCAGGACGATGACTGCTATCGCAATCCACAGAAAAGTAGTATTCATGCCCTCCATAGTGCCAGGGTTGTTCGCGCCCGGCACGATGAGGAGGGCGAAAGCCTCGGTCTGGCACCGCGCCGTTAGCGCGGAGCATCCACACCAAGGCGCGTGGCGTCCTCCGCCGCCTGAGCCGTGCCCGGCGCCTCACCCGCACGGGTCATGCGCTGTGAAATCACGCGCGTGACACCATCGCCGCGCATCGTCACGCCGTAAAGGACGTTGGCCACGTCCATCGTCGGCTTCTGGTGAGTGATGACGATGAGCTGAGAATCCTTGCGCAGCTCCTCGAAGAGGGCGATGAGGCGGCGCAGGTTGACGTCGTCCAGCGCGGCCTCCACCTCATCCATGACGTAGAACGGTGAGGGGCGCGCGCGGAAAATAGCCACGAGCATCGCCAGCGCGGTCAGTGACTTCTCGCCGCCCGACAGCAGCGTCAGGCGCTTGACCTTCTTGCCCGGCGGGCGAGCCTCCACCTCGATGCCGGTGGCCAGCATGTCATCCGGCTCAGTGAGGATGAGTCGGCCCTCGCCGCCGGGGAAGAGTGTTTGGAAAACCTTGGGGAACTCCGCCTCCACGTCGTGCCAGGCATCCGTGAACAGCTGCAAGATCTGCGCGTCAACGTCCTCAATGACTCCGGCCAAATCCTTGCGCGCCTGAATCACGTCATCGAGCTGCGTGGACAGGAAGCTATAGCGCTCCTCCAGCGCCTTGTACTCCTCCAAGGCCAGCGGGTTCACCTTGCCCAAGGAGTTGAGGTCCTTCTCGGCCTGCTTCAACCGCTTGGTCTCGGCGGAACGATCGAAGCCCTCGCCCGGCGTGTAGCCCTTGAGCAGGTCGGGGATCGCAATGCCCAGCTGCTCCACGATCTTGCCCTCGGCCTCATCCACGCGCACCTGCGCCTGGCTGCGGGCAATCTCCGAGTTGTGCGCGGAATCGGTCAGGCGATCGAGCTGCTGGCGGGTTGCGGAGACCGCCTGCTTCGCCGACTGCGCACGCCCCTGCAGCACGCCGCGCTGGGTCACTAGCTCATCGCGTTCCTCAGCTGCGCGCTCAAGTGCCTGCGTAGTGCGGGCGGCTAGGTCCTGGGCATGCTTGTCGACGGCCCCCGCCAACCGCGCCTGCGCCTGCCGGCGGGCCATCGCCTGATCGTGGCGTGCCTTAGCTTGGCGCTCATGCTGAGCTTGGCGCCGCAGGGCCTCTCCCTTGCCGGCTGCCTGGCCTACCTTTTCCTCCGCGCTGCGGGCCGCCAGTTGAGCCTCTACCTCCATGGCCTTGACCTGTTCAAGGGCGGCCGAGGCTGCATCGCGTTCCACCGAGGAAGGTTCATCCGCTTGCTCATCGGCGTCCACGCGCGACAAGCGGTCACGAGCCTCCGCCAGTTCTTTGCGCAGGCGGGCCAGCTGCACCTCGATATCCGTGGCGCGGGCGGCGGCCTTTTCGTGCTCAGCCTTGTTTGCCTCGTACTGTTTGAGCAAGCGCTGGTGGTCGCGCTTCCACGCCTCGAGCTCGTGATCGTGCTCGCGCAGCGCGGCCTTAGCGCTCGCCGCGCCTACCCGGGCATCATCGGCGGCTAGCTTCGCGCCTTCCAGCGTGCCTGATAGCTCCTCCAGCTCGTGGGTGGCGGTTTCCAACTGTTGCTCGGCTTCTGTAATCTGGCCGCTCACCTCGACCGTGGAGACGGCACCAGTTCCGGCCTCGACCCAGCCTTCACCAACCAGCAAGCCCTCGGCGGTGACGGCCCGCAGGCGCGGATCTTCAGCAATGAGCTCGCGGGCCGCGGCATAGTCATCCACCAGAACGACGTCGGAGAGCAACCGTGTCACCGCCGCCGATACTTCCGGGACCAAGACCATCTGGTCGAGCAACCAGCTAGCACCGGAGGGCAAGTCCGCATCAAGGCGCCAGGCTGAACCGGTAGGTTCCGTGGAGACGTCGATCAACGGAGTGCGGCTCGCCTCAGCGAGATCACCCACGATGTCCCCACTCACCGCGCCGGCCTGCGCCTCCGCGAAGGAACCGAGTGCCGCCGCGACGGCCGTTTCATAACGCGTAGAGATGAACTCCGCGAGAGGCTTAAAACCCTCCCCCAGCTCGAGCGCTTCCGGAGCGGTCTGGCCCAGCGTATCGATCCTGGCTCGCAGGCTGTACACGGTGCGCTCGCGCTCCCGCTGGGCATCGCGCAGCTGCTCCAAGCGTTTATCGGCCGCGGCGGACTCGCTGGCCGCGCGCACGTGCGCTTCTTCCAGCGGCTCACGCTCGGCAGCCAGGTGCTCTAGTTTGTCCGCTACCTCATCGGCCTCCGCCTGCGCTCCCCTGGTGCGCGCTTTCGTGTTCGCCAGGGTTTCTTCCTGGCGCGCCAACTCAGATTCCGCGGAGCTTACCTGACCCGCCAGGTTTTCCTCGGCCGCGATGAGGCGGACCACGCCTTCGCGGCGATCCGCAATGGCGCGCAGCTGCGCCATGTGCTCCTTGTCCGCGGCCTCGAAGGCTTCCCGGCGCTCAGCCACTTCCTCCCGGATCGATTCCAAGCGCTCCGCCGCTTCTTCGGCAGCGGCCAGCAGCTCGTCGTGCTCCTCGTCGGCACGCCGGGCGCGCGCCTCCAGCTCCTCCGGATCCTGGCCGGCATAGGCCACCTGGGATCCGACGTTGCTGGCGCGCTCGGCCGCAATACGCTGCGTGGCAGAGATGCGTTCGCTCAGCGTCGATAGCTCGAACCACAACTTCTGCGCGGCCTCCGCGCGCGGAGTGACATCCCCCAACTCGGCCTCTACCTCGAGCTGAATTTCCGTGGCCTCTTCCAGCTGCGCCGTGACTACCTCGACCTGCTCGGCGAGCACCACAGCGCGTTTCTCGGCATCCTCGAACGTGGCACGCAACCTGACCACACGGTCACCGGCGAGGCGCAGGCGAGCATCGCGCAAATCCGCTTGCACAGTGGCTGCGCGTTGGGCGGCCTCCGCCTGGCGGGCCAGCGGCTTGAGCTGTTTTCCCAGCTCATCGGTCAGGTCTTGCAGGCGGTCCAGGTTGGCCTGCATGCCCGTGAGCTTGCGCTGCGCCTTTTCCTTACGGCGGCGGTGCTTAAGCACGCCCGCGGCTTCCTCAATATAGGCGCGACGATCTTCTGGTCGGGACTCCAGGATCTCCGCCAGTTTTCCTTGGCCCACGATGATGTGCATCTCGCGGCCAATGCCGGAATCCGACAGCAGCTCTTGGATATCCATGAGGCGGGCCTTTGACCCATTGATCTCATACTCGCTCGCGCCATCCCGGTACATGCGGCGGGTGACGGAGACCTCCGAGTACTCGATGGGCAATGCGCCATCGGAGTTATCGATGGTCAGTGTGACCTCAGCGCGGCCAAGGGCCTTGCGCTCACCGGCGCCAGCAAAGATGACGTCCTGCATCTTGCCGCCGCGCAGCGTCTTGGCGCTGCCTTCACCCATGACCCACGCCAGTGCGTCGACGACGTTAGATTTGCCCGAGCCATTCGGGCCCACCACGGCGCAGATACCGGGCTCGAATTTCAGGTTCGTCGCGGACGCAAAAGACTTGAATCCCTTGAGCGTGAGCGATTTGAGGTGCATTCGACTTAGTCTAGCGCTCGATGAAACCCGACTCACCGCGCGGTGCGGCCCACTGCTCCACCACGGCGTTCACAACGCCCGGGCGGCGCGTGGTTGACGGCTCTTCGCGCAGCAAGGACAGCAGCTTCTCGCAATCAGCTCGCGGGCCTTCAGCAACCACCTGGACGCGTCCGTCCTGAAGGTTCGTCGCGTGCCCAGCCAGCCCTAGTTCGAGGGCCCGGGAACGCGTCCACCAGCGAAAGCCCACGCCTTGGACGTGGCCAAGTACGAAAGCTGTGAGGCGTTCATGTCCCGCAGAGGCTGCTGCCGTGTCTGCCATCTAGTACTCCCTCAAGTTTGTGCGGTCGCTCAAGTCGAATTCGTGATCGAGACGGCGGCGGTCCTCCGCGCTGCGGCGCGTCACAGGATCGGTACCATCCCAGCACTCGACGTTTTGCAGTTCCGGCAGCATATCACGGTGGAAGACAGGATCCAGGCCCTTGCGGCGCTGCTCGTTGTAGTTCTTCAGCAGCTTGATGGCCACGCCGCACAGCGGCACGATGGCGCACACGTTGAGCAGCACCATGATGGCGGCACCCGTATCCGCCAGGTCGAACACGGTACCCAGCGGGGCCACCGCGCCGTAGAAGACGAAGGCCAACACGATGAGGCGGAAGGCCCACAGTACCCACTTCTTCCCGGAGAGGTACTCCACGTTGGACTCTGCAAGGTAGTAGTTACCCAGAATCGAGGAGAATGCCAAGAAGAACAGGATGAACGTGACGAAGTGGATGCCCCACTCGCCGACCACATTGGACAGCGCGTTCTGGGTGAGGGTCACGCCCTCAATCGCGTCGGAGCCAAAGGTCTCGAACTCGGTGCCCAGCAGAATGATGAAGGCAGTAATCGTACACACCACCAGGGTGTCGAAGTACACGCCGAGGGTCTGCACAAGGCCCTGCTTCACGGGGTGGGAGACCGTCGCCGTTGCTGCCGCGTTCGGCGCCGAACCTTCGCCGGCCTCGTTGGAGAACAGGCCGCGCTGGATGCCCTTCAGCATGGCCATGCCCAGTGTCGCGCCAGCAGCCTCACGGAAGCCGAAGGCAGAGCCGACGATGGAGACAAACATGTCCGGCACCTTGTCAAAGTTAAGGACCACCACGATGAAGCCCATGATGAGGTAGGCACCGGCCATAAACGGCACGATGAACTGAGTCATCGAGGCGATGCGCTGAACACCACCGATAATGATGAGGCCAGCTACGGCAACGACGGCAATACCCACGCCCGCCTTGAAGGCACCGGAATCCTGTCCGAAGGAGGCCGCCAAGGAATCAGAGATAGCGTTGGTCTGGAAAGCGTTGTAGAACCAACCAAAAGTAATGGCGATGGCGACGGAGAAAATGGTTGCCAAGGGCTTCCAGCCCAGACCGCGGGACATGTAGTAGGCCGGGCCGCCGCGGTAGGTATCCCCCTCGCGGACCTTCCACAGCTGGGCCAGCGTGGACTCCACGAACGCAGTTGCGCCACCCAGGATGGCGATGAGCCACATCCAGAACACAGCGCCGGGCCCGCCCACAGAAATTGCTACGGCCACACCCGCGACGTTGCCGGTGCCCACACGCGACGCCGCCGAGATGGTGAACGCCTTGAAGGCAGAAATACCGCCGTAATCGGCGTCCTCATCGACGCCGACCCCCTTGGGCTTTTCGACGACCGCTTTGAACATATCCGGCACCATGCGGACCTGCACCAAAGCGGTGCGGATACCGAAGTAAAGGCCAGCAGCGATAAGCAGCCATGGCAGGACATAGGACCACAGGCTGTCGTTAATGACACCGATCACGGTGCTGAAGATTTCTTGCATACGTTACACACTAGTGACAACCCCCGCCATCGGCCTAGTTGGAGCCTAACTACTTCCCCACCCCACGGCGCTGACAGGACGGGCAATAGTGGGTACCGCGCCCGCCCAACACGGTTTTCACGATGTCCTCGCCGCAGCGATCACAGGGCTGCCCGCCACGCCCATAGGCATGCAAGGAACGGTCAAAATACCCGGATTCGCCGTTGACGTTGACGTACAGCGCGTCAAAGCTGGTCCCGCCAACCTCAAGGGCGGAGCGCATAACGTCGGTGGCCGCGGAAATCACCGCGACGGCATCGCGCTGCCGCAGGGCGCTGGCCTTCTTCAACGGAGAAATCTGAGCCGCCCACAGCGCCTCATCCGCATAGATATTGCCCACTCCGCTGAGCACAGTTTGATCCAGCAGGGCAACTTTCACCGCCGTACGTTTTGCGCGCAGGCGCCTCCCCGCCGCGGTGAGGTCAAAGTCTGCTTCGAGGGGATCGGGCGCGATATGCGCCATGGTGAGCCACGGGCCGAGATGCCAATAGCCAAAAGTGCGCTGGTCGACGAAGCTGATGCGGGTGGCGTCGTCAAGCACGGCGGCGATGCGCACGTGGGGTGAATCCACCTCACCGATCCGCACCTGCCCCGACATTCCGAGGTGGATAAAGAGCACATCGCGGGCAGGATCAGTGCGGTCCTCATCGGCAAACTCCAGCCACATGAACTTGCCGCGGCGCGCCACCGCGGCGATCCTCCTGCCCACGAGCAGCGCGGACAGCGGTGCCTCCTGCTTGCGATTGGCGCGCGGGTGAAGGACATCGACCGCCGCGAAGGATCGCCCCACGACGTAGGGCTCGAGCCCGCGGCGGACGGACTCAACTTCAGGCAGCTCTGGCATCGAGTCCTCGTGGGTTAGTTCTCTTTGCCGGCGGTGCCCTGCACCAGCAACGGGGTCTCACGCAGCGCCTGGCAGGCTTCTTCCGCCGCCTGCTGCTCCGCAAGCTTCTTGTTGTGTCCCGTTCCCCTACCCACGGTCAAACCGGCCACCGTGGCAACGGCATTAAAGGTCTGATCGTGCTCGGGGCCGGTCGAGGTGGCCGAATACACGGGCATCGCTGCCTTCAGCTCGGCGCACAGCTCCTGCAAGGTCGTCTTCCAGTCCATGTGGCGGCCGGATACCACGGCGTTCTCAACCTTGGCGGCAAACAGCCGCAGCACCACCCCGCGGGCGACTTCGAAACCATGCTGGCGGTAGATGGCCCCCAAGATGGCCTCGGTGGTATCGGCCAAGATGGAGTCCTTGTCACGGCCGCCGGTAGATTGCTCACCCTTGCCCAACAGGACGTGTTGACCCACCCCGATTTCACGGGCTACGTCAGACAAGCCGTAGCGCGAAACAATGGAAGCGCGCATCTTAGAGATGTCGGATTCGGGGCGCGATGGGAACTTTTCGTAGAGCTTGGCCGCGATGGACAAGCCTAAGACCGCGTCCCCGAGGAACTCCAGACGCTCATTGTTGGGCAGGTGACCGTTCTCGTTGGCAAAGGAACGGTGCGTCAGCGCCAAGCACAGCAGCTCATCGTTGAGCTCCACGCCGAGTGCCTTGAGCAGCGGACCGTGGTCTACCTCCGCGAATGCTACGGCAAGTGCCTGCTCGCCGGTGAGTTTCTTCTTCTTGCTCATAGGAATTTCTCCAACCCAGACCACCGCGGATCGACGCGCTCTTCTTCCCCGGAGACCCCCGTGGTCACGCCTTCGGGAACATCTACTTCACAGCCATCCTCACACGTCGGCGCGAAAGGAAGCACCAAACCTGCCTCATCGATCACGGTCTGCAGGAGGTCAAGGACACCGTCCTCAATCTCGGGGATCTCATCGCCGGAACCGCGATCCTCTTCCTCTGTTTCATCTCCGCTGATGAAGGACTCATCCGCGGAGAAAACCTGGGATACGTGGAGATCTAGTGCTGGATGTAGCTCAGCTAAGCAGCGTGCGCATTCGCCGCTGAGGGTGCCGGTGATATCAGCGTCCACCAACACGCCGGAGCCCAACGGCGTCAAGGTGGCGTCCACCTTAACCTCAGCACCTTCCGGGATGCCGATCATTTCCACGCCGATGCGCTCGGGGGCGGGTCCGGTTTGCACGCGGTGCTCAGGCAGCGCTTCAGCTCCTTGGCTGCGGAGCAATTCCGTCACGTCGAACTTCAATGGTGATTTCATAACGCCCACCAGCTTACCCTGTGCTGACCCACGCGCCCTAGACTGGCAAGGGCCTGAATGTTGGGTCATAGCCGCTTAAGCGCTTGCCCACAAGGCTCGATTCTTTCGCCTGTGGCTTTTAGCCTAAAACTCCATGAGCTACACCGCGACCGACACGGCGTCTCTGGGCGCCACGGCACGTGAACTCGCGCTCAGCTTTCCCTTGCAGTGCCTTGTCCCCGCCGTGGTCCTGACCGTCGTAGGAGTGACCTGCCGCCACCTCATCACGCGAGTCCGCCCCAGCATTTTCGGTGATGCCGGCCTCTCCCTGCACCGCGCGGCCCTCGCCAGCGCCCTTGCGGGATTGGCCGTGGGCGCGGTGTCCTTTCTTCCCCTGCATTTTGGGCCTATCGTCATACTCTCATCGGCGCTGTTCTCGCTGTGTGCCGCGCTCATCGCGTGGAGCGCGCGCGAGTCCTTTTCTGCCGCCGGCATGGGGATTGGTGTGATGATGCTGACCGTCGGTGCGGTCGATGTGGTGCTGTTGCTTGTCGACGCCGCCTGGGGCCCCATCCCCGAGCCTCACACCACGGGCACGGACTTCGGCATTATGTGGGTGCTTTATGCACTGCCGGGCCTCGTCGCCGCGGGATTGGCCGCAGCCTTAAGCACCATGCCGGCCAAGGAAGCCGCCCGGATTCGCCGCGCGGAACAGGCGCGCGCTGCGGCGCAGGACTCTACCTCGCTTCACTCGACCTCGCTTCGGCTACGCCGAAGCGTCACCACTAGGTAGTTGCCCGCACCTTAATTCAACAATTCGGCTTAGTAATCACGGGGCGCACGCGGCGCACGGCGCACAGGCTCCCGGGTCTCGCGCACAGCGCTTCGTCCCTCACCATGTGATTCACCGCGGGAACGCACGCCGGCGCCCCGCCGCAGCGCGGAGCGATCGTTGTTGACGGTACGCAAGAGATCGGACAAGGTGGTCTCGAACTCCCCGAGCTTGGCGTCAACGAATTCATCGCACTCGGTGCGCAGGCGGTTGGACTCAGAGTGCGCGGTCTCCACAATGCGGTGCGCCTCATCGTCGGCGCGGCGCACAACCTCGGATTCGGAGACCAAACGGTCCTGCTCGGCTTGGCCTGCTGCGACGGCGCGCTGGTACTCCTCATCCGCCTGGGCGCGGGTGCGCTCGGCGTCGGAGCGTGCGTTCTCTACGAGGTTGGTGGCCTCATCTTCCGCCTGGGCTACCAAGGTGGTGGCGCGGTGTTGAGCGTCGGCAAGCATGGCGTCTGAGTCCTCACGCGCACGGGCAACGGTGTCATCGGCCTCGGCGGTGGCCTCAGAAATAATCTGCTCCGCGCGCTCCTCAGCACCCTGGAGGATCTCGTCCTGCTTGTCTAGGACGTCCTGGGCGTCATCCATTTCAACGGGGAGGGCGTTGCGAAGATCGTCGAGAAGCGCCAGCATTTCGTGGCGCGGAACCATGCAGTTGGAGGTCATGGGAACGGCATAGGCCTGTTCCAGATTGCGAACAAGTTCATCGAGGGACTCAAATACGCGGTACATGGCACCAGCCTATCCAAGCGCACGCACACTGCGACGTATCCCACGCGGGAAGAAATGGCGAAAACCTCCCCGGCAAGCGAGGAGGTTAAGCACGGATACAGAGATAAGGAAACGGCTAGATTACGCCTTGGGCCAGCATGGCGTCGGCCACCTTCTTGAAGCCGGCAATGTTGGCGCCCGCCACGTAGTCACCTTCCAGGCCGTATTCCTTGGAGGTCTTGTCGATGTTGCGGAAGATATTGGACATGATCTCATGCAGGCGCTGGTCGGTGTACTCGAAGGACCAGGAGTCGCGGGATGCGTTCTGCTGCATCTCCAGCGCGGAGGTTGCCACACCGCCCGCATTCGCGGCCTTGCCCGGCGCGAAGGCGATTCCGCTCTCCCCGAAGTAGTGCGCGGCTTCCGGGGTACACGGCATGTTTGCACCCTCAGCAACGTAGCGGATGTGGTTCTTTACCAGGAGCTTGGCGTCATCGCCGTCGAGCTCGTTTTGGGTCGCACACGGCAGGGCAACGTCGGCGCTGACCTCCCATACGTTGCCGCCCTCGTGGTACTCCACGCCCGCGCCAGCCTCGCCGGCGTAGGTAGAGATGCGCTCGCGGCGTACTTCCTTGATGTCTTTGAGCAGCTCCAAGTCCACGCCGTTCGGCGTCGTGATGTAGCCGGAGGAATCGGACATCGCCACGACGGTTCCGCCGAGCTGCTGAACCTTCTCGGCGGCGTAGATAGCAACGTTGCCGGAGCCGGAAACAATGACTTTGGCGCCGTCGAAGGACTCGCCGTGGGTCTTCATCATCTCCGAGGTCAGATACACCAGGCCGTAACCGGTGGCCTCAGTGCGCACGAGGGAGCCACCCCAGGTCAGCCCCTTGCCCGTGAGGACCCCGGACTCGTGCTTGTTTTCTAAGCGGCGGTACTGGCCAAACAGGAATCCGATTTCGCGGCCGCCCACGCCGATATCGCCGGCCGGCACATCGCGGTACTCACCGATGTGGTTGTGCAGCTCCGTCATGAAGGACTGGCAAAAGCGCATGACCTCGGCTTCGGACTTGCCCTTCGGGTCGAAGTCAGAACCGCCTTTGCCGCCGCCGATGGGAAGGCCGGTCAGCGAGTTCTTAAAAATCTGCTCGAAGCCAAGGAACTTGATGATGCCCAGGTTCACGCTCGGGTGGAAGCGCAGGCCGCCCTTGTACGGGCCGAGGGCCGAGTTGAATTGCACGCGGAAGCCGCGGTTGACCTGAATCTGGCCGTTGTCATCCACCCACGGGACACGGAAGATGAGCTGGCGCTCGGGTTCGCACAGCCGCTCGACCAAGCCATAATCAGCGTAGTGAGGGTCCTTGTTGAGGACGATCTTGAGGGAATCCAGGACCTCAGCGAGCGCCTGGTGGAATTCCGGTTCACCAGCATTGCGCTTGAGAAGCTTGCTGTAATAGTCGGAGATTTGCTGGTCGATGGACATGGCAATCCTTTCATTCGGCACCGTGTTTAGCTGCTGGTGCGTCCTCCGTTGAACAACCGCTAGTTTTCTATCAATCGACCTAAATTGCAAGACGAGCGTACGGGGAAATTTATTAAAGGCAGGTCAGAGGGCGAAAATTTTTTCCCGTTTCCGCTTCCATATACTCATGTGCATGCGCATACTTGTTGCCCCCGACTCTTTTAAAGGCACCGCCACTGCCGCCGAAGCCGCTGCCGCCATTGCTTTGGGCGCGCGCCGCGCCCTCGGCTCCTCCCCGCACGCCGCTACGGCACAGGTAACCACTCTCCCTATGGCCGATGGTGGCGAGGGCACCGCGGAGGTACTCGCCAGCGCTGCCGTTCACCGCGACGGTACGGCGGGCCAGACCATTACGCTGCCCACCACCGATGCCATCGGGCGCCTCACCGAGGCCAGCTACCAGCTCGTGGGTGACACGGCCTTCATCGACGTCGCGGCGGCCACCGGCCTGCCCGCTGTCTCCGACGCCCTCGATCCGCTCCACGCGGATTCCTATGGCACGGGAGTGCTGCTTGCCGACGCCGAATCGCGCGGCGCCAAGCACATCGTCTTGGGACTTGGCGGCAGCGCCAGCATCGACGGCGGGCTCGGCATCCTCGCCGCGCTCGGCGCCGCCGCCCACGATTCCCGCGGCTACGCCCTGCCCAAAGGCGGCGCCCCGCTGGTCAACCTCGATCACATCGACACCGCACAGCTCAACATGAAGGCGGCGATGATGGACTACACCTTGGTTACGGACACCCGCGCCGTGCCCATCCAGGCCGCGACGATGTACGGCCCTCAAAAGGGCGCCGAGGGCGAACAGGTGGCACTGCTCGCCGGCGCGATGCTGAAGCTATGCGAGGTTACGGATACCGACCCGCAAGCGGAGTTCTTGGGTGCCGCCGGCGGCATCCCCATCGCCTTAAGCTGGCTCTCACGCACACTGTGGGGCACGGCGGAGCACTGCCGCATCGTTCCCGGCGGGCGCTATGTGGCCGAGGCACTCGACCTGCCCGCGCGCATCGCCGAGGCCGATCTCGTCCTCACCGGCGAGGGGCGTTTCGACGATCAATCGCTCACCGGAAAAGTCGTGGGCACGCTGGCGGAGATGACCGGGCCGCCGACGCTGGGCATCATCGCTGGCTCCGCTACGGCACCGGCGCCGCAAGGCGCGCTCCTAGAGGAGCTCGACGGGGATGAACGCGGGGACGTCGCCCAGCGCTTGAGCTCCGCAGCCGAACGCCTCGTCCACAGCTTTCTACAGAGCTAGCTCTCTGCAGGGGGGCTAAAGCTTCTCTGCAGGACTAAGGGGTTACCTGCACCGCCCACGGGAAGATGGCCGGGCGCTCGTGGGCGAGCTCATCCTCCAGCAGTACGTGATCCTTCGGCAAGACCGAATGCGGAGTTAACAGGCGCGCGAGGACCATGGTCAGCTGGTTAACGGACCCCTTCACGCCATCGACGTCGATGGCGTAGCGGTAAACATTTGCGTCTTCGAGGTCACGTTCTTCATGCTCCTCCCGGTAGGTTTGGCGCAGCTGCTCTTCCAGCCCCTCCGGGAGTGCGGGCTCGTGCACGCGAGTAACCTCAGCAGAGGCCAGCGAGTTATTGTCCACCAGCTTGTGGGTGGCAGTACTAAAGATTTCGGCCACACGCTCGGCTTGGGCATCCGGCACCAGAACATCAAAGTGAATCAATGGCATGTAGGTAACCCTACCCAAATTTGGAGGACAGTAACTATGGCAGATCCCACACTTTCCCGTCTGACCGAGCTCTTAGTGGACGATTCCGTCGATCTCAGCTGGCAACGGGCCTTCTACGAGGATCTGCATGCCCACCCTGAGCTTTCCCATGAAGAGGAACGCACCGCCGGGCGGATTCTGGAACAACTAGAAAACTACGATTGTGAACTCGTCACCGGCATCGGCGGACACGGTATCGTCGCTATCTTCCGCAATGGGGATGGCCCCACCGCGCTGATGCGGGCCGATTTCGATGCCCTCCCCGTAGCCGAGGAAACCGGCGTCCCCTTCGCCTCGACCAACGGCGCGATGCATGCCTGCGGGCACGATGTGCACGCCACCGCGTTGCTCGGCGCGTGCGCGATTCTCGACGCCCACCGCAACGCCTGGCGCGGCACCTTCCTAGCACTGTTCCAGCCCGCAGAAGAATCGTCCATGGGTGCCAAATACATGATTACGGACGGGCTCACCGACCGCGTCCCTGCACCGGATGTGTGCTTCGGCCAGCACGTCATGCCGGGCCCCGCCGGGCAAGTCCAATCTACCGCCGGCCCCATCCTGGCCGGCTGCGACTCCCTTCGCATTCGCATCACGGGGCGCTCGGCGCACGCCTCCATGCCGCACGAGGCCATCGACCCCTCCTATGTGGCCGCCATGGTGATCACGCGTCTGCAGGCCATCGTCGGCCGCGAAGTTCCTCCCCATGACTTCTTCGTCATCTCGGTGGGCGAGCTACATTCGGGTGATAAGAACAACATCATTCCAGGTGGCGCCGAGCTAGTGCTCAACACCCGTTATTACAAACCGGAATTGGCCGAGCGCGTCTATGCTTCCCTCGAGCGCATGGTGCGCGCCGAGTGCGAGGCGTCTGGGTGCCCGGCAGCACCGACCTTCGAATACTTCGCTCACGGCGAGGTCACCGATAACGACGCTGCCACCCACCAGGCTGTTCGCGCCGCCTTCGACGAGGTCTTCGGCAAGCTCTCCGTCACCGCCGCGCCCTCCACCGTCTCCGAGGACTTTTGCTATCTCCCGCAGGCCTGGGGCGTGCCTTATTACTTCTGGTTCATCGGCTCCACACCGGAAAACCTCCTCGACAACCCGCCCGTTAACCACCAGGCCACCTTCCTACCGGACTATGAGCCCACGATGCGCTCGGCCACTCGCGCTGGGGCCGCCGCCGTTCTGTCTTTCCTTGGACGCTAAGCCTCTGTGCCCAACGCCACTCGGCATCACGGTCTGCGTGAAACGTTGGTCAGTGTCCTGGTCTGCAGGTGCATACAGAACTGGTTAAGCTTGGGAGTTGGTATTTTTCCGCATTTATATGCCTCAAGTGAAGGGATTCTCATGAGTCAACCCCAGCACTCCGATTTCCAATCCGCAGTTCCTGGACACGTTCGCGCCGCAGCCGGCGTCTCCCCCTCTCGTGCGACCGACCGCAAGTTTTGGTCCGGTCTGTCTTCCTCGGTGATGGAGCAGATTGCAGACAATTGGGAGGCCACCCGCAGCGCCTACGCTGCCACTCGTCAGCAGCACTACTTCTCCGCTGAGTTCCTGCAGGGTCGTGCCCTGCTCAACAACCTCACCAACGTCGGTCTCGTCGATGAGGCCCGCGCCGCTACTAAGGCTGCGGGCCACGAGTTGGCTGATGTCCTCGAAGCCGAGCACGATGCCGCACTCGGCAACGGCGGCTTGGGCCGCCTCGCCGCCTGCTTCCTCGACTCCGCCGTCACCCAGGACTACCCGGTGACCGGCTATGGTCTCTTGTACCGCTATGGCTTGTTCCGCCAGTCCTTCGACAACGGTTTCCAGCGCGAGGAGCCGGATGCATGGATGGAAAACGGCTACGACTTCATCATTCGCCGCGCTTCCGAGCAGCGCCTAGTCCACTTCGACGACATGGACGTGCGCGCCATCCCCTATGACATGCCGATCACCGGTTATGGCACCGATAACGTGGGCACCCTGCGCCTGTGGAAGTCCGAACCCATCGATGAATTCGATTACGATGCCTTCAACTCGCAGCGGTTCACCGAGGCCATCGTGGAGCGCGAGCGCGTCATGGACATCTGCCGCGTGCTCTACCCCAACGACACCACCTACGAGGGCAAGGTCCTGCGCGTCCGTCAGCAGTACTTCTTCGTATCGGCCTCGCTGCAGCAGATGATCGATAACTACATCGAGCACCACGGCGAGGACCTCACCGGCTTCGCTGAGTACAACTGCATCCAGCTCAATGACACCCACCCGGTGCTGGCCATCCCGGAATTGCTCCGCCTGCTTCTCGACGAACACGGGATGGGCTGGGATGAAGCCTGGAAGGTCGTCACCGAGACCTTCGCCTACACCAACCACACGGTGCTGGCTGAGGCCCTGGAGAGCTGGGAAGTGTCCATCTTCCAGAAGCTGTTCTGGCGCATCTGGGAACTGGTGGAAGAGATCGACCGCCGCTTCCGCGAGGACATGGCCCAACGCGGCTTGGATCGGGGCCGCATCGACTACATGGCCCCGGTATCCGACGGCCACGTCCACATGGCGTGGATCGCCTGCTATGCCGCGTACTCCATCAACGGCGTCGCTGCCCTGCACACCGAAATCATCAAGGCGGACACGCTCTCCGAGTGGCACGAGCTGTGGCCGGAGAAGTTCAACAACAAGACCAACGGTGTGACCCCGCGCCGCTGGCTGCGCATGTGCAACCCGCGCCTGTCCGACCTGCTCACAGAACAAGCTGGCTCCGATGCCTGGGTCACCGATCTGACTGAGCTGGCGAAGCTGGCTCCTTTGGCAGAGGATGAGAAGGTACTGCGCCAACTCATCAATATCAAGCGCGCCAACAAGCAGGATTTCGCCGCCTGGATTGACGCGCACCAAGGCGCATCCGTAGACCCGGATTCCATCTTCGACGTCCAGATTAAGCGCCTGCACGAGTACAAGCGCCAGCTGATGAACGCACTCTACATCCTGGACCTGTACTTCCGCATCAAGGTCGACGGCGAAACCGTCCCGAAGCGCACCTTCATCTTCGGCGCGAAGGCCGCCCCGGGCTATGTCCGCGCCAAGGCCATCATCAAGCTCATCAACGCCATCGGCGACGTGGTCAACAACGACCCAGCCACCAAGGACGTGCTCAACGTGGTCTTCGTTGAGAACTACAACGTCTCCCCCGCCGAGCACATCATCCCGGCCGCTGACGTCTCCGAGCAGATTTCCGTCGCTGGCAAGGAAGCCTCCGGTACCTCCAACATGAAGTTCATGATGAACGGTGCCCTGACCTTGGGCACCATGGACGGCGCCAACGTGGAGATCGTCGAGGCAGTGGGCGAAGAAAACGCCTACATCTTCGGTGCCCGCAACGAGGAGATCCCGCAGCTGCGCGCCGAGTACAACCCAGGTGAGCTCTACAACACGGTTCCGGGCTTGGCACGCGTCCTCGACGCCTTCACCGATGGCACGCTGGGCTCTGAAAATGCGGGCATGTTTGGAGATCTTCGCTCCTCCTTGCTCGATGGATTTGGCGAGCACGCCCAGGACACCTACTACGTTCTTGGGGACTTTGCCGACTACCGCGAGACCCGCGACCGCATGGCAGCCGACTATGACGCTGATGAGCTGGCATGGGCCAAGAAGGCATGGCTTAATATCTGCTACTCCGGCCGCTTCTCCTCTGACCGCACAATCGCCGACTACGCCAACGAGGTGTGGAAGCTGGCCCCGACTCCCATCGCCAACGTCTAGGTAGACGGGGTTAATAGGCGCGCTAGTGCCTATTAACCCTTAGATGGGTAGTCCTTCAAGACTCCTTCAAGGCAAAAGCGCCGCCCCACTCAATTCCCCCCCTTCCGCAATTGCGGGAAAGAGGCCGAGTGAGGCGGCGTTGCCTTACTGCGCGAGAGCCCTACTTATCGCGCAGCGTCTGACCCAGCTCGTGGACCTGAATCATGTTGGTGTTACCGGAGATTCCAGGAGGCGTACCGGCGATGACGACGATCATGTCGCCTTCCTTGTACTTATCCATCCCCAGCAGCGCCTCATCGATGGCTTCCATCATGTTATCGGTGGACTCCACCGATTCACTCAGGAAGGTCTCGGCGCCCCAGGTCAAAGCCAGCTGCGAGCGCACAGCCGGGTGCGGGGTAAAGGCAAGCAGCGGCAGCGGCGAGTGCAAACGAGCCACGCGCTTTGCGGTATCACCGGAGGTGGTGAACGCCACGATTGCCTTCGCGTTAAGGCGCTCAGCGATATCGCGTGCGGAGTAGGACACGACACCGCGCTTGGTGCGCGGAACGTGCGTCAGCGGAGGAACGCGGCCACCCTGCTCGGCATTCGCGACGATCTTGGACATGGTGCGCACGACATTCTGTGGGTCGATGCCCACGGACGTCTCACCGGAGAGCATGACTGCATCGGCGCCGTCGAGCACTGCGTTGGCAACGTCGGACGCCTCCGCACGGGTCGGCCGCAGATTGGAAATCATGGAATCGAGCATCTGCGTTGCCACGATTACCGGCTTGGCGTTCTCACGCGCAATCTGGATGGCGCGCTTCTGGAACAGCGGAACCTGCTCCAGCGGCACCTCGACGCCGAGGTCACCGCGGGCAATCATGATGGCATCGAATGCCAGCACGATGGACTCGAGGGCATCGACAGCTTCCGGCTTCTCCAGCTTGGCGATGACCGGAACGCGGCGGCCTTCCTCATCCATAATCTCGTGGACCTTGTCCACGTCGGCCGGGGAACGCACGAAGGACAGAGCAATCAGGTCGACACCAAGCTTCAAGGCGAAGCGGAGATCTGCGATGTCCTTTTCCGACAGGGCCGGGACGGAAATGTCCATGCCCGGCAGGGACACGCCCTTGTTGTTCGAGACCGGACCGCCTTCGGTGACCTCACAGACGACGTCGTTGCCATCGACTTCCTTGCACACGACGGCGACCTTGCCATCGTCGATAAGCAGGCGGTCACCCGGCTTCGCGTCCTTCGCCAGGTTCTTGTATGTGGTGGACACGCGGTCGTGCGTGCCTTCCACGTCCTCAACAGTGATGCGGACGATCTCGCTGTCCTTCCACATCTCTTCACCGTTGATGAAGCGACCCAGACGGATCTTCGGACCCTGCAAGTCCGCCAACACACCGACGGCGTGGCCGGTCTCATCGGTGGCCTCGCGGACCCAGCGATAGTTCGCTTCATGATCCGCGTGCTCGCCGTGAGACATGTTCAGACGTGCCACGTCCATGCCCGCTTCAACGAGGCCAAGGATTCCTTCCTTGCTTGCTACCGCGGGACCCAACGTACAAACGATTTTGGTTCTTCTATCCAACATGGAATGCCTTACTCACATCGGGAGCTTCTAACGGTTCCCAAACTACCCCGGTTTACTGGTCTCGGCCACCACGAATGGCGCTCGTAGCACATTTTCAACCCTCGTCCCGAGTGCTCTCCGGAGCTGAGCAACGCCCCAAATATTCGGCAACAAACGGGAACAACCGGGCACATCTGGGCATTTCGTACTCATCATTCGGAACCTCAGACTTCCGAATAAGAGCTCAAAAACACCGTGTGTGATCCCGGCTACTTTTTCTGTTTTCAGCGCCTAAAACAGGCAGACGCTACGAAAGCTGTACCTAATTAAAGCCTGCGGAGCCACCATTCTTCTCAACTTCCGCGGCACGAGCGGGATCCACTTCCTCCGGTGACTCCTGCCCACGTGGCAACCGGAAGTACACGATGAGCGCAACAACGAAGCAGACCACCGAAACGATGACGTTGACACGCAACCCGAAGATGTGCGTGGCCTCATCAGCGCGCATGTTTTCTACAACGAAGCGCCCCGCCGTGTATCCGGCAACGTACAGCGCGAACACTCGGCCATGGCCGAGTTTGAACGCCTTGTGCGCCCACAGCAGGAACACACACACCGCCACATTCCACAGCAGTTCATAGAGGAAGGTCGGATGCACTGAGGTCACTACTTCCCCGGTCGAGCGTCCGCTGATTGGTGCGTACGCGCCGCTGTCATTTACTCGGTAGTAGATGTCCAAGGCCCACGGAACCGTGGTTTCACGGCCGTAGAGCTCCTGATTGAACCAATTACCCAAGCGCCCGATAGCTTGGGCCAAGACAAGTCCGGGCGCGACGGCGTCCGCAAATGGCCCCAATGGGATGCCTTTAACCTTGAACATGATCCACACCGCTATTGTGCCTAGCGCCACTGCGCCCCAAATGCCGAGGCCGCCGTTGGTAATCTTCAGCGCATCAACTGGATTGCACGTGGAACAGAAGTACTTTTCGTTATCCGTAATCACGTGGTAGAGGCGCCCACCAATAATTCCGGCCGGTATCACCACCAAGGCCGCATCCCACACCACATCCGGGTTTCCACCGCGGGCGGTATAGCGGCGCAGCGTCATCCACATCGCGACGAGGATGCCGACGATGATGCACATGGCATAAGCGCGAATTGGGACCGGACCTAGATGCCACACGCCTTGCGGCGGAGAGGGAATGTTGGCGAGATTGTAAATTTGCACGGGAAACAGTGTGCCTGAAAATTACGCCCACTACAACGCGTCTAGGTCCTGCGCGAAGGGCACGCCGGATGCTGGCCGGTAGCCACCAAAGAACGCGCCAAGGCCATGGGGTCTTGGGCAGCCATGATGGACTCACCGACCAAGATGGCATCAGCGCCCTGAGAAGCATAAGACAACACGTTTCGCGGGCTATTGACCCCACCCACCGCGATGCGCGTCATGCTCTCAGGAAGACCCGGCGAAATAGTAGAAAAGGCCTCCCGATTAATAGCATCGGAGGCCAAAGACCACGCATTGATCGCCACGACAGTTCCCCCTGCCTTAATGACGCGATCTACCTCAGCGCACGTACGAACTTCGAGGATGGCGGTCATGCCGAGGGATTCCACGCGGTCTAGGAGAGACTCGAGGCGAGCCTGGTCGAGCAGCTCCACTTGCAGGGGAATCGCGTCCGCCCCATAGCACCGCGCCTCATGGATCTGATAGGGGTCGACGATGGTGTCGCGGCATAGCATCGGTATGTCAACGGCGGACCGGGCCGCCCGCATGTCTTCGAGGGAACCGTGGAAGCGGCGGCGATCCGTTTGGCACGCCATCACATGCACTCCGGCTTCCTCCAGGCTATGCGCCAGCGTTGCCACGGACTGCGGGCTCTCCAAGTGCGCAATTTCACCGCCATAAGGTACGGCGCGCTTGATTTCGGTAATGATAGAGCATCCCGGACGCAGCAAAGCCTGTGCAGCATCGCGCGGGGCATCCATGTCTCGGGAACGCGCCTTAACTTCTTTGAAGGGGACGCGGGCCTCCCGCGCGGCGACATCAGCTAGTACGCCGGCCACGAGGTGATCGACGGCAATCGGGGTAGGCATGGAGCACCTCCCTTCCCCGAAGGAAACTCAATGAAAGAAACAGAATGGAGTTCGAGATCACACTTAGGCTAGCGCGCTCTTACCTCCAACCAGAAATCCGGGGTCCCCTTCTATCAGCGTAACACCCCGTGGTGGAGATGAGACGAGCCGGTGGCTCGTGCCGCCGCCTCCCCTAGGTGGTGCGAGGATCCGTGGGGTCGATATCGGCGTCCAAAGCGTCCCACATCACGCGGCCAGAATCCTGGGAGGTTTCTAGATCTTCCTGCAGGCGCTCCTGCCGTACAGCTGGTGTCTCATATTTGGCGGAGCGGGGCTTATCGCCTCCCGGATTGCTGGCCACCATGACCGCACCAAAGAGCGCGAGTGCAGCGCCGACGAGGGCGAGGACAGGGCCGGCAGTCGAGGCATCCGCGGAGAGCACCGTGGCCCAGTCAGAAATGGTTGTGGACTCCACGGAGGTATCATTCGTGCCTCCCTGCAGCAGTTCCTCGGCGCGCTGCGCCTCCGGGCCGGCGGTCAGCAACGCAACAGGGCGCCATCCCGCAGCCGCCGCGGCAAGTGCTGTGAGGCCAGATACGATTCGGCGGCCGGTGCGCCGTAGCGCGAAGGCCGCAACACCGCCAGCGAGGACCACAACGCTCAACGCGATGAGCTCGAGGGACCACAAGGAACCCGATAGCTCCGCAACGCTGGAGCCGGCCTTATCATCCTCAACCGCAGCCTTTACCCACGTCATGCGGGAAGACAACCACAATAGGATGGCACCGACAAACATCAACAAGGGCCCAATGCGCTTAGCCATCATTCTCCTCCCCTATGAGATCACGTGCATCGAAACAGGTCCGGTCACCGGTATGGCATGCCCCGCCGCGCTGACGAACGGTGAGCAGGATGGTGTCACCATCGCAATCCAAGCGCGCGCCGACCACTTCTTGGGTGTTGCCGGATGTTAGGCCTTTGATCCAATACTCGCGGCGGGAACGTGAATAGTAGGTTCCGCGGCGCGTCGCCAACGTGTAGGCCAAGGCATGGTCATCCATCCACGCCAACATGAGCACCTCACCGCGCTCAGACTGCACAATGGCTGGAACAAGCCCCGCCTCGTTGCGCTTAAGTTGCTGAGCAATCTCATCACTCAGCTCATAAGCCCCGACAGCCGTTGGGTCGGTGGTGGGGTTGTCACTGTTCCTCGTCACTGTCGCACCTCCTTACCTGCCGCGGCTAGCGCCTGCTTGACCTCGGAGATCCCCACTTCTCCGAAGTGGAAAATGCTGGCGGCCAGCACCGCATCTGCCCCAGCGTCGACAGCCGGTGGGAAGTGCTCGGCCTTTCCAGCACCGCCGGAGGCGATGATCGGAACGGAAACTTTCTCACGCACTGCCTCGATCAATTCGATATCGAAGCCCGCCTTGGTTCCGTCGCCGTCCATGGAGTTCAGCAAGATTTCGCCGACGCCCAATTCCTCACCGCGCTTGGCCCATTCCACGGCATCGAGGCCCGCAGAACGCGTTCCGCCATGCGTGGTGACCTCGAATCCGCTGGGGAAATCTGCAGCACGGCGCGCATCCACCGACAACACAATGCACTGCGAGCCAAACACATCCGCGAGCTCGCGCAGTAACTCTGGGCGCGCGATGGCAGAGGAGTTGACGGAGACCTTATCGGCGCCGGCACGCAGCAGTTCGCGGACGTCGTCGACAGACCGCACTCCACCGCCAACGGCCAGCGGGATAAAGACCTGATCGGCGGTGCGGCGTACGACGTCAAGCATGGTACCGCGGCCGTCCTTCGACGCTGACACATCGAGAAAAGTCAGCTCATCAGCACCCACGCGGTCGTAATGGGCGGCCAACTCGACTGGGTCGCCGGCATCACGCAGGTTTTCAAAGTTAATGCCTTTGACCACGCGGCCATTATCAACGTCAAGGCACGGGATCACTCGCACGGCAAGAGCCATGGTGACAATCCTCCTAAAGCTCAAAGCGAAATGAAAGGCAGCTCGAATCGAACTGCCGATTGGTGAAATTCAAGTCCGGTATGCGGCGCCAGCGACGAGCGCTAGCGTCCTAGGCAAGCCAAACGCGTATCAACGGCTTCCGCGGGGGTTTCGGGCGATGGCATCCAAGATCGTGGCATGCACCTGCGGGGTACCGCCCACGAATCCCTGTGAATGCGCGGTCCACTCGTTGCCTTCTGGATCACTCACGCGGCCACCGGCAGCCTTGATCATGAGAGCACCCGCCGCGTTATCCCACGGGTGCGGCGAGAAATTCACCGCGCCGTCAAACACGCCTTGAGCCACAAATGCATTATCCAGACCCACGGACCCGGTCATGCGGGGACGCAGCCCGGTCTCCCGGAGATCATTGAACAGGCCCGTCGGCAGGTGCGAGGAGCAGCCCACGTGGCCACGAGCCTCGTCGAATCCCTGGGCTTCTTCGCCACCACCGAATCCAGTGGAGGGGCCGCCGCTGGTTCGCAGCTGCATGCCCTGCGCCGCAACGACGCGGCGGTGTAGCAGGGGGAAATCCGCTACTGCAACAACCGGCTTTGCTTCGTGGATTAGCGTGACAAGAATGCCGCAGCATGGATTCCCGGCTGAGTAGTTCGCGGTTCCATCCACGGGATCCACAACCCACACCGTTTCTTCAAGGCTGCCGCCTGATTCTTCACCGAGTACCGGGATACCGGTGAGCTGGTTCAGCGTCAGTCGCAGCTGCTGTTCAATCAGCAAATCCACCTCGGTGGCAAAGTCCCCTTCGCCCTTGAAACGCGCGGGCGCTGCACCGAGGCCCCGGCGGAAGAGATCATCAACCTGGTCCACCGCTGCTTCTGCAAAGGCCACGAGTTCGCGCGGATCCGACGCGGAGGTTCCTGACATCGGGGCCATTGGCCTACCTCTCCTCGATCGGGTCAATGTATTCTTCGCCCGGCAACGGAGTAACTTCCGCAACCGCCGCGAGCGCCTCCTCCAGTGTGAAGCGCTCCTCATAGAGAGCCTTGCCGATGATGGCGGAATCAATTCCCTCATTTTCGTAGAGGGCCAATTCACGCAGATCATCAAGGGTGGAAATCCCACCGGAGGCTGTTACCTTTGCCTCCGTGGCGGCCGCAACCTCACGCAGCAGTTCGATGTTGGGGCCTTGCAGCGTCCCGTCCTTGGACACGTCCGTCACCACGAAGCGAGTGCAACCAGCGGCGTCAAGGCGCTCGAGCACCTCCCAGAGGTCGCCACCATCGGAAACCCAGCCGTTACCGCGCGTGCGCCACTCGCCGTCCACCATCCGGACTGCGAGATCGACCGCGATGCGGTCACCATGCTCTGCCAAGACCTTGGCAATCCATTCGGGGTTCTCCAAAGCCGCGGTACCAATATTGACGCGGCGGGCTCCGGTGGCGAGTGCACGGGCCAAGGAGTCATCATCCCGGATACCTCCGGTCAGCTCCACGTTAAGGTCCACGCTCGTGGTGATCTCAGCGAGCAGCTCGTGGTTGGAGCCGCGGCCAAAGGCTGCGTCCAGATCTACTGCGTGCAGCCACTGCGCGCCTTGGGCCTGCCACTTAAGGGCGGCCTCACGCGGCGAGCCATAGGGCTTTTCAGTTCCGGCCTCTCCCTGATCAAGGCGAACCGCCTGACCGTCGACGACATCAACCGCGGGCAACAGTGTAAAGCTCATGGTGGGTAGTCTACCTTTCGAGTGGGCTCTTTAAAGCGTTCCAATCCAGTTCTTTAGCAGCTGCGAGCCGACGTCACCCGACTTCTCCGGATGAAATTGCGTGGCCCATAGCGCACCGTTTTCTACCGCGGCGACAAAACGGTCACCGCCATATTCGGACCACGCCACCTTCGGCGGCTCAGTGATTTCAGTCTCGAGCTCCCAGCTCCGCGCGGCATAGGAGTGCACGAAGTAGAAGCGATCCTGCGCGCTCACGCCATGGAACATAAGGCTATCGTCGGGAAGCTCGACGGTGTTCCAGCCCATATGGGGCAGAACTGGCGACTGCAAGCGGGTCACCTCCCCCGGCCACTCACCACAGCCTTCCGTAAAAACGCCGTGTTCTGTACCGGACTCAAAGAGTATCTGCATACCTACGCAGATGCCGAGAACTGGGCGGCCGCCAGCTAGGCGTTGGCCAATGATCCGTGGGCCCTGGGCCGCGCGCAGGCCTTCCATGCAGGCGGCGAAGGCGCCTACGCCGGGCACCAGCAGGCCATCGGCTTCCACCGCCAGCTTCGGGTCTGCGGTCACCGTCACGGTGGCACCGACCCGTTCCAGTGCGCGCACAGCCGAGCGGACGTTGCCGGCACCATAATCAAGGACAACTACGTCGTGTGAGCTCATCGTGGCTCCTTTCCGGGCCTCCTCGGCCTTCTAATCCTGCGCAAGCGCGTTTGGATGTCATTGAGTTCGCTCACGCGGGTCTTACCCAAAGCTAGGTCAGCAGCAGTCATGAGCAAGCCCACCGCAATGATGGCGGCACCTGCGGCAAAAGCGCCTTTGTATCCTGACATCGCCACGACGGCGCCAAGGACCGTCGAACCAAGGCCAGTACCACCGTCGTAGAAGATGTTCCACACCGCAGAACCCTCGGAGAGCCGCTCGCGTGGGAGGCGGTCAAACATCGACAGCAGCGCCTCGTTTTGAACGATGCCGAAGCCGGCACCGTAGATGACCGTACCGAACACGAGCAGCCATACCGACCACTCTTGCCACAGCACGGCGGCGATGAGTCCCACACCCACGACCGAGGAAGCCTGGGCCGGAATCATGAGTGTGCCGGGCTTGCCCACCCGGTCCGCCACGACACCGGCGACGTAGCGCGCAATCATGCCCGCGCCACCAATCACGGACAGCATGAAGCCGCCCAAAACCGCGCCGCGTTCAGGATCCAATTCGCGCACGGCCGGCGAAATGAAATTCGAGGCCACGCCGTAGCTCACGGAGAAGCTCATCAACGCCAGTGCCGGCACGAGCACAAGCTTCCACATTGGAGCACGCGGAGTGGTATCCGATGGGTCCGGCATTCCCACCGGGGCAGCCTTGATCTGCGGTACGAGGATGCAGGTGAAGAAACCCAGAAGGCCGAGGCCGGCGGCCAAGAGGTACACCACGTTATAGTTGTACGCTGCGGCGACGGCAAGGCCGACGGGCAGGAAGGCCATCTGTGCCGCGCCGATAAAAAGGCCGAAGATTCCAGTGGCCTTGCCCAACAAGCGCCGCGGCGTGATTTCCGCGATGAGCGCGTTTTCTGACACCGTCAGGGCACCAAAGCCAATACCGCGCAGTGCGGAAAAGCCTAGGGCGATTGGGGCGGCGTCGCCCAGCATGTGGCCCAACGCCGGCACGCCCAAGAGCAGCGCCGACGCCGCCATGATCGGCCGGTAGCCAAAGATGCGCAGCAGCATCGGAGTCGCCATTTGGGTAAGCACGGTGGCCAGCATGAACACGCCGGTTGTGGCGCCAGCCAGCGTGGCCGATCCGCCGGAATCCAACACAGCCAACGGCACCACGGGTAGCAAAACTGACCACGCGCCGAAGGCGGAAACCACCGCGATCATGGTTTCCTTGAAGCCGGCAACCTTCCACACACTCTGAGGGGCGTTATCTGTCACTTTGCCGCCAATCCTGCCAAAAAGATGTCGAGGAACCAGACCAACGCGGCGGCCACGGCGACCGCCGCGAGCGCGCCCGCGACCACAGTCAGCAATACTGAACCGTTCTGATACGCCGCCCACGCGCCACCGACGAGCAGACCGGCGACGAGAAAGAGAATGAGAACCATGACATTCATAGCGTCTTAGAGTGCTCCCTTCGTCGAAGGAACTCCGGTTACTCGCGGATCCCGCTCGGTTGCCTGGCGCAGGGCGCGGGCCACTGCCTTGTACTCGGCTTCCGTGATGTGGTGCGGATCGCGCCCATAGCGCACGTTGACGTGCAGAGTCGTCGCCGAGTGTGTGGCAAAGGTTTCGAAGAAGTGCCGGTTGATCACCGTGGCGTAGTGCCCGCCAATAACCTGCCACTCCAAGTTCTCCGGCTCGCCATTCATGACAAAGTAGGGCCGCCCAGAAATGTCAACGACGGCCTCCACCAGCGTTTCATCCATGGGCAGAAGCTGGGAACCGAAACGGCGGATGCCGGACTTATCCCCCAGTGCTTCGAGGAAAGCGCGGCCAAGAACAATCGCGGTGTCTTCCACCGTGTGGTGGGCATCGATATCGATATCGCCCTCGGCATGGACCTTAAGGTCGAAGGAGCCGTGAGTGCACACAGCGTTGAGCATGTGGTCAAAGAACGGCAGCCCCGTCGAAATATCCGCCTGGCCGGTGCCATCGAGATTGATTTCAACGGAGATCTTTGTCTCCCCAGTCACGCGCTCTGCGCGGCCAATGCGGTCGCCTAAGTCGTGGCGTGTAGCTTCACCAGCGCTCATTGTCCCACGCTCCTTCTTTTCATCATGAGCCTTTTCCTGGGCTCAAGTTTCAGTTCTCAGTTAGTCATCTCTACTGTATCTGCCAAGTCCGCCGCGGCCGAAAGGAAGGCGTCATTCTCTTCGGGCAGCCCAATCGTGGCGCGCAGGAGACCCGGTACGCCGTTGTCTCGGATCAGCACATCGCGGTCGAGGAATCCCTGCCACACCACGTGTTGGTCGGCAAAGCGCCCAAAGGAGACGAAGTTGGATTCGCTCGGCACAACGTAATAGCCAAGTTCCTGGAGCCGTGCGACAACCCGATCCCGCTCCGCCGAAAGCTTCGCCACGGTACCCAAGGTCTCCTCCTTGTGAGCAAGAGCCACGGTGGCCGCGATCTGGGATAAAACGGAGAGGTGATAGGGCAAGCGGACGAGCATCACGGCTTCCACGAAGGCGGGATCCGCCACAAAGTAACCCAAGCGCCCGCCGGCGAAATCGAAGGCCTTGGACATCGTGCGCGAGACCACGAGCTTGGTCGGGTACTTCGCCAGCAGTGTTGTAGCTGACGGCGAGGGCGAGAATTCCATGTAGGCCTCGTCCACGATGACGATGCCCGGCGCGACCTGCACGATCTTCTCCACCAGTTCGATCGGGGTGACATCACCGGTGGGGTTGTTCGGGGTGGTGATGAAGACGACGTCGGGGCTGTGCTTGGCGACGGCCCCCAGAGCCGCCTCCTCATCGATGCGGAAGTCCTCATCGCGCGGGCAGGAAATGAATTCGGTCTGCGTGCCTGCGCACAGAATCGGATGCATGGAGTAGCTCGGCGTAAATCCCAGCGCGCTGCGGCCCGGCCCACCGAAGGCCTGCAGCAGCTGCTGGAGCACCTCATTGGAGCCGTTGGCTGCCCACACGTTCTCCACGCCCACGGTGACACCGGTCTGCTCGCTGACGTATTCCGCCAGCGCCGTGCGCAGCTCGACGGCATCGCGCTCCGGGTAGCGGTTGAGTTGGCGTGCGTGCTTCTCGACGGCCTCCACCATGTCCTTCACCAGCGCCTCCGACGGCGGATAAGGATTTTCGTTGGTGTTGAGTTGGTTGGTTACCGTCAGCTGCGGGGCACCATAGGCACTGGAGCCACGCAATTCTTCACGCAGGGGAAGATCCTTCAGCTCAGCCATGGTTTAAGCCTCTCCTTTCTGGGCATCTGTGTCTTCGGCGAATCGTGCGGCGATTGCTTCACCGTGGGCGGGCAGCGCCTCCGCGGTGGCGAAGGCGATAACGTTCTCCGCTACCTCGCCGAGTGCCGCGCGGTCATACTCGATGAGGTTTACTGGGCGAAGGAAGGTGTGCGTCGACAAGCCGGCGCTAAACCGCGCGGTTCCAGAGGTTGGCAAAACGTGGTTGGAACCCGCGGTGTAATCACCAAGAGGTACGGGCGAATAGTCGCCAACGAAGATGGCACCGGCGTGGCGGATGCGCTCCGCAACTGCCCGGGCGTTTATCGTGTGCACCTCCAAGTGCTCGGCGGCATAGGCATCCGCGACGGCGATTCCCGCCTCAAGGTCCTCAACCACGACAATGCCCGACTGCTCACCGCGCAGCGCCTCGGCGGCGCGTTCGGCATTGGCGGTGGCGGTATAACGCTGCGCTACCTCCGCGTTCACGGCGGCGGCAAACTCCTCTGAATCAGTAATGAGCACGGAAGCAGCCATGGGATCATGCTCTGCCTGGGAGATGAGGTCATAGGCCACGTAGACGGGGTTGGCGCTATCGTCTGCCAAAATGGCGATCTCCGTGGGCCCGGCCTCCGCATCAATGCCCACCACGCCCTGCACTGCCCGTTTAGCGGCGGCAACAAACACGTTGCCTGGGCCGGTAATGATATCGACAGGCTCCAGTGCTTCCTCACCGGTAACCGGTTCATCATCGCCATAGGCCAGAAGGGCAATGGCTTGCCCGCCGCCTACTGCCCACACCTCGTCCACGCCGAGCATGTGGCATGTGGCCAGCACCGTCGGGTGCGGCAGACCACCAAACTCCTTCTGTGGTGGGGAGGCCACGACCATCGCCTCAGCGCCCGCTTCCTGGGCGGGGACGGCGTTCATAATGACGGAAGATGGATACACCGCCTTGCCGCCTGGGACGTACAGCCCCACCCGCTCGATGGGGTGAAAGACCTCGGTGACCGTTGCCCCCGGCGCCAGGGTGGTCGTGTGCGAATCCGGCCTCTGGTCAGCATGGACAGCACGCACGCGCACGATGGATTCCTCGATGGCCGCCCGCACTTTCGGGTCCAGCTCATCGGCTGCTTTCTTCAGCTCCTCCTGAGGAACACGCACCGCGGCCGGGCGAATGCCGTCAAATTTTTCGCCGAAGTCGAGGGCGGCCGCCGCTCCGCCGTCACGGACCTTCTCCACCATGGGGATAACAGTGCCCATCACCGAGGACACGTCCGTGCCCCCTCGCGGCAATACTCGGCGCAAACGGGAGGTAGTAAGTTCCTCTCCTCGCAGGTCGATGGTTCGTAGCATGCTGGGACCTCTTTTTATAATATGCAGTGGTTTCTATACCTTCCCATTACTATACCCGGACCGAAAAGCCAGCGAACCGGCAGGTGCGGGTTATAGAATGTGCCACTAGTAACACATTCCGGCATCCCGAATCGGTAGAGGGAGGTGGCGAAATGAGCAACGGCGCCGACGGCCTGGACCGCCAGACCCCGTCAGACTTGCTTGCCCGCGTCGAACGCCTCACGCGCCGGGAAAGCCTTGACTGCATCCGGGTGTCCGCACACGAGCTCCTCTTCCCGCACTCGCCGCTCGGGGAAACCCGCGCTTTCATGGACACTGAGGGCGAGCCGATCCTGCGTTTCTACACCACCCACCATGGCATTCTTGGTTTCGGCGATATCCCCAGTCTCAGCGAGTTCGTCAACGACTGGAACCACGACTGCCTCTCGCCGCACCTCGTGCTCAACTATTCCTCCCCTACCGAAGTCGAAGTGTGGGGTCACTCCTTCCTCGTGGTGCACCAGAAACCCACAAGCGCCCAACTCTCCGCTTCGGTAGTGCCAGCGCTCCACAACGCCGCGGCCTGCCTCGAAGAACTGGCTAAACTTTTCCCCGTTCTCACGCTTCCCCGCCCGGCAGTCCCGGAAGAACAGACAGAACTCGACGGCCCCGTCGCCAGCGTCGATACGGACCGCCTCGAAGCCCTCTTACCCGCTCTGGGAATTTCGCGCTTCCAATCAGATGGCGATGAAGCAGTTTATGCCTGGATCAATGACGTCCTCTTTGCCTTCGCCATTGACTCCGGCCCAAGCCTCATCATCAAAGGCCATTGGGACCCGAACCTACAGGGCAGCGAGTTCTCCAGGATTTTCCTTATTTGCAATGATTGGAACCGGAACAATCACTCGGCCTCGGCCTTCTGCCACTCCAACGTTGACGGGCTGCAGGTGCGCATTGATTACGCGGTCATGACGGGCGCCGGGCTTTCCGACGCCCAACTGATAACCGCCCTCGGCCGCGGCATCAAGCACGTCCTCCACGGCATCGATGACATTTCACGCGATGCCGTGGGCTCCTCCCCCGTCGCGTGGCCCTAGCGCACGTCGACCGCTGCCTCATTTTCTTCCGTTTCACTTTCGAGCGCCACGCTGGGCGGCTCAAAGAACAGCGCGGACCAGTAGACAAACATGGCCATAAATGGTCCCACAAGCCACGCGATGCCGGGCGAAAACTTCGGCACGAACTCCACGAATTCCCCGGGGTTCTCCGGAACATCAGTGGCCGTCGCCCCACCGAAGACATAGAAGGACGCCGCACCGGCCAAAGCCGC
Source organism: Corynebacterium guaraldiae (assembly GCF_053480195.1). NCBI lineage: Bacteria > Bacillati > Actinomycetota > Actinomycetes > Mycobacteriales > Corynebacteriaceae > Corynebacterium > Corynebacterium guaraldiae. The sequence continues at coordinate 93,717 of NZ_JBRBAU010000008.1, read as the reverse complement.
CAGCGCCACCCACAGCAGCACACCGACGCCACGGTAGCGCTCTCCCCAACGGTGGGCGATTGCTCCCAAGGCCATACCGAGGACTCCGGTGATCAGCACGAAGGTGATATAAGAATCGAATTGCACGTCGGCAACGTTGCGCAGGACATAGCCGCCATCCTCCATGCGATGGCCCTCCAGAGTAGGCCGCCACAGCCCCCAGACAGCGCCAACAGCGGAGAAACCAAGGAGCGCTAACGCGAGCAACCCCGCGCCGAATCCAATGGCGCGGGGTATATGAAAGCTAGGTGCACGCAGTGCAGGCACGATAATCTCTAGCCGCAGAAGGTCCAGTTACCATTCTCGCGCTTGAAGCGCATGGTGGAGCTATCCATGCCCTGGCTGGTGTTGACGTTCACGGTCGCGGAGGCGTCATCGCCGTTAACCACGACATCATTGATGGACTCAACGCCGGTCTTGGACCAGTCGAAGCCCTCCATCTGGGAGGTGTCCTGGCCAGCTGCGGCCATCATGTCCTTGAGCTGGTTCATCGGCACATCCGGGACCTGGTTGTAGTCCACCTGGTCGAGGCCGGAGTTTGGATCATTACGCACGGCCGCGCAGGTGTGTTCCGGAAGGTACTTCACAAAGGAGCGCATGGTCTGCTGCTCATACATGCCACGTACCAGGGTGTTGATACCGTCGATATCCTCCTGGCTTGCGGCCTCGCCCTGAACCGGTTCAACCTTTGGCATGTTCTGGAACGGGTCCGCGCCCTCTTCGAAGGGGTTGGCCACGGCCTGGTCGCCGCCCTCAGGGTTCTCTCCCTCCGGCTTCGGAGCAGCGCTCTCGCCGTCCTTATTCTCTTCCCCCTCCTTCTTATCCTCAGAAGTCTTCTCTTCCGTCTTCTTCTCAGACGTCTTTTCCTTGGACTTCGTCGTCGTGGTGGTCTTTGCCGCAGAGGAAGCGGTGTCGCCTGCGTTCTCGTCATCGGAACCACAAGCAGCCAAGGAAAGCGGTGCAACGAGTGCAACAGCGATGAGGGACTTCTTGGCAGGTGTCAAAAAGGACAAGGGATAACTCCTCAAATTAAATAGAGAGCGATAGGTAAATCCACGCTAGGCGTGGTGGTTGCTCTTGGGCATCTCCGACAACCCTAACAAGGGCTGTTTGAAGAAATCATATTTTACACCTTGAAGCTTCCTGTGAGCCCCACTAGGGGTTTCTTGCGCCGCGTAGAGTTGGTCGTGTGCATCTATCTCGCGACGCTATCGTTTCCACCGCCCTCGAACTCTTGACCCGCTACGGGCTTGCCGACGTCACCATGCGCCGCGTCGCCACCAACCTCGACGTGGCTCCCGGCGCCTTGTACTGGCATGTAGCTAACAAGCAATCGCTCATCGCCGCCATGACCGCTGAGATCCTCTCCCCCGTCGCGGGTGAAACCACGGCGGAGTTGGTCAGCTCGCTGCACCGGGAGCTGCGCCGCTGGCGCGATGGAGCCGAGGTAGCCATCGCTGGCGCCGCTTTCCCAGAGTCTTCAGCCAGCATTGACTTAGAAGAGTTATTCACAACCACGCTGCAGAAAGAAGCCCCCGATGCGTCACCGGAGGATATCGCCGTCGCCGCTCGTACGCTGATCCACTACACACTCGGGGCTACGTTCATGGAGCAATCCCGCGAGCAGCTCAGTGGGGCGTCGCCGAGCGGGTCGTCGCCCAGCACGGCCTCTCCCTCTCCGGGCACCGCGCCCGTGGACGCCACCTCTGTGCGCGCCGCGGAACTCATGGTTACCGGTTTAAAGTCACTGCGAACCGATCGCTGCGAATAGAATTGACTAAGCTGAGCCTCATGACTGAGACCCGTGCTGATCTAACGCCATCTCGCCAGGTGTGGCCTGGTTCCCCCTCCCCGCTCGGCTCCACCTTCGATGGAGCCGGAACTAATTTTGCTATCTTTTCCGAAATCGCGGAAAAGGTTGAGCTCTGCCTCATCGACCACGATGGCAGCGAAGAGCGCATTGAGTTGACCGAAGTCACCGCCCATGTCTGGCACGCCTACCTCCCCAACGTCAGCCCCGGACAGCGCTACGGTTACCGCATCCACGGCCCTTATGAACCGGAGCACGGCCTGCGCTGCGATCCCTCGAAGCTACTTGTCGATCCTTATGCCCGCGCCTTCGACGGTGATTTTGACGGCGATGCCTCGCTGTACTCCTACGATATCTTCGCTGAAGAGCCTGGCACCGGGCGCAACGAAGATGATTCCTTGGGCCACACGATGCTGTCGGTGGTCATCAACCCCTTCTTCGAGTGGCACGGCGACAACCGGCCGCATACCCCGGATAACGAGACCATCATCTACGAAGCCCACGTCAAGGGCATGACGATGACGCACCCGGATGTGCCAGAGGAGCTGCGCGGCACCTACGCCGGCATGGCGCACCCGGCGATCATCAACTACTTCAAGGACTTGGGTGTGACGGCCGTCGAGCTGCTGCCGGTCCACCAGTTCCTCCAGGATGACCGTCTGCGCCAGCTGGACCTGCGTAACTACTGGGGCTACAACACCTTCGGCTTCTTCGCTCCGCATGCGGACTACGCCTACGCCAAGAAGCCAGGCGAGGCAGTGGCTGAGTTCAAGGCTATGGTTCGCGCTTACCACGAGGCTGGAATCGAGATCATCCTCGATGTGGTCTACAACCACACCGCCGAAGGCAACCACATGGGGCCAACCATTGCCTTCCGCGGTATTGATAACCATGCCTACTACCGCTTGGTCGATGACAATCCCGAGCACTACATGGACTACACCGGCACCGGTAACTCCCTCAATGTCCGCCACCCGCACTCCCTCCAACTGATTATGGATTCGCTGCGTTATTGGGTGACGGAAATGCGCGTGGATGGCTTCCGCTTCGATCTCGCGTCTACTCTGGCGCGCGAGCTGGATGACGTCGACAAGCTCGCCACCTTCTTCGATCTGGTGCAGCAGGACCCGGTGGTCTCCAAGGTCAAGCTCATCGCCGAGCCCTGGGACGTGGGCCATAACGGCTACCAGGTTGGTAACTTCCCGCCCATTTGGAGCGAATGGAACGGTAAGTACCGCGATACCGTCCGTGATTTCTGGCGCGGGGAACCGTCGAAGATGGGTGAGTTTGCCTCACGCTTGACCGGCTCTTCCGACTTGTATGCCAACAACGGCCGCCGCCCCACCGCATCCATTAACTTCATCACCGCTCACGACGGCTTCACGCTGCGTGATTTGGTGTCCTACAACGAAAAGCACAACGCGGACAACGGGGAGGACAACCGCGACGGTGAATCCCACAACCGCTCGTGGAACCACGGCGTGGAGGGCCCGACTGACGACGAAGAAATTAAGAAGCTTCGCCGCCGCCAGGTCCGCAACTTCCTCACCACTCTTCTGCTCTCCCAAGGCACCCCGATGCTGTGCCACGGCGATGAACTAGGCCGCACCCAGGGCGGCAACAACAACGTGTACTGCCAGGACAACGAGATTTCCTGGATCGATTGGTCGATGTTGGAGCAGGAAAAGAACATCGCCATGCACGGTTTTACTAAGCGCCTGATTAACATCCGCAAGAACCACCCGGTGTTCCGTCGCCAGCGTTTCTTGGCCGGTGGCCCCTTTGGTTCTGAGGTGAAAGACCGCGATATTGCATGGCTCGTGCCCTCCGGCAAGCTGATGACCTCTGAGGACTGGGATTTTGAATTCGGCAAGGCCCTCATGGTCTACCTCAATGGCAACGCCATCACGGAAACGACGGCCCGCGGCGAACGCATCACGGATGATTCCTTCATCATGATTTTCAACGCCCACCACGAGGACATTGAGTTCACCCTGCCGAAGAAGGACTTGGGCGCTAGCTGGCGGCTCATCGTCGATACTTCTGATTCCGGCGGATACCCGGACGAGGAAAAGCTGATCTCTGCCGAAGGAACCATCATGGTGCAGCCGCGCTCCACGCTGATTTTGCGCCAGACCGAGCCCCCAGTCTTCGACGACAACGACGAACCTGCATAATCGGTTGCTTCGGCAAGAAGCAGCTGAAGCTTTGGCTGCTTCTTCACCGCTTGCTCTCCACCACCAACACCATGCTTTGAAAGGAATCCGTGTCCTACACTGCCCACGGTGCCGTCATTGATGTCACCGCCGAAGCCATTGTTTTCCGCCGCTCTTTGCTTGCTTCTTCCCTCGGCGCACCAGCCCACGAGAGTCTCTCCCTCGCTGGAGCCACGGGCGTGGAATGCACGGAGCCGACGGCAACTGGTTTTGGTCAAGTCATCGTTCACGGCACCAGTGGTTCCGGAGATGGTGCTGGTGACACGGTCATCCGTTTTGCACCCGGCCAGGACGCCACGGCTTTCGCGCAGGCGGTGGAGGCTGCCTTGCGCGGCGAAGCACCGGCCGCCAGCACTCGTGTTCAGGGATTGAACTTCACCGCCGTCGATGTGGAAACGGCCAATGACAACTGGGGTTCGGTGTGCCAGATCGGCGCGGTCCGCTTCCGCGATGGCGAAGAGACCGAGTCCCGTACGTGGTTGTGCACTCCCCCGCCGGGCCTAGAGCACTTCGACGACGTCAACATCAGTATCCACGGCATCACGCCAGATGACGTCGCTGATGCTTCGCCCTTTGCGGATGCTGCTGCCGAGCTCTTCGACTTCCTCGGCTCTGACACGATGGTGGCCCACAACGCACAGTTCGATTCCACGGCCTTGCGCAGCGGCCTTAAGAAATCTGCGGCGCCAGTTCCGGAGATTCGCTTGGCGTGCTCGCTGGCCCTGGCTCGCGATGCCTCCCGCGCCGGCGTCATCGACGTGGCCAACCATAAGCTTCCGACCGTCGCCTCCTGTATCGGGGCCGAGGACTTCCACCACCACGAAGCCACAGCGGATGCCCGGGCAGCCGGCGAAATTGTTAGCGCCCTGGCTCAGCGCTTTGGTCACTCTGGTTCCATCGAGGACTTGTTCACCATCCGTGACTTTGCCCTGGGCACCTTGAGCGAGGAGTCCGTCATCCCAGTTCTGCGCGCTAACACTGCTCCGCTGTCTGCAGCGGACTTAGGCGCAGGCACGGATTTCCGCGACAAGACGCGCATGGCCGGAACGACCTCGGGTGCGAAAAAGAAGAGCTCCGGGTCCGCACAGCGCCGCGGGCCGGCCCCATGGCAGTCCGTATCCACGCCAGACACCATCCCGGATCCGAACCCCGACGCCGATCCAGAAGGCGCATTGTTTGGCCAGAATGTCACCCTCACTGGTGACTTCGAACCTTTTGATAAAGGTCTGTTGTGGTCCAAGATTGCTGAGCGCGGTGGAAAGGTGGGCAAGAACGTCACGAAGAAGACCACCATCCTCGTCGTAGGCCAGTGGGCCACCAAGACATCGAAGGAAAAGCGCGCCGAAGAGCTACAAGGCAAGGGCCAGGATATTGAGATCTGGCAGACAGACAAGCTCCTCGAGGAGCTTCAACTCGATGAAGCACCTCCGTTTTAACCCGCGATTGGCCTCAAGGCATCCGCGATAAGCCCAAATACAAAGGAATTCTCCTCTTCGCTGGGAACCGGTGGGCGTGGAGCGCAGTCCAATAAGCATAAGGAATCTGCACCTGCCCAACCGTTACGGAGATAAATCCTTATGACCATCGCGCTATCCACTTCCCTCCACGTCGATCGCCTTCTCCCCTCGCTCTGCCCGAGCGAAGAGCTGACCGGAAATAAGCTGTGTGATGATGGTTTTGGGGACTCACCTGCTAGCCTCCAGCTATCGCGCACGCTATCGATGTCCATAGTGCGCGGCACGGGTACGGAGGCCAAGCGTGTGAGCCAGCGCGCTCTGGATGATATGGGCTTAACCGTACGCCAGGCATGGGATTCCGCAGCGCTGAATCTGCAGCGGCGAGCGTTGACGGAGCAGGGACTGCGATTCTTCACCCGCCCTGCCGAACTCGGCTTCATGGGGTCCGAGGCAGGCCTCGAGGTGCGAGCTTATCGCTGCACGATATCGTCCTGGTTGGCCCATCCGCAGGCTTTCGTTATCCTAGACAATCATCTTCAGAGGCTCAGCCAGGCTCGAAGCATCACGTACCTCGTGCCTGATGCGCACACTCTTTATGCGTTGTTCAACGTATCCCCGCATCGCGCCACGGAGTTAGCGTGGCGCGCTGCTGAATTGCGCCCGCGCCATCGAGCCCCGCTCAGCATGCAACCGCTAGTATTAGCTAACGGCTTCCCGTTGGAGGTGTAGACACACCCCCGCACTTTTCCGCCGTGGCCGAAAGGAGTCACGTTTCACGATGGCTGAATCATCCATGTCCCGCTTGAGCAACCAGTATCATTCCTGGGTGCACGCGCATCCCACTGCGGCGCAGGACTTCCGCGATGCCATCGAGGACTTGCTTAACGACGCCGGAATTATCTTCGACCGCGTAGCTACCCGTGTGAAGCAATGGCCGTCTCTGAAGGCCAAGGCAAAGAAGCGTCGCGGCAACGGCGAGCTCATGTACCCCACTCCGTGGGAGGATATCCACGATGTCTTGGGCGTGCGGATTACCGTCTTCCACTCCACGGTTATTCCGGAGGCCCTCGAAGTTCTGGGAGAAACCTTCACCGTGCTTCGCTCGGTGGACAAGGCAGCAGAAACGCGGATTTCCGGCGGCTTTGGCTATGGCTCACACCACCTAGTGCTCAAGGTCTCTGAAGATAGTGTCGCTGCCCTTGAGGAACTTGAAGCCTATGTTGGCTGGACCTTTGAGATTCAAATCCGCACTGTGCTGCAGCACGCCTGGGCGGAATTTGAGCACGATATCCGGTACAAGCAGGGCCCCAACCCGCCATCCCCACAGGTGGATCGCCTCTTCACGCTCGCTGCGGGCCTCATTGAGTTGGCGGACCAGCAGTTCGATGAGATCGCAGCGCTCAAGGCCCCCAGCTCCGAGGCGGACGATGACGTGGAAATCACGGCAGAGACCCTCCCCGGCGTCCTCGCCATCATTCTGGGTAACCGCTTTCCGCGTTCACGCTCGGAGCACTATCGCTTCCTAGCGGAGCTTTTAGAAAACAACGGCATCAATCGTCTAAGCCAGCTCAAGCAGCTCCTCGATGAAGACGCCATCGCCCACGTGCATGACGCCATGCGCTACCGCTTCCGCCCGGGCCAGGTCAGGCTTATCGACGATTTGCTGCTCAACAAGTTCGGTGCCCAGCACATCGAGGCCACCGCCCAAGCCGGCGACCGCAAGGATCGCAAGCGTCGCCTGAACGCGCGCCTGAAGGCCTTAAAAAGCTTCCGGAATAATTAGCGGAATCCGCCGCGGAACTTGTCGATCTGCCGGCGCTCCTTCTTCGTGGGGCGGCCGGCACCGCGCGGGCGAACCGGAACCGAGGGTAAAAACTCCTTCGGCGGTGGCGGCGGTGCGTGGTCGATGTAGCAGGTCCGCGCGATGGGAGCGCCCACGCGCTTGGACACGGTGGCGAGCACCTCGAGATCATGTTCGTGGTGGTTGCGCCACACGCGCACGCGGTCGCCGGGGACAACCTGCTGTGCGGGCTTGGTGGCGTTGCCGTTGAGCTTGACGTGCCCGGCGCGCACCGCTGCGGCAGCTTCTGACCGGGTCTTGAACATGCGCACGGACCAGACCCAGGCGTCAATGCGGACGGGCCGCCCGTCGGGCTGATTCACCATAGGCGCTTAAAGGTTGTGGTTTTCGTTGACGATCTTCTGGATCTTTATCCAGTTGTAGGCGCCGCCGACCACGGCGACGATGAGACCAATGGCCATACAGGTCCAGAAACCAGTCAATGCCCAACCCAGGAGGATGCCGCCGGCGACGCCTCCCACGACACACACAGCGCCGTTGCGTGCGTGGGTGCGTACGGCTTGTTTGCGTTGCTCAATGGGATTGTTGGGGCGTCGCTGCATAGTCATGGGGCTTATTTTACATGGCCAGAAGCCCGCCACCTTAAAGCTCCACCCAGGCTGTTCCGGCTTCCTTCGGCTCTACCCCACCCTGAGTCAGTGCCGCGAGCGTTGCAGCGAGTTTCTCCTCACCGCCGGGCTCAACGGACACGGTGAAAGTCACCGCCTGGCCATAAGCGGTATCCACCATGTCGACGCCGCGGTTGCGCAACTCCGCTTCCAGCCGGCCGGCCTCCGCGTGGGAAACCTCCACGGTATAGAGCTCACGCAAGGCGCGCGTGACATGCTCAACCTGCTCCATCGTCTCGCTCACAGCGCCGCTATAAGCGTGAACGAGCCCGCCCGCGCCCAACTTGATACCGCCGAAGTAGCGCACGACCACTGCACAGATATCAAGCAGCCCCGAGCCTTTCAAAACATCAAGCATCGGTTTACCGGCGGTGCCGGAAGGCTCGCCATCATCGGAGGAGCGCTCCACCGGATTCGAGCCATCGACGTGATAGATATACGCCGAGCAGTGGTGGCGGGCGTCGGGAAAGCGGTCGCAGGCGGCGTCGATAAGCGCGCGTGCTTCCGCCTCATTCGTGGCGCGGCCGATGAGGGTGATAAACCGCGAGCGTTTGATCTCAATCTCGTGCTCGACGACGTCTCCTGCGACCGGGCGCTGATAGCTCTCCAGCATTATGCGACGAGGAAATCGTACTCAGGGGTGCCCGGCTGAAGCTGCTGGCAATTCAGCTTCGACTTCTCCATGCGCTCCAGCAGGCCATCGATACCCGCTGCGCTGCCCAGTTCGATGCCCACCAGCGCCGCGCCGGTCTCGCGGTTATTGCGCTTGAGGTACTCGAACAACGTGATGTCATCCTCTGGACCTAAGACATCCTGCAGGAAGTGGCGCAGCTGGCCTGGCTCCTGTGGGAAGTTCACCAGGAAGTAGTGCTTGAGGCCGCGGTGCACTAGGGAGCGCTCCATGATTTCGGCGTAGCGCAGCACGTCATTGTTGCCGCCGGAAATAACGCAGACGACTGTCGAGCCCGGCTGCAGGTTCAGCGTGCGCAGGCCGGTCACGCTCAGCGCGCCGGCGGGCTCGGCGATGATGCCTTCGTTCTGGTACAGCGCCAACTGCTCAGTGCACACAGCACCTTCGGAGACGACATCCCAGTGCAAGCGTCCTTGATTGGCCTCCAAAATCTTGAAGGGCAGCTCACCGATGCGCTTGACCGCAGCCCCATCGACGAAAGGATCCACGGTGTCGAGCGTTACCGGCTCGCCGGCAGCGAATGCAGCGCTGAGCGACGCCGCCCCAGCCGGCTCAATGCCCACCACCGCGGTGCGCGGGGCCATGTCAGCGAGGTAGGAGGTGATGCCGGAGATCAGGCCACCGCCGCCCACGGGGACCACCACGGTGTCGAGGGATTTACCGATGGACGACAGTTGGGACACGATTTCCGCGGCGACGGTTCCCTGGCCGGTAACGGTATCGCGTGCGTCGAAAGGCTCAATAAAGAAGGCACCGCGCTCCGCAGCATCCGCGTGCGCGGCGGCAGCTGCTTCATCGAAGTTGGCGCCGGTGACAACGAGTTCCACGACGTCACCGCCATGGACCAGGATGCGGTCGCGCTTTTGCTTCGGGGTCGGCTCCGGCACGAAGATCTTGCCGTGGATCCCCATGGTGCGGCAGGCATAAGCCACGCCTTGGGCGTGATTGCCGGCAGAGGCTGTAACAATCCCCTGCTTCCGCTGCTCTTCGCTTAAATTCGACATGCCGTACAGAGCGCCGCGAATCTTGTAGGAGCGCACGTCCTGCAGATCTTCGCGTTTTAAGTACACCTCATAGCCGGTTTCTTGGGACAGGCGCGGGCAATACTGCAGCGGAGCCGGGGCAATCTCCGAGCTAATTCGCGATTGTGCCAGTTGGATATCAGAGGCGTGGATTGGCTCGAAGTCTTGCGGGGTGCTTGTCATGGTGGCTCATTTTAGCGCCCCAGCTCTCTCGCGTCGCACATTACCTAGCATTCGACCGATTCACCCAACGTTTACCTAGATATCGTTTGTTTGCAACGCTGCGTTCCCCAAAAGCACCATGGGCGGTACGTACGGTGGTTCGGAAACTTTTTCGTTCCGCTTCAAGGAGTCTTTCTCAATGTCTCGCTCTTTCTCCCGCCGCGCTCTCGCGCTGTGTGCTGCGACCGCGACTAGCCTTAGCCTGACCGTGCCGGCATCCTCGGCCGCGATTGTGGACAACGTCATCGAGCATTCCGCCGCTGACGCCAGCCTCAAGGTGACCCCGATCGGCACCTATGAGTCCGGCGTGTACGCAGAATCAGCCGCGGAAATCGTGGCCTTCCACCCAGCCTCCAAGCGCATCCTTACGGTTAACGCGCACGCGGGCCAGATCGACGTCCTCGACGCCGCTGACCCAGCCAAGCCCACCTTGATCGGCTCCATTTCTGCCGGTGAAGGCAAAGAGATCAACTCCGTAGCCGTACGCCCTGATGGCCTGGCTGTGGCCGCCGTCCAGCAGGCGGACAAGACCGAGAACGGCGAGGCGCTCTTCTTCAACGCTGCGGCCGAGGACTTAGCCACCGCCGAGCTGGGGCGCGTGGCGGTGGGTGCTTTGCCGGATAACGTCCACCTCACCGCGGACGGAAACTACGCTCTCGTGGCCAACGAGGGCGAGCCGTCGAACGAGCTCAACGCCGAGGGCACCGATTACGTCGCCGACCCAGAAGGTTCCGTCTCCGTTATCAAGCTGCCGGCGGGAGTTGCGGCGCCGACTCAGGCGGATGCCCGCATCGCTGATTTCACGGCTTTCGACGGCAAGCCACTGCCTGAGGGCGTGCGCGTCTTTGGTCCCTCCGGGCACGAGGCGAAGCCCTCCATTGACTTCGAACCGGAGTACATCTCCTCCCAGGCGGGCAAGGCATACGTGACGCTGCAGGAGGCCAATGCCATTGGGGTCATCGATATTGAATCCGCCACAGTGGAGAAGATCCTGCCGGCTCACATTGCGGATCACTCGCAGGTAGCACTCGACTCCTCCAACAAGGATGACGCCGCCGAGCTGCGCACCATCCCGGTCAAGGGTCTGTCCATGCCGGACTCCATCGGTGCTTTCACCGCCGGCGGCCAGACCTACTTCGCCACCGCGAATGAGGGCGACGCCCGCGAGTGGGGTGTCAAGGAAAAGGACGGTGGTTCCGGCGTCTACACCGATGAAGTCGAGCTCAAGGACCTCATCGAGGACGGCAAGGTGTGCGAGGGCGCGCTGGGCGACGTCAATCCGGACGAGCTCGCCGACAAGAAGCAGGCCGGCAACCTGAAGCTCAGCAACGCCTCCGGGTGGAATGAAGAGAAGGGCTGCTTCGACGAGCTCTATTCCTTCGGCTCTCGCTCCTTCAGCATCTACGACGCCAACGGCACGGTCGTCTTCGACTCCGGTAGCGATTTTGAAAAGATCACCGCTGAGCTGAATGAACCGGGAGTGTTCCACCACAACGCCGACAACGAAGCGGCCGAGTTTGATGACCGCTCTGACAACAAGGGCCCTGAACCGGAGGCCCTGACAATCGGCAAGGTTGGGGATCGCACCTATGCTTTCGTTGGCGCCGAGCGCGTCGGCGGCGTTTTCGTCTATGACGTCACCGACCCGGCCAATGCCTCCTTCGTCACCTACGTCAACAACCGCGACTTCTCCACCGATGAGTTCGCCGCTGCCGGTGACTTGGGCCCGGAGGGCTTCACTTTCGTCGACAAGGCCGACTCCCCCAACGGCGAGCACCTGCTCATCGTGGGCAACGAAGTCTCCGGAACCACCACTGTCTACTCTGTTGAAGATTTGCTTGACGACGAAGACTCTACCGGTGACAAGGACGACGAGGACAAGAATACCCACAGCTCCCACTCATCCACTGCGAGCATCATCGCCGGTTCTGTCATCGGTGTCATCGCTGCGGTGGCTGCCGCAGTCGGCCTGCTGAACGCTCCGGGTGTCCGCGAAACAGTCCTCAGCCTTGCCCCAGCACCGCTGCGCGAGCAGCTGGAGAAGTTCCTGTAATCCCTACCTTCCCTCGGGGCGGGCTGCTACATTGAAGTGGGCTTAGGACAAGCTAGCCCACCCCTTTTTCTCGCACCCCCTTCGCACCTTCTTTCAAGGAGAACTCCTGATTATGCGCCTTTCCACCTCCCTTATCGCAGTGTGCGCGACGACGATGGCCCTGGTCACCCCGTTGGCCACAGCCGCAGAATCCGCTGAGAGCAGCCAGTCCCCCGCTTCCTCCCAGAGCCAAAGCTCTAGTGGCGGAAGCTCTCAGGGCCCCAACGGTGGAAGCTCGATGAACGTCGGTCACATCGACACCTCCGATCTCTCCAAGGAATGTGCGGACGCTGTGCACAAGGCGCGTGAGGAGCACGAGCAGGCGGTGGCTGATGGCACCGCAGGTTCTTCCTTCATGGGGCCGCAGGAGCTGGGGCTCGGCATCCTTAACGGTTATGGTTCCTCTGGCATGCCAGCAGAGCCAGACTGCGTCCAAGCGGAAAAGGACGCCGAGTTGGAGAAGGAATGGGACGAGATGCCCGAATGGGTACAGTCCGCCCGCCCCAATGACACAGCCGAAGAGGTCTTTGCGTGGGTCGGCGGCATTATCGCTCTGGTCGCCGTCGCTATTAATGCGCTGACCGTGGTCGCACAATTCGACCCATCCGTTCTCGATGGTCTGCGCGCCTTCCTCAAGAGCCACGGCTTTTACTGGGATAACTCCCAGAAGAAGGAAGGCGAGAAAGCGGCTGCGAAGTAACCGCCTCCCCACCAAAAATTAAACGCGCGAACCAAGGAGGTTCGCGCGTTTATTTAGTTTGCTCACTGGTTCATGGCCGCTCGCTGATTAGAACAGCTCCTCGGTGGCAATCTGCGCACCCTCCACGAGGGACTCCAGCTTGGCCCACGCGATCTGGTGGTGCAGACGGCCGCCGAGACCACAGTCCGTCGATGCAATCACGTTTTCTGGGCCGACCAGTTCAGCGAACTGGATGATACGGTCTGCTACCAAGCGTGGGTGCTCCACAGCATTGGTGGAGTGAGAAACCACACCCGGGTAAATGACGGTGCCCTCCGGCAACTTGTGGTCCTTCCACAAGCGCCACTCGTGGGCGTGACGCGGCGAGGCACCCTCGAAGGAGAATCCGCCGACCTTGGCCTGCAGGATCTCCTCAATGATGTCCTCGAACGGAATATCCGTCACGTGTGGGCCATGCCAGGAACCCCAGCAGATGTGCAGACGAGTCTGCTCACGCGGGATGTCCTTGATGGACTCGTTGAGCACATCGATTCGCTCACGTAGGAAGGCCTGGAAGTCCTCAACCGTCGGCTCCGGAACCACCGAGTCCCAGGCTTCAGCCAGGTCCGGGGCGTCGAACTGCACGGTCAAGCCGGCATCCGTAATCGCCTTGTACTCCACCTTGAGCGCCTCACCGCAGGCACGCAGGAGGTCAGACTCGTCCTCGTAAAACTTGTTAGGAAGGCGTGCCGCTGCGCCTGGGGATAGGGCGGCGACGAAGCCTTCGGTGCCATCAGGCAGGGCGTCGGCAAGCAGCTTGACGTCCGCTTCCACCTGATCTTGGCCGATGTAGGTAACCGGGCCGGTGAACTCCGGGTTGGCAACCTTCTTGCGGCCGGTAAAGATACCCGAATCCGGGTCATTGTAGGCCTCGGCGAACAGAGCGCGGTCACGGCGATCCTTCATCGAAGAGAGGCGAATCTTGCCCGGCTCGGAACGGATCTTGTCACCGATTTCCCAACGGTCCTTATCCGTCATGGTCAGGCCGCCCAGGCGGGTAAAGGAATAGTTCCACCACGCGCCATAGTCGACGGCGCCGGAGGTGATGTGGCCGTACTCGCCCTCGTTGATGATGTCGACGCCAAGGTCGACCTGCCGCTTGACGACGTCCGCGACGGATCGCTGAAGAATCTCGTGGAACTTCTCATCGGAGATGGTGCCTGCAGAGCGCTCGAGGTTTGCCTCCAGCAGCTCCTTCGTGCGTGGCAGCGATCCAACGTGGGTGGTGCGAATCTTATTGACCATGGGAAACGGGGTTCCTTTCTTCTAGACTGTGCTGTCTAGCCTAGCTGTCAAGGCCCGTCTACCCATAGCGAAAGCGAAGATAAATTCACCCGAGGATGCCGGCGCCCATTGTCGCTTTGAGATCACCCATGAGATTGCTGGAGCGCTCCACGCGCAAGTGATCACCAAGGACCATCATGGTGGACTCTTCGCCGTCGACAAGCGTGAGGTACACATCCGACTCGCCCTTGTTGTTGACCAGGACCTGCTTGAGGCGCGCAATGTTGTCCATCGTGCACTGATCCGTGCGCATGGTCAGGCGCAGCGGCAGGCCGGCACCGTTGCCTGGGCCAAGATCAGGGATGCGGATATCGGAGCAGAACAGGGACATGCGCTCATCGCGGATCTTCACCTGCACCTTGGCCAGGATGATGTTATCTTCCGCGATCTGCGCGGCCACCAACGAATACACCTGGTTAAACACGAGGATGTCCACCTGTGCACCGTTGTGGTCCTCCATGCTGACGATGGCCCAGGGCGAGCCATCACGCTTGGAAAAGCGCCTGTCAACACCCGAGATGATGCCGCCAATCACCAGCTCTTGGCCATTGCCCACCTCACCGTTGAGAATCTTCGTAATCGGGGTATCGGTCTGCGCGTTGAGGGCTTCCTCGAATCCGTCGAGCGGGTGGCCGGAGACATACAGGCCCAGCATTTCCCTCTCCAGGGCCAGCTCGTGCTTGCGGTCCCAGTTCTCGTCCGGAATATCGATGGCGAAGGCGGAAGCGGACTCGCCTTGCCCTTCCTCCCCACCAAAGCCGGCGAAGAGATCGAATTGACCCTTGTCGGCTGCCTTCTTCGTCGTCTGCACCGAATCCACGGCATCTTCGTGGATGAGCATGAGTCCCTTACGCGGATGACCCAAAGAATCGAAGGCACCGGCCTTGATCAGGGATTCGGTGACGCGCTTCGAGCAGGCCGCCAGCTCGATTTTGTCCAGGTAGTCGGAGAAGGACGCATAGGCGCCTTTCTCCCGCCTAGTCTTCACGATGGAATCCACCACGTCCCCACCAACGTTGCGGATAGCGCCCATGCCGAAGCGGATATCATCGCCCACGGCCTGAAAGGTCTCCACCGATTCGTTGACATCCGGGGAAAGCACACGGATGCCCAGGTGGCGGCAGTCGGCAAGGTAGATGGCGGACTTATCCTTTTTGTCACCCACCGAGGTCAACAGCGCAGCCATGTATTCCGGCGCATAGTAGGCCTTGAGGTAGGCCGTCCAGAAGGACACCAGACCGTAGCCTGCGGCGTGGGACTTGTTAAACGCATAGGAGGCGAAGGGCTCGATGGTGCCCCACAGAGCGTCCATCGCTTCCTTGGAGTAGCCGTTGTCCTTCATGCCGCCCCAGAACTTGTCGTACTGTTGCGCCAAGACTTCGGGCTTCTTCTTACCCATGGCTTTACGGAAGCCGTCTGCCTCGCCGGCGGTGTAGTTTGCCACCTTCTGCGAGATACGCATGATCTGCTCCTGGTACACGATGAGACCGTACGTCTCATCGAGGATTTCCTTGAGCGGCTCCTCCAGTTCGGGGTGGATCGGAGTGATTTCCTTGCGCCCATTCTTGCGGTCCGCATAATCCCAGTGCGCGTTCACGCCCATCGGGCCCGGGCGGTAGAGCGCCAGCGAGGCCACGATGTCCTTAAAGCCCGTCGGTTTCATGCGTTTGAGCAGCTCCTGCATGCCGCCGGAGTCCAGCTGGAACACGCCCAGGGTATCGCCGCGCGAGAGCAGGTCATAGACTTTCGAGGCTTTCGGGTCGTCGGCGTGGAGGTCTTCGAGGTGGACTTCCTCACCGCGGTTCTTCTTGATGTTCTCCAGGCAGTCACCGATCACGGTGAGGTTGCGCAGGCCCAGGAAGTCCATCTTCAGCAGGCCGATGGCCTCGCAGGCCGGGTAGTCCCAGCCGGTGATGTAGGCGCCGTCGGCTGGGCGCTTCCACATCGGAATGTGGTCCATGAGGCGCACCGAGGCCATAATCACGGCACATGCGTGCACGCCGGCTTGGCGAACCACGCCCTCAAGGCCACGGGCGGTCTCGTAGATCTTCTTGACGTCCGGGTCGGTCTCAATCATCTGACGGACCTCGGTCGCCTCCGAATAGCGCTCGTGCTCTGGGTCCATGATGCCGGCGAGCGGGATGTCCTTGGCCATGATGGCGGGCGGCAGCGCGCCGTTAATGCGGTCGGCCATCTGGAAACCAGGTTGGCCAAAGTGGACCTTCGCGGAGTCCTTAATAGCCTGCTTCGTCTTCACGGTGCCGAAGGTGATCACCTGCGCCACCTTGTCCTCGCCCCACCTCTCGGCGGCGTAGGTAATCATCTCGCCGCGGCGGCGATCATCGAAGTCGATATCGATATCCGGCGCGGAGGGGCGCTCCGGGTTCAAGAATCGCTCGAAGAGGAGATCGTGCTCGATGGGGTCAATGTTGGTAATCGTCAGCGCGTAGGCCACGAGTGCACCGGCCGCCGAACCACGTCCCGGACCAACGCGAATGCCGATGGACCGCGCGTGCTTGATGAGCTCGGCCACGATGAGGAAGTAGGAAGGGTAGCCCTTCATATCGATGACGCTGATCTCGTATTCAGCACGGTCGATGTACTCCTGCGGAACATCTCCACCGGGGAAGCGATCCTTGAGTCCTTCCATAACCTCATGGGTCAGCCAGGAGGTTGGGGTGTGGCCTTCGGGGACGTCGGCAATCGGCATGCGGTCGTGGGTATGTTCCTCCCAGATCTTGCCGTAGTCTTGCACGCGCTCCGCAATCCACAGAGTATTATCGCAAGCCTCCGGCACCATATGATCCCACAGCTCACGCATCTGGGCGGCAGATTTGATGTAATAGCCGGTGCCGTCGAACTTGAAGCGGTCCGGATCCATAAAGGTCTTGCCGGTTTGCACACAGAGCATCGCCTCGTGCGCGGGGGCTTGGGTTTCCAGCACGTAGTGGCAGTCATTGGTCACCAGCGGCGGCAGGTCCAGCTTGCGGCCGATCTCCAACAGGCCATCGCGCGTGCGCTTCTCGATGTCCAGCCCATGGTCCATGAGCTCCAAGAAGAAGTTGTCCTTGCCGTAGATGTCTTGCCACATAGCGGCGGCCTCTAGCGCCTCATTGAACTGGCCCAGGCGCAGGCGGGTCTGCACGTCACCCGACGGGCAGCCGGTGGTGGCGATGATGCCCTCGGCGTGCTCGGCAATCAGCTCCGCGTCCATGCGCGGCCACTTGCCCAATTGGCCTTCATAGGAGGCCAGGGAGGACAGCGTGAACAGGTTGCGCAGGCCGGTCTCATTTTCCGCCAGCATGGTCTGGTGCAGGTAGGCACCGGAAGCGGAGACGTCATCGCGCTTTTGGTCCGGGGTTCCCCACAGCACGCGCTTCTTGTTGAAGCGTGACTCGGGCGCGAGATAGGCCTCGATGCCGATGATGGGCTTCACCCCGGCGCTCGTCATCCTTTGGTAGAAGGCGTTGGAGCCATACATGTTGCCGTGGTCTGTCATGCCGACGGCAGGCATTCCTTGGCGAACCACCTCATCCGCCAACATATCCACCTTGGCCATGCCATCCAGCATGGAGAACTCGGTGTGGTTGTGCAGGTGGACGAAGGAGGAGTTTTTGGCCATGCGGCTCATCTTAGCGGGGACGTCAAACTTCGCTCGTACGTCCTCGTTAAGGTACATTTTCTTAAATGTTCTACACCATTGCTGCCTATCTCATGTGGGGTTTCTTCCCGGCGTTTTTCCCGCTGCTGCGCCCCGCCAGCCCTTTCGAGATCTTGGCCCACCGCATCGTGTGGACCGCGGTTCTTGTCACCGCAATGCTCTTGGTAACCGGCGGCTGGCGCGAGTTACGCGCGTTCAGCTTGCGCACCTGGGGGTGGATGCTCGCCTGCGGCGTGGCCATCACCATCAACTGGGGAACCTACGTCATCGCCATCAACAGCGACCACGTGGCCGATGCCGCACTTGGCTACTTCATCAACCCGCTCGTCTCCGTGGCCCTAGGAATCATCTTTCTCAAGGAAAAGCTGACGAAGGCGCAGGTGGCGTCGGTCAGCATCGCCTTCATCGCCGTGTTGTGGCTAACCTTCATGACCGGTCAGGCCCCCTACTACTCACTGGCCCTAGCCTTCAGCTTCGGTATCTACGGCCTGCTTAAAAAGCGCATCACGGTCTCCTCCATGGGGTCGGTCGCCGCGGAAACGATTGTCATGCTCCCCTTCGCGCTCATCTATCTGGGCTACCTGCAGGCACAGGGCGAATCCACCTTCACTACCGAAGGCCCCGGGCACATCGCGCTGCTGATTACCTCCGGCCTCGTCACCGCCCTACCGCTGCTGTGTTTCGCGCAGGGTGCTAAGCACCTGCGCCTGTCTACCCTCGGCATGCTGCAGTACATGACCCCCATCATGCAGATGCTGTGGGCGCTGTTCGTGACCCAGGAGCACATGTCCACCGAACGCTGGATTGGCTTTGCCATCATCTGGGTTGCGGTGATCATCTACCTTGCAGACTTGGTGCGCATGGGCCGCGCTTCTCGACGCCGCGCCCGCCTCCACCCCGCCGACGCATCACGCGCCACCGCAGAGGGCTAGCGGCGCTTCAGCTCCTCGCGCGCTTGCTTAGCCTGGGCGCGCCGGGCGGATTCCTCGCGCGCGTTCAGCGCCCACCGCGGCATGAGGACGGCCATGGCGATGCAGTAGATGGCCACCACGATGAGAATGCCGAGGGCGAGCTTGTCCGCGCCCCAGATCCCTTGCGCGATGGCAGCCCCGGAGGCGATGAACGCGCCCGCCCACATCAAGAGGTAAGCAAAGCGGTAGTTCGGCGGCCACGTAGAGGTGTTCGGAAACAAACGCATGTCTTCTCCTTGACTGTTTTAGCGGTTCTCGTTCTGTCCGACGTTAGCGGGCGGGCGCACGCCGAAGGATCCCCAGGCGGCATCGTCGGGGGCAACCTCGATCGTCTCGACCCGCGGGTCGGCGGCGAGGGCGCGCAGTTGGGTGCCCGCAGAATAGACCACCACCGCATCAACGTGCGTGGGGACTTCCTCGCCCATGCCACCGGCTTGCTCATCCACGCGGGCGAACACCGCCTCGATGACGTCGGCGCGCTCGGCTCCTGCGACGGGTTCGGGAACAGCGATAGGAGCGGCCAGCCCAATCACGATGGCATCCATCCGCTGGATTGGTTGCAGAGCCTCAGAGACGTCGTGCGGACTCAGCGGCTTATTAAAACCCACCAGCGCATAGGCTGGCTTATCCGCCTGCGCTAGCGAGGCCTCCGCGCGCTCGCGGTATTCGGCGGCAGTCTCGGTTCCATCCGGGCCCAGCTGGTCTCCCTGCAACGCCGAGCGAGGCTGCGTGCCAAGCAGACCGAAAAGGACAATCACCACCAGCGCCAGCACGGCCAGCAGCACCAACGCCGCGGCACGGCGGCGCCGGTAGATGCGCTGGCGCGTGCTCCGCTGCGGGCTCATCCGCGCAATACCTCCACGGCGTGCTTCAGATCGTCCGGGTAGGGTGCGGTGCATTCAAACCACTTGCCAGTTCCGGGGTGGGTAAAACCGAGCTCGACCGCGTGCAACCACTGGCGGTTAAGCCCCACGCGCTTCGCCAGGTTCGGATCACAGCCATACATCGGGTCGCCCACGCAGGGATGCCCGGTGGCGGACATGTGCACGCGGATCTGGTGGGTGCGGCCGGTCTCCAGGTGGACTTCGAGGAGGCTGGCCTCGCGGAAGGCCTCGAGCAGCGTGTAGTGCGTCACCGCCGGCTTGCCGTCATCAATGACCCCAAACTTCCACCCCGCGGAAGGATGGCGCCCGATAGGCGCATCAATGGTGCCGACGATGGGATCGGGCAGGCCTTGGACCACGGCGTGATAGGTCTTTTTCACGGTGCGCTCGCGGAAGGCGTTCTTGAGCTGCGAGTAGGCCCGCTCACTAGCGGCTACCACCATGACGCCTGAGGTTCCCACGTCGAGGCGGTGGACGATGCCCTTGCGTTCGGTAGGGCCGGCGTCGGCAAGCGCATAGCCCGCCGCCCGCAGCCCGCCGATGACGGTGGGGCCATCCCAGCCCAAAGTCGGGTGCGCGGCCACGCCCACGGGCTTGAACACGCAGATGACATCCTCGTCCGCGTAGAGGACATCCATGCCCTCCACCAGCTCTTCCTTAGGAATGAGCGGCTCCTCGGGCGCTGGCATCATGACGTCGATCCAGCCACCGGCGCTTAAGCGCTCGGACTTGCCCACGGCCGCACCGTCGATTTCCACATCACCCGCCGTGCACAGCTGGGCCACGCGGGCGCGGGAAATGCCCAGGAGCTTGGCCAAGGCGGCATCCACGCGCATGCCATCGAGCCCTTCGGGCACCGGCAACCTACGGCTTTCGCGCATTACTCTCCCCCTGTTTCCTTTTCTTCAGCTTTCTCATGCATCTCCGCCCAAAACATCGCAATGATGAAGACTACGACTCCACAGGTAATGGCCGCATCCGCGATATTGAAAACAGCGAAGCTGCCCACGGAGATGTAATCCACCACGTGGCCGAACCAAAACCCTGGCTCGCGCACGAGGCGGTCGATGAGGTTGCCCAGAGCGCCGCCGGCGATCATCGCCAGCCCGATGGCCTGCCACTTGTCATGAATGCGCGGGGCGGCGATTGCTACACCAACAACGAAGGCGAGTTGGATAGTGGTAAACAGCCACGTCGAGCCTTCCCCTCCCATAGAGAAGGCGGCGCCGGGGTTAAAGAGAAGGTAGAAGCGGAACCAGTCACCGATTACCGGTAGGGCTTCGCCTTCCGTGAGGATGGACAGCATCAGTGCCTTCACGGCTTGGTCGACGGCGGCCACACCGAGCACCACCGCAACCATCACTCCGATATAACTCCTTGCTTTCACTCGTTCCATTCTAAACAGGCTCATCCGGTAATTTGGAATGCGTGTTTCGTGTGAGAGCTCTAGCAGTCCTGTCCGCCACCGTCTTGGGAGTCAGCGGCGCGCTCGCCGGCTGTTCCTATTCCCAGCCGGCCAAGCCAGTAGAGGAGCCAGTGGGCTTAGGCCTCGATGCCCCGCGCGTCACCCTCCTAGAACCCGGTGACGACGCAAGCCGCGTTGTGGCTTATAAGGATCTCGATGCCACTCAGGAGCTGACCTATGAGGTCGCCACGGGTTTTGACCAGCAATTGCGCAAGGACGGTAGCTCGGCTCCTTCGCCAGCGACCAAGGACAAGGTCACCCTTCCGCTACAGGCCTCGGTGGAGGCTGCCACCGAGAATGTTGAGGGCCAGTTGCCGGCCAGCCGCAACGCCTTCGTTACCGTGGGCAAACCTGCGGCCGAAGGCGCGGACGTCTCCTCCGCCGAGGGCTTCCAGTTTGGGTGGCGCGGCACGGATAGCGGGCAAATGAACTCGCTGCGCCTTGCCGCCCCGCAGGCCGCAACCGACGAGGCCCGCAGCACTGTGGAGCGCGCCATCACCAGCCTGACCTCGCTGCCCATCGTCTTCCCGGATGAGGAAATTGGCTCCGGCGCTCAGTGGGTCGTGGAATCGCGCGTTACCGGCGAGTCCACGCTGCTGCAAACCACGACCTATACCTTGGACAAGCTCGACGGGGATATCGCCACGCTCAACGTCGAGGTTGAGCAGCGGCCGTCCCTGGGCGCGCTCTCCTTCGACGGCGCTGACGCCCCCGAGGAGCTGCGGGGCAAAGAGCTCAAGGTCATGGACACCACGTCGACGTCGAAGGGCACGGTCACCGTTGATCTGACCAAACCGCTTCCCACCGCCGGCGATGTCTCCGTGACTACTGCCATTTCTTATGGTGCGGACAGCTCCGATCTTCGCGTGGTGCAAACCAGCGCCACCGATATGACGTTCACCACCGACTAGTCCGCTGCGCGCCGAGCCTGCCCCGCATCAGGCAACCGCGCGCCGACCTTCGGACAGCGCAGCGCCCGCCACCCACTGGCTCTCAATCCAGTGTGGTGGCGGGCGCTGAAGCTTGAATCCCAGTCTTACTGAGCCGGGGCGTCGGCCGGGGCCTCTGCGCCTTCTGCCGGAGCGTCGGCAGGAGCTTCGGCACCTTCTGCCGGGGCGTCGGCAGGCGCCTCTGCGCCTTCCGGTACGGAATCAGCACACATCTCCGGCACCTCTTCCGGCGGGACGATGTTGGTGACCAGGACACAGGCCCACGTCTTGGACAGCTTCCACGTGCCGCCCTCGTTGATGAACTCCACCTGGTCGGCGGTCTGCTGCTGGCCGTCCGGGGTGTTGATGTGGACGGTCGCCAGCGCGGAATCCGGCACGAGGCCCGGGATGACCGGGGCCACGACCTCGAAGGTGGCGCCGGACTCGGCCTGGGACTGCGACATGACGTCGAAAAGCTCCGGCGCCGTCTCACTACCCTGGACCAGCTGGACCTTCTCTTCCTGTGGAAGGTTCGGGTCGGCGGCCTTGGTCAGGATCTCATTGAGCTGCTCCACGGTCGGCATCTCGGTGGAGGCCACCTGCGAGGCAGAGGTTTCGTCCGAAGGCTTAGCGGCGGTACTGTTCTCGGTGTCTGCATCCTCGGAAGACGAGCAGGCTGCCAGGGCAGTCGCGGCGCCCAAGGCCACAACGGCGGCGCTCAGCTTGAAGGATTTCACAAATACTCCTCACGTAGGGGATCGTGGTTTATCCCTTTTACTTTAGCGTCCACGACCGCCGCCCTGGGGTTCCCGCGCAGGTGCGTGCCTGTAGTAGCCTGCTGTCATGACTTTCGCCCTCATCGCCACCGGTGGCACCATCGCCTGCACGACGATCCGTGACGGATCCTTGGTCCCCACCGTCAGTGGGCAACAGCTAGCCCAATTCCTCGGCGCTGAAGGCGGAACGCACGACATTGAGGTGGTGGAATTCCGCGCGCTGGATTCCAGCTCGATTACTTTGGCAGACCTCGACGAGCTGCTGTTGTGCGTTCACCAACAACTCGCGCGCCCGGAGATTGATGGCGTCCTCGTCACACACGGCACCGATTCCATGGAGGAAACCGCGCTGGCGTTATCCCTCTTCGACCTCGGTGAGGGACCCATCGTGCTCACTGGCGCGCAGCGCGCCTTCGACCACCCGGCCGGTGATGGCCCGCGCAACCTGCGCGATTCCTATGAGCTCCTGTGTTCCGGAAAGGCCGGCGTGTGGGTGCAATTCGGCGGCAAGACCATTCCCGGACGCGGCGCACGCAAGTGGCATACTTCGCAGCTCAACGGCTTTGAGGAGCTACCGGTGGGTGACTCCGCTCTGGCGCCGTTGCCGCTCTCCCCCATGGCGCAACACCCCGTTGAAATCATCGCCGCCTACCCGGGTGCCGGCGCCGCGCTTGTCGACGCCTCCCTCAACCACACCCATGGCCTCGTCATCGAAGCCATGGGCTCGGGGAACATGGGTGAAGAGATGGGAGCTGGGGTTGCCCGCGCGCTGCAAGCGGGCGTGCCCGTGGTGATTAGCACCCGCACGCCCTACGGAACTACCAAGCTGGCCTATGGCGGCGCAGGTGGCGGTGCCACCTTGGGCGAGATGGGTGCGGTAGCCTCCGGTGGATTCCGAGCCGGCCAAGCCCGCATTATGCTCGCCGCGGCACTCGCTACCGACACACCGGTGGCAGAGATGTTTAGCACTGCCCCCTCCGCCACTGCTTATACCGCGGGCTAGCTATCCTCGCGTGGCGGTTCCTCCCCAGCGGTGTCAATCTCGGGCCCATCGGCCTCGGTGGCGTCGCCTGGCAGCGCCCCCTCCCAGGCCAGTGAGTCCAATGGATCGGCCGGGTGGAGGTCTTCATCCTCAGCCGCGAAAGAGCGCACAAACCCCGGGCCCGTAGCGCGAGTTTCAAAGCGCACGCTGACCACCCCGTGGCCGGCGCCTTGAATCCAGCCGTGGCCAAACTCGGAGTGGTAGACGTCCTGGGTAGCGTGCCAGCGGCGCATCGAATCCGATTCCGCTTCTCCCAGCGATTCCGACTCTACTCCGGGCTCCGTCTCCGTTTCCGGCGCGCCGGGCAGGTGGTCGCTGACGCCAGTCTCGTAATCCGTATCCGGAGCTGGACGCACGACCTCGCGGTCGAGCTCAGGAAATAGCACGTCTTGGCGGGCCTCCTCCAAACCCGAGTAGCTCACCCCGACCAGCCTGATGGGCCCGAGCTCCTCCGGGTAGCGCGCCAAACTCAAGGCCTTAGCCTCGAGGACCTTCAGGTCATCCGTGGCATAGGGCAACGTGGCCGAGCGGGATTCGATGTGGAAATCCGCCATCCGCAGCTTCACCGTCACCGTGCGCGCGCCGCGGCCGTCCTTGAGCAGGCGGGAATGCGCGCCCTGCGCCGCGCGGATTAGTGCCGCATCCACCTCCGCCGCCGTGCGAAGGTCCGTGGGGTAGGTGAACTCGGTGGAGATTTGTTTGGCAATCGCGCGCGGGGCAACCGGGCGCTCATCAATCCCTTGGGCGAGCTCCCACAGCTGCACGCCCACCACGTTCCCCAGTGAGATCTCGACTTCCTTGCGGCTCATCGCCGCCAGCTGGCCGATAGTCTCCACGCCGATAGCTGCGAGCTTCTGCTGGGTGACTGGGCCCGCTCCCCAAAGCTTGCCCACCGGCAGCGGGTGGATGAGCTCATCGAAGCGCTCCTGGGGCACGATAAAAGTCCCGTCCGGTTTGGCCTCCCCTGACGCAATCTTCGCGCTTTGCTTTCCTGCACCGGCGCCAATGGAGCTGGGAAGGCCCGTCTCGGCTCGAATCACTCGGCGCAGATTCTCCGACCACTCACGGACTTCGGTGGGCGTGGCTCCGGCGAGTGCGGCCGGTTCCATGAAGGCCTCGTCGATGGAGAGCTGTTCGATGACCCCCGCATGCTGCGCAATAATTCCAAATACCCGGCGCGAGGCCGCCACATACACCGCCCGGCGCGGCTGCACCACCACGGCTTTATACCCCACGAGCTGCTGCGCGCGGAACATGGGCATTGCGGAATGAGCTCCATATGCGCGGGCCTCATAGGAAGCACCGGCGACGACGCCGCGTCCGCTCGTTCCTCCCACCAGCACAGGCCGGCCGCGCAAGGTAGGGCGGGTGAGCTGCTCCACCGACGCAAAGAACGCGTCCATGTCGATGTGAAGAACCCAGCGTTGCATGTGCTCCAGTTTAAACACCGCGTATCCGTCACCCATTATTCATGTTTCTTTACCACCTTCGTAACCCCAACGCCCCCATCCGCTTACTTTACCGCCCTAACCTTTTTCGCCGTGACTTCTCAACTCTCGCCCCAACAACCCGCCTCCCAGGCCCACGTGGTCGTTACCGGCATTAAGCGCGAGTTCGCGGACAACACTGGTCTCCATGCCACTGACCTCGTCATTAACTCCGGCGAGTTCATCTCCATCCTCGGCCCCTCCGGTTGCGGTAAGTCCACGCTTCTGCGCTGCATCGCAGGCCTGGAAACCCCTGATACTGGAACCATTACCTTCTCCGATAAAGAAGTGTTCGGCCCACACACGAACGTTCCCGTTAATAAGCGCAACCTGTCCATGGTGTTTCAAGATCTGGCGCTGTGGCCGCACATGACTGTGGAGAAAAACATCGAGTTTCCCCTTACCACCGCGGGTAACAAGCTGTCTTCTGTGGAACGCACAGAACGTGTGCGCGCGTGCATGGACATGGTCGGAATTACCCCGAAGGCACAAGCTCGCCCCAATCAACTCTCCGGTGGCCAGCAGCAGCGCGTAGCCATCGCCCGCGCGCTTGTGTCCAACCCGCAGTTGCTCCTAATGGATGAGCCACTCTCTGCGCTCGATGCTGCCCTGCGTGTTCAGATACGTGCCGAGCTCACTGCCTTGGTCCACGACTTAGGACTCACGGTCATCTACGTCACCCACGATCAATCCGAGGCTCTGTCCATGTCGGACCGCGTCGTCGTCATGAAGGACGGCGTCATCGAACAGTTCGCCGATCCTGTCACCCTCTACGACTCCCCTGCCACCCCCTTCGTCGGTGGCTTCGTGGGTACTATGAACCGCCGCGCTGGGCTTCCCGACGTCCGCCCGGAAAACCTCACCGTCCTTGACGCGGAGGAAGACATCGGGTCTTTCCCGCACCACGTGGACGGAATCGTCCGCACCGCTCAGTACATCGGCGGACGCTACGAGCTGCACTGCGATGTCGAAGGCGCTGACGAGCCTTGGGTGGCTTACAGCCGCTCTCGAGTCGATCGTGGTTCGACGGTACGTCTTGCGTACTAGTCACATCCGTTTTCTACTTTAAGGATTCTCCATGCTGTATAAGAAACTTTCTCTCGCCCTCGCTGCCGCCGCTCTGGCTCTGGCTGGCTGCGGTTCTGTTGATTCCGCTGACTCCACCGACGCATCCTCCGCCGACAACACCGGTGCTGAAACCAGCGCCGAGGCCTGGGAAGCCCCGGAGGGACTGTCCGGCGAGCTGGACTACTACTCCGCGAACCCGCAGGGCCTTACCGACGCCCTCGTCGAAGCCTTCGAGGAAAAGACCGATGTCAAGGTCAACGTCTTCGCCGACACCACCGGCAAGATCACCGCCAAGCTCAAGGCGGAAGAGGCTAACCCGCAGGCAGACGTGGTCTACTTGGCTTCTTGGTCCGCTGCTTCCAAGCAGGACAAGGCCGGCGCTCTGGCGGAGTACACCCCGGAAGGTGCTGACAAGATCACTTCCAGCTGGGTATCCAAGAACGGCACATTCACCGGCCGCGATGGCTCCGCCTTGGCACTGGTGACCAACACCAACGTGGTGGACTCCGCTCCTCAGGACTGGGAGGACCTCGCTGACGAAAAATACAAGGATCAGGTCATTATGCCGGATCCGCGCGAGTCCGGCACCGCCGCTGACCTCATTGCCGCCATGGTGGATCAGTGGGGCGAGGACAAGACCTGGGAGCTCTTTGACAAACTCTTCGACAACGGCATGATTGTCCAGGGCGCTAACGGTCCGGCCCTGGACCAGGTCACCTCCGGTTCTCGAGGCATCGTCATGGGTGGTGTGGACTACTCCGCATACTCCGCTCAGGCCAAGGGAGAGCCGCTTGAGGTTGTTATCCCCTCCTCCGGCACTACCGTCACCCCGCGACCGGTCATGATCCTCAAGACCACCGACAACAAGGACGCTGCCGAAGCTTTTGTCGACTTCATGTTCTCCGATGAAGCACAGGAGATTTCTGCTTCCAAGAACATGATCCCGGCCAACACCGAGATCACCCCGAAGAACGGCCCGAAGCTGGAGGAGATTGAAACCCTCAACGAGGATCTCGATGGCATCGCCTCCTCCTCCAAGGACATCAAGGAAAAGTTCGCTGAGCGCTACCTGAAGTAGCCTCTACTATCTCACCACGGAGCAACCCCGCCTTATGAGCACCACTATCCGCAGCCCTCAGCGCACCCTTGGCATTTATGCAGTACTCTTCGTGCTGTTCGTGCTTGTCGCTGCGCCATTGGTATCGGTGCTCATCAGCGCTGTGGTGGGGTATCGCGATGAGCCTTCTTCTCTCCACAAGATTGTGGAGCCGGGAATGGGAGAGGTGCTGCTCAATACGGTCGTCCTCTCCCTCCTCGTGGTGGTCTTTTCTACTCTGTTCGCCGCCCCGCTAGCTTTCCTGCGCGCGTGGACGTCTTTTTCTAAAGCGAACTGGATAGAAATCGCCATCATGATTCCTTTCATGACCCCGCCTTTTGCCGCAGCAATGGCGTGGATGGATTTCACCCGCCGCGGTGGAGTCTCCGAATTGCTCTTCGGGCATACCGTCGGCAAGCTCGCGCATGACGCCATTTACTCGGTTCCTGGCATGGCTTTCATCATGGCGTGCGAGCTCTTCCCCTTCCTCTATCTCATCCTGCGCAACTGTCTGACCTCAATTCCTGCATCCTCTCTGGAAATGGCTCAAGTCGCAGGCGCCAGCCGGTGGCAACAGATTAGTCGCATCATCCTCCCCACCGTCGTGGGCCCCTATTCACTGGGCGCACTGATCATTTTCATCAAGGCTGCCGGCGAGTTCGGCACCCCAGTTACCTTGGGAAACGCCATCGGTTTCACGGTCCTCGTCTCCTCCATCTACCAAGACGTCACCATCGACCCGTTGAGTTTCTCCGATGCAGCAGCCTCCTCATCGGTGTTGTTTGCACTTGGTGTGGGCGCATGGGCATTCCAGCAATGGGTCTCGCGGCGCGACCTTACCGGTGGTGGACGAGTATCCCGCCAAGTCTCGCTCCGCATCGGCACCGCAGGCAAGGTCCTTGGCAGCTTAGTTGCTTTCCTCATCATCGCCTGCTCGGTGCTCATCCCGTATATTTCCATCACCCTGGCAGCCATGACCATTCTGCGATCCGCGCCCCCAACGCCTCAAAACCTCACCTTCGACTATTTCGCCATCGTCCTGCAGATGCCTTCCGCTCAAGAAGCTTTGCTGCGTTCCATCGCCCTCGGTGCAATTGGCGCCACAACGGCGGTCATCCTCGGCATCGCGGTCACCTTGCTCACCCAGCGAACCAGGCAGATCAGCGCCCGTGTTGTCGACTTCCTTGCTGTAGCACCGGATACCGTCCCCGGAATCGTTCTCGCCATTGGCTTCATTCTCCTATGGAACGCTCCCTGGCTGCCATGGACACCTTATGGCTCCATGATCATCCTCGTCATGGCTTTTACTGTTCTCTTCCTGCCGATGGCGGTGCAGAACATCAAGACCTCCGCTGGCGCGGTTTCCCCTTCGGTCTACGAGGCAGCCGCCGTGTCCGGTGCCTCCGCCTCCCACACGTTGCGCAGCATCACCTTGCCGCTGCTTGCCCCGGGTATCTTTGCCGGTTGGCTGCTGGCGTTCTTTGTGGGCTTCCGCGAGCTCGTCATGTCCTCCCTGATCCGCCCGAGCCAGCTCAATCTCCTTGCGCCGTGGATCATGAACCAATTTGACCAGGGCCACCGCGCTGAAGCCATGGCTATGACGCTCATCGGTGTAGGAACCTCCACTGTCGTGCTAGTCCTAATCACTTGGTGGCAAGGAAGGAGGGCGCGTGGCTAGTATCCTCATTTTCGCGGACCTTCACCTTGGCCGCCCCGACGCGCCAGGCATGGAGTGGGTGCTAAACGTACTGGAGGTCACGACTGCGGATGCATGTATCTGCCTCGGTGACATCATTGACCGCAAAGCCGACGCAGCCACCTACGTACCCCAAGCACAGAAAGTCATGGCTCGCGCATGCGAGCTTTTCAGCGACGTCCATTTCATCTCCGGGAATCACGACGTCCACCACGAACTCAGTCTCTCTTCGCCTGTAACGGTTCATTCCGCCGACGTTCACTCCTTTCACTGCGCCGGCGCTACCGTTGTCACCGCCGCGGTAGCTGCCGATCCCGATCCCCGCACACTCACCTTTCCAACGCGCCAGAGCAACGAGCCGCATCTGGGATTACTGCACTCATCAGTGACCGGTGAATTCTCTAAAGGCATATGCTTGCCCACGACACCCGAACAGCTACAGGCCTGTGGCTTCGACGCATGGATTCTTGGCCACGTCCACACTCCACAAGTGCTTCAGGACAATCCCTTTATCGGTTGGGTCGGTATGGGAGAGGCAGTGCTTTACGACGTCCCCACTTCCTCCCTCACTCGCCTCTAACACATCTCCTACCTGACCACACGCGCCGCTCAGAGAACTAGCTCTCACTTGCCCACCGCGTGATCAATGTCTCACGAATTGGCGTTTGCGCTAGACCGAGAGCACCGCATGCATGCATCATGTATACATGCAAAAAGACAAGGTACCCGCCGCGGAACGGGCCTACGATCACCTCAAGCGCCGCATCATCGATGACGACATCGATGACTCGGAGATGCTCTCCGAAGCCGCCCTTGCCGCCGAGCTGGGAATGAGTAGAACCCCGGTGCGCGAGGCTTTCCTCCGTTTGGAGGTGGAGGGCTTCTTGAAGCTCTACCCCAAGCGCGGTGCGCTGGTCGTACCGATTAGCCCCCGCGAAATCCGTGAGGTCTACGAGGCGCGCCTCCTCGTGGATGAGAACTCTGCCCGCCATATTTGCGGACTGTCCGCAGAGGAGCGCAGTCTCATCGCCGATGTCCTCGTCGCCACCATCGATGAGCAAAAGGCCGCCCTAGACGCTGGCGATCTGGGCACCTATACCCAACTGGATGCGAAGTTCCACCAAACCATCATGGACAACGGCGGCAACCGCCTCCTCGCCCACCTCGGCCACACCTTGCGCGAGCGCCAACAGCGCTTTACCGCAACTGCCATCGGCCGCAGCGTCGAGAAGGCACGCGGCTTCGTGGCCCAGCACGCCTTGCTCGCCGACGCCCTCCGCACCGGCGACATCGACACCTACCTGACCGAACTCCATTCCCACCTCAACTCCTCAAGGAAGCAACTGTGACTGTCTCTGCGCATTCGAACCCGCTTGTCGAGGCGCCTACTCCCCAACCCGACGCCCCCACAGACGCCGACACCACCGAAAGCACTGAAAGCGCTGCCTCCCCAGGCTCGCCCAGCCGCTCCGCCGAAGCGCCGCTGCCTAAGCGCGCGTGGTTCCCCGTCGCCGGTGCCATGATCGCGGTTGCTTGGGGCGGAAATGAATTCACCCCGCTGCTGGTGATGTACCGCGAGACCTCGAATTTTTCCCAGGTGACGGTCAACGGGCTCTTAGCCGCCTACGTGGTTGGCATCATCCCCGCACTGCTCATCGGTGGCCCGCTGTCCGATCTGCTCGGCCGCCGCCCACTGCTGCTCCCCGCGGCACCGCTGTCCTTGGTGGGATCTTTCTTGCTCTCCATCGCCCCCAACGAACCACTCATCATCGCGTTGGGACGCGTCTTGTGCGGTATGGCATTAGGCCTAGTCATGGCGGTGGGTTCAACGTGGATTACGGAGCTCATCACGAGCGCCGGCGGCGACCCAGCGTCCGGCGCTCGTAAGGCTTCGTTGTGTTTGACCGCCGGCTTCCTCGTCGGCGCGGGTATCGCTTCGGTGCTGGCCCAGTGGGGGCCATGGCCGACTCACACGGCCTATATCCTCCACATGCTGCTCACGCTGTTGACTGCCGCGTGGATCCTGCATACGCCTGAGACCCGCCAGCCCAGCCGAGGCGATGTCAAGACCACCATCCTGGAGCTCAGGGTGCGTGACATGCTGGAGATGCTCCACATCCCCGCCGCTGCGCACAAGCGTTTCCTGCGTGTCGTCGTGCCCGTGGCCCCCTGGGTCTTTGGCTGCGCGGGAGCGGCCTATGCGCTCCTTCCACAGCTGCTATCCGAATCCGCTGGAAACGCCCCCATCGCTTTCTCCGGCCTGATGACCGTCATCACCCTGGGCTGCGGCGTGGCCGTCCAGATGCTGGGCCGCCTGGTTGATACCCACAAGTCCGCGCGAGCCTCGGCCCTGTCGATGTTCGTCATCACCGTCGGCGCAATCCTCGGGGCGTTTGCTGCTCACTCGCTGTCCCTGCCGCTCGGCATCGCAGCCGCCGCCACAATGGGCGCGGGATACGGTTTGGCGCTGGTCGCTGGATTGTCCGAGGTCCAGCGCATCGCGGGCGAGCGAGAGCTCGCCGGCTTGACCGCCGTGTACTACTCCATTTCTTACACTGGCTTCTTCATCCCGATGGCCTTTAGCGCGCTTGCGCCCTATATCGGCTTCACGGCGTTGTTCAGCATCGGCAGCTTCTTGGCGCTGGTGTGCCTCATCAACGTCATCCTTGCGTGGCGCGCACACCTGCCCGGAACCCGCCGCTAGCGCACACACCCCGTCATCGCGGCCCCCTCCGGGCCGCCCCTGCGCCACCAGTGCGCAGATGCTCAAAGCTCCGCCTCCCCACTCGAGGGAAGCGGAGCTTTTCGCTGCGGATTTAGGCCTTGGCCACGGTAGCCGTCACGCCCTTGAGGACATCATGGATGTTCTGTCCATCGCTTGGCTCGAGAGCCTGGGTCGTCACAGTGAAGTCGACAGCAAGCACCTCCGCCGCGATGTGTTCGCGGTGGTGATGAGCCCACTCTTCCTTCTCCGCGGGAACGGAGAGAACCACGGTGATGCGGTCAGTCACCACGAAATCCTCGGCCTTACGCGCATCCTGCAAACCGCGGATGACGTCCGCAGCCCAGCCCTCTGCCTCGAGCTCCTCCGTCACCTCGGTATCCACGGCGACAAGGCCATCGAGCCCTTCCACGCGAGCCGTCGACTTCGCATTCGCCGCCTTGAGGCGCTCGGTGTACTCGTCCGGGGATAGGCGGATATCGCCGTCGACCACAACGTCCTCGCCCTCGCGCACGTAGTTGCCCGCCTTGAGGTTCTTGATAGCTCGCTGAACATCCTTGCCCAAGCGCGGACCGGCTACCTTGGCGTTGCACACGACCTCGAAGGTGCCCACCGCGTCGACATCGTCGGTAAGCTCAACGTCCTTAACGTTGACCTCATCCCGGATGATGTCCTTGAAATCCGCCAGGCGCGCCGAATCCTTCATCGCCACCGTCAGCTTCGGCAGCGGCAGGCGGTTGCGCAGCTTGTTGGACTTACGCACCGAGGACGCCGCGGAGGCCACCGCGCGGGTGGCATCCATGGCGGTCACGAGGGCATCGTCAGCCGGGTAATCCTCGGCCTTCGGGTAGGAAGCCAAATGCACGGAGCGCTCACCGGTCAGGCCACGGTAGATGACCTCAGCCACGTGCGGCAGCAGCGGCGCGACCACGCGGGAGACCGTCTCCAGGACCGTGTAGAGCGTATTGAAGGCCTCCGGATGGGTTTCCTCGCCCTCCCAGAAGCGGTCACGGGAGCGGCGCACGTACCAGTTGGTCAGCGCATCCGCGAAGAGGCGGACCTCCTCCGTTGCCGAAGCAATATCGGTATTCGCCAGCGCGTCGTTGGTGTTCTTCACCAAGTCATGGGTCTTGGCCAAGATGTAGCGGTCCAGCACGTTGGTGGAGCTCACGTCGAACTTTGCGTCCTGGGAGGCGTAGAGCTGCAGGAAGGTGTACGAGTTCCAGATCGGCAGGATGGCCTGGCGCACGCCCTCGCGGATGCCCTGCTCGGTGACGATGAGGTTGCCGCCACGCAAGATCGGCGAAGACATGAGGAACCAGCGCATCGCATCCGAGCCATCGCGGTCGAAGACCTCATTCACATTCGGATAGTTGCCCTTGGACTTCGACATCTTCAGGCCATCATTGCCCAACACGATGCCGTGGGCGACAACCTTCTTGAACGCCGGGCGGTCGAACAGGGCGGTGGACAACACGTGCAGGAGGTAGAACCAGCCGCGCGTTTGGCCGGAATACTCCACGATGAAGTCCGCCGGGGAATGCGTCTCAAACCATTCCTTGTTCTCAAACGGGTAGTGCTTCTGAGCGAACGGCATCGAGCCGGACTCAAACCAGCAATCCAGCACGTCCGGCACGCGGCGCATCGTGGACTTGCCCGTCGGATCATCCGGGTTCGGACGAGTCAGCTCATCAATGTACGGGCGGTGCAGGCTCGTCGGACGCACGCCAAAGTCACGCTCCAGCTCATCCAGCGAGCCATAGACATCGACGCGCGGGTACTCCGGGTTATCGGAGATCCACGCCGGGATCGGAGCGCCCCAGTAGCGGGTGCGGGAGATGTTCCAGTCGCGAGCACCCTCCAGCCACTTGCCGAACTGACCATCGCGGATGTGCTCCGGCAGCCACTCGATCTCATTGTGGTTGAGCTCGACCATGCGGTCACGGAACTCCGTCACCTTGACGAACCATGCAGGCAGCGCCATGTAGATGAGCGGCTCGCCGGAGCGCCAGGAGTGCGGGTAGGAGTGCTCGATGGTCACGTGGCGCACCACGCGGCCAGCGGCCTTGAGGTCCTTGATGATGGCCTTGTTGGCATCGAAGACGAGCTGGCCCTCATACGGCGGTACCTGGGAGGTGAACTTACCGTCCTCATCCACCGGGATGACCAGGCCCACTCCGTACTTCTGGCAGGTGAGCATATCGTCCTCACCGAAGGCCGGGGCCTGGTGGACCACGCCCGTGCCGTCCTCAGTGGTGACGTAGTCAGCAAGCAAGACCTGGTACGCATTCTCGACATCCGGGAAGAAGCCGAAGATGGGCTCGTACTTGAAGCCCTCCAGCTCCGCGCCCTTGAACGTCTTGAGGACTTCCACCTCACCCAGCTCCTTCGCCAGGGTGCCGGTGAGCGCCTCGGCCATGATGAAGGTGCGGCCAGCAAAGTCGCCCTCGGTGGCCTTGAACAGGACGTAATCAACCTCCGGGTGGACCGCCAAAGCCAGGTTGGACGGCAGGGTCCACGGGGTGGTGGTCCAGGCGAGGAAGGAGGCATCGGCAAGCTCGGCGTTCTCCGCCAACGTCTTCTCCGCCGCACTTCCCTCCACGGCACCAGCCACCGGGAACGTCACCGTCAGGGTCGGGTCCTGACGCATCTTGTAGGAGTCATCCAGGCGGGTCTCCTGGTTCGACAGGGAGGTGTGCTCCGCCCAGGAATACGGTAAAACCCTAAAGCCCTGGTAGATCAGGCCTTTGTCATAGAGCTCCTTGAACGCCCACATCACGGACTCCATGTACTCCAAGTCCATGGTCTTGTAGCCGTTCTCGAAATCCACCCAGCGAGCCTGGCGGTTGACATACTCTTCCCACTCATCGGTGTACTCGAGGACGGACTTGGCGCAGTACTCGTTGAACTTCTCCAGGCCCATCTCCTCGATCTGGCCCTTGTCGGTGATGCCGAGCTGCTTTTCTGCCTCCAGCTCCGCCGGCAAGCCGTGCGTATCCCAGCCAAAGACGCGCGGGACGTGATTGCCGGCCATGGTGCGGTAGCGCGGGACGATGTCCTTGACGTAACCGGTCAGCAGGTGGCCGTAGTGCGGCAGACCGTTGGCAAAGGGAGGGCCATCATAAAAGACATACTCGGGGCAGCCCTCTGTCTGCTTGAGGCTGGCTTTAAAGGTGTCGTCGGCCTTCCAGTACTTCTGGACTTCCTGCTCCATATCGGGGAAACGGGAAGACCCAGCAGTCATATCAACTTTGGGATAAACACTGCCGACGTTCGCGGGGTTATTACTCATCTAAAAATTCCTTCACTCGTTCGCTGTGACGGGGACGCGCCGTACGGCTCGCGGTACCACCCCGCTTGGGCGCCGAGGCGCCCCGCTTCGTTGATGTGAAGGAGATGACGGTCCCTACCCGCCCGGTTCTAATAATGCGACGCTCACGCGCCTCACGTTCTTCCGGAATGCTCCCCGGTGATAGCCGGCTCACTGCATATAGCTCCAAAGTATAACCGAGGGGTCAAGTTTTCACAGGCGCAGGTTCCCGTGAACCCCAAAATAGAAACGACAGTGCACAAAAGAGGTGCCTGAGAAACAGTTTTCCACAGGAACATTTTTTCTAATGCGCGCAGCTCAGAAGGTGTTTTATTCTCCACAGATATGAACGCGCTACAGACTTTCCTCAACGCACTCGGGGCCGGCATCGATGTCATCGCCGAGTGCGAAGGCATGTCTGAAGCAGACCTCATCGCCGCCGGTTCCCCAGACAAAACAGCCGCGCAGTTGGTGCGGATGCACACGAGCTTCTTTGGCAAGACCGCCATGACCAAGATGCAACGTGATGCGGTGAAGGCTGCGCGCCAGCGCGGCCACTCATTGCCCACTCTGGAAGTCATTGACCGCTATGCCCGCAAAGCCAAGACGCAGGCATTGGGCTGGAAGCTGCGCCTAGAGTTGTGTCGGACCAGCGCCGATACCCTCGCG
Source organism: Corynebacterium guaraldiae (assembly GCF_053480195.1). Lineage (NCBI taxonomy): Bacteria > Bacillati > Actinomycetota > Actinomycetes > Mycobacteriales > Corynebacteriaceae > Corynebacterium > Corynebacterium guaraldiae. Next base: position 57,900 of record NZ_JBRBAU010000008.1, on the reverse strand, counting down.
ATGGAAACACTGGCGAAGAAGAAGCTCAAGGAGCACTCGGCCCCGCCCGCACCGAAGGAGGGCGTGACCATTTACCGCCGCCGCAATGCACCGTGGACGATGGCAATCACAGGCCCCGCGCAAATGATTGCAGAGCTTAGCGACGCCGTCGACCGCGAACGTCCCCTCGAATCCATCCGCGAAGCCTTCTTCAAAGGCGCCGCCCCGCGCCGCGGTTTGCAAACCAATATCTTGGTCCCGCTGGATGCAATGACGAAGATTCTCAACGGCGACGGCGAGGAAATCACGCTGCAGATGACCAACGGCGCAACGATGACCGGCGCGGAATACCTCAACAAGGTCCTAGCCGAAGAGATCGACCTCGATGGCGCGCTCGCGACTCTCTTCCACCCCTATCACGGGCCGGTCAATCTCTACTATGAGGAGCGCTCCGCCAGCATCAAGCAACGCATCATGGCCATGGCCGAGTTCCCGGTCTGTGCTTGGGGCTCCTGCATGAAGCCCGCCGATGAATGCCAAGTTCACCATCTCATCGCGTGGAAGAACGGCGGGTATACCAACCAGGAAAACCTGGTGATGCTGTGCCCATATCACAATGGCGTGAACCAGGACGATCCGAACGCGCCACCGGGACGCGGCCGCATGGCCCGGGTCAACGGAACGGCCATGAGGACGTACGGTCCCCTCCCGCCGCCCACGCCTCTGCAAGCGCCTCCCGGGCTATTCGACGCCCTGGAAAGAGACGACTAGGAGCGACACAACTAGGAGTCTTCGCAAAAGCCCTCCACCCAGAACTACTCCTGGGGCGAGGGCTACTCGTCGTGCTTGCGGCGCAGTTTAATCACGGTATCTGCGATGAACAGGACAATGCCCACCCCCGCAGAAGCAAAGAGCAGGTACAGAGACCACTCAGCGGCGGAGAGGATGTAATTCACGAACGCCAAGAAAGCCACAAAGGCCAAAAGCAATGCACCAATAAGCATGCGCGCTCTCCTTCCCCGTCACTGCCTGAAAATCAATACCTACTGAGAATACATACCCACAGAAAAGAATAACGGCGCCCCCGCAGGGACGCCGCTGATTCAGTGATTAATTGTTGGACTTGCCGGCTTCACCGTTAGGAGCAGCGGTGCCGCGGGACTCCAGCTCCTCAAGCTGAGACTGCAGCAGCGTCTTGAGGCGAGTACGGTACTCGCGCTCGAAGGTGCGCAGCTCGGAGATGCGAGCCTCCAGAGCGGTCTGCTGCTGCTTGACCGTGTTCATGACCTCGGTGTGCTTCTTCTCGGCATCGGCCTGCAGCGCAGCTGCCTTCTCCTCTGCCTGGCGAATCTGCGCCTCGGCGCGGGACGTAGCGTCGGACTCAGTCTGCTTTGCCTTGTTCTCAGCGTCCGCCACCAGCTTCTTGGAGCGGGTATCGGCCTCCTGCAGCTGAGCTTCGTAGCGCTTCTGGGCGTCCGCGAGCTGGGCCTTGGAGTGGGAGTCAGCGTCGGCAAGCTGCTTCTCTGCCGCCCTGCGGGCCTCAGCCAGCATGGACTCGGAATCAGCCTTGGCCTCGCTGGTGAGACGGTCCGCCATCTCCTGAGCCAAGCCCAGCACGCGGGCTGCCTGCATGTGAGTATCCGGGGTAGCCAGGCCCTGTGCGTTGGACTGGGCAGCGCCCGCACCAACCACGGCAGCGGCGGAAGAGGCCGTGGTGGAGGCTGCGGAGTTCTTCTTTGCGGACTCCAGCTCCTTCTTCGTGTTCGCCAGTTCCTCCTTGGAAGCCTCGAGCTCGCGCTTGGCGGCGGCAGCTTCCTCGCGAGCTACCTTGAGCTCGGCGGAGTAGTCCTTTGCCTGAGCAGCCGGCGCCTGGGAAGACTGTGCCTGAGCAGCCTTTGCCTGCTCCTGCGCACGCTTCGTCTCTTCCTTGGCCTTGGCAATCTCATTCTTGGAGTCAGCCAGCTTTGCCTCGTACTCGGCGCGAAGCTTGGATTCAACTTCCTTGCGCACAGCGGCCTCGTCGACCTTAGCGGCAGTAGCGCCGCCAGCGGCGCCGGCCGAAGTCTGAGACTTCAGTTCCTCAACCTGGGCGTGGAGATCATCGTTCTCGTCCTGCAGCTGAGCAAGAGCATCCTCAACGAGGTCGAGGAACTGATCTACCTCATCCTCGTTGTAGCCACGCTTGCCAATTGGCGGCTTGCTGAAAGCGACGTTGTGTACATCAGCGGGTGACAGTGGCATTGACTTCTCTTCCCCTTACGAATCGGTCAAACCTCTAGAGGTTCCAGAGGCCGGGTACATATGCGGTTAATAATACGGATTTTGCTAACTCATTGTATCCGAATCAACACATTATCTAACGCTGGCACGAGTCTCAACGTTAACAGGAGGGTTTAATACACCCGTTAGTTACACAGCAAGTCCGCTGGGGCCGAAAAATAGCCACGAAATCAGTTGCGAAAGAATGGACAAAAGCAGGAACAAAACAATGATGGAAACGTCGAGCGCAACGCCTCCCAACTGCAGCGGAGGAATCACCTTTCGCAGCGCCTTAACCGGCGGGTCAGTGACTACGAAAAGCACCTCTGCAACCATCATGAACCAGCGGGGTGGATTGAATTGGCGCGAAAAAGATTGAATCATTTCGATGACGATTCGCGCTAACAAAATCCACGAGTAAAGACTCACGGCAACGAGGAGAATTGAACCTAAAGCATTCACAGTGCCCGAGCCTATCCGAACCACCCCCGCTAACGGTATTCCCCTACCCTCCGGTTCGCGCTCGGCGAACATGAACGGCTAATCGTCGGCTGAACTATCCCCGAACTCAGTTCGCCGCCGGCCTCATAAATACGAAACCGCCCCATCGCTTCCCCTCCCCTAAGCCAACACGGGAGAAAAGAAATCGATGAGGCGGTAGAACGCGACGTACTTAGCGCAGATGCGCTGCGCGCTCCAGCTCAACAGTGGAGATATCGGCACCCTTCGGCACGATGGCAAACACCTTACGGCTGGTGTCCACGCCCTTGGTCAGGTTCTTCATGCGGCCCTCCAGTGCAAAGCAGAGGCCAGCGGCAAAGTCAACGAAGCGCTTTGCGGAGCCACGGTCAGCGTCAGTGAGCTCGAAGACCACTGCGTCACCGTCGCGGAAAGGGCCACCAACCTTCGCTGCATCGTCGAAAGAGACGAGCGACAGCGCCACGATGGTCGGGACAAATTCCTCTTCCGGCTTCTCGTAGGAAGGTGCGTACGCCGGAGCGCTGTAGCTGCGCTCGTCAGCGTAGTAAGCATCGTCGGTGTCCATGTCCATCGGGCCCAGCCCGAAGAACTCTTTAGTCCTATCAATCAGTGACATTCTGGGTCTCCCTCTGACCTAGTGTGTGCTGTTCATTTGCTGTCTTGTAATGCACTTTTGCAATGTCAATTAACCTAGCGGGCGCGCTCCCATGATCCCGGTTCCGACACGCACGATATCCGTTCCAGATGCAATCGCCGCCTCCAAATCTGCGCTCATTCCGGCAGACATTTTTAAAGCCCGTCCGAGCTTCGCCGCGACCTCGTCGGTCAGCGCCCTTACCCGAGCGAATACCTCCGCAGGCTCGCTCTCCAGCGGAGGAACCACCATGAATCCCTGCAGCTGCACATTCTCCAGCTCTTCAACGACATCCACCAGAGCGGGGACATCCTCCAGCGGGCATCCGCCGCGTGCGGTATCGCCATCGGCGGAAACCTGAATAAATGCCGGAAGGGCGTCCTCGCGTTGCCCGCGTTCTTGGGCAAGCGCCACTCCTCGGTCCAGCGCCCGGGCAAGCTTTTCTGAGTCAAGGGAGTGCACGCTGTGCGCCCAGCGGGCGACGTGGTTCGCCTTTTTGGTTTGGATCTGGCCGATCATGTGGAAGCGAATCTCGGGCAGCGCCTCTGCTTTGGCGCGCGCCTCCTGCTCGCGGTTTTCTGCCACATCCGTAATTCCCAGCTCCCCCAGCAGCGCGATGTCCTCTGCCGGGTGAAATTTCGTCACCGGCAGCAGCTGTGGCACGGGACGGTCATACGAGGCGGCAAAACGTCGAATCTCAGCGCGGGTGCGCTCCAGTCCGGCCCGTAGTTCTTCGCGACGCTCAGCGGGGTCCTTGCTAGTCATTTAATCCTCCAACCAAATCACACCGGCTTGACGCCCGGTGACGCCCTCGCGGCGATAAGAAAAGAAATCAGTGTCTTCGATCGTGCAGCGTGGATCCGACTCAATGGCCGTAACCCCCATCCCCATCAGCTGGCGAATCAGGCCGGCGCGCACGTCAACTCCCCACGTACCAGACGAGGTGCGAGTCTTGGAGCCGGGCAGATGCTTCTCGACGTCGTCCGCCATCTCCTCCGGCACCTCATAATTGCGCCCAGAAGCAGCAGGCCCCATAAGTACCTGGATCGACGCGGGGGTCGCCCCCAGCTCAACCATTGCGTTCACGGTGTTCCGGACGATTCCGTTGCGTGCGCCAAGGCGCCCGGCGTGGGCGGCGGCGATGACGCCCACGGAGACGTCGACAAGCAGCACCGGCGTGCAATCAGCAACGAGCACGCCTAGCCCCAAGCGCTTTTCGGTGGTTACGACGGCATCGGTGGCGGGGACGGGTTCGCGGACACCGCGGCGTTCGGCCCCCACCACCGTGACCGTGTTGGTGTGGAGCTGTTCCATCCACACGATGTCTTCTAGACCAGTCACCCGCAGAAGCCGCTGGCGATTGGCGGTCACGGCCTCGGGCTCATCACCAACGTGATCGCCCAAGTTGAAAGAGTTATAAGGGGACGACGACGCCCCGCCGGCACGGCTGGTGAAAACCATGCGGACGGGGCGTTGTGCTACGTGTGCTTCCTCGTTTACTGGCATGCACTCCAGAGTAGCGGGCTGGGGTTAACGCATGAAGGACGGCACGTCGAGATCGTCGTCGCCGTCATCATCGAAGTCGCGGCCACGGCGCTCAGCGGGGCGCGAGAGGCGGTACTCGTCATCGGCGCCGCGGCGGTACTCCTCACCGCGGAATCGGTCCGAGGTGGTAAACAGCCCGCTGGACGGGGCCGGCTCGGCCGGCTGCTCGCGCTCGTAGGAGTGGCGCGGGGTGTACTCCTCGCGCTCGATACGCTGGGCGTCGACACGCTGCGGCTCGGCGCGGGTGTAGTCCTCACGCGGGGCCTCGGCGCGGGATGCGGCGGGGCTTTCCGCCTGTGCCTCGGCGCGGTTCTCAAAGAGGGAACCCGGGCGGGCAGCCGGGGTGGCCTGCTGACTCTGCGGTGCAGCCTGACCGGGCTGCGCCGGCTGCGTAGTCATGTTGGCCTGTGCGTCGAAGCCGGTGGCGATGATAGTGACGCGAACCTCATCACCGAGGTTGTCATCGATGATGGTGCCGAAGATGATGTTGGCGTCTTCGTCGGCGCGCTCCTCCACCATGGAGGCGGCTGCGTTGACCTCGTGGAGGCCCAGGTCGGAGCCACCAGCGATGGACAGTAGAACGCCCTTGGCGCCTTCCATGGTCGACTCCAACAGCGGGGAGTTGATGGCCTGCTCGGCGGCGTTGAGCGCGCGGTTGTCACCGCGGGCGAAGCCGATACCCATGAGGGCGGAGCCGGCGTCGGACATGACGGAGCGAACGTCCGCAAAGTCGACGTTGATCATGCCCGGGATAGTGATGAGGTTGGTAATACCTTGAACACCATTGTGCAGAACTTCATCGGCGGCGCGGAAGGCTTCGACGATGGACAGCTCCTCGCCACCCAGCTGCATGAGGCGGTCATTCGGGATAACAATCAGGGTATCGCAGACCTCGCGCAGCTCTTCGATGCCGGCCATGGCCTGACGGGTACGGCGCGCGCCCTCAAACTTGAATGGGCGGGTAACGACGCCAACGGTCAAAGCCCCCATCTTCTTCGCGATGGACGCCACGACGGGGGCCGCGCCGGTGCCGGTTCCGCCGCCTTCGCCGGCCGTCACGAAGACCATATCGGAGCCCTGGAGGGCGTCTTCGATTTCGGTCTTGTGATCCTCCGCGGAGGTCTTGCCCACCTCCGGGTTAGCGCCGGCGCCGAGGCCGCGGGTGGCCTCGCGGCCGATGTCGAGCTTGGTGTCCGCATCGGAGAAAATCAGCGCCTGGGAATCGGTGTTGATGGCGACGAACTGGACTCCCTTGAGCCCTTCTTCGATCATGCGGTTGACAGCGTTGACACCGCCGCCGCCGACGCCGACGACCTTGATGTCCGCGAGGTTGTTGCTAGATGAGATCATACGAGGGTCTCTTGCCTTTCGAATAAGCTTTTAATGTAAACGAGGAGGCGCCTCTTTTCGCGAGAGGCGGTTACATCCATCTTTAACGACAACGGGGTAATTTCGGCGCACATTTTGCCGCGTGTCGGTACCCTCAACCTCTACTTTAGGGTTGCTGACATGCGGTTTTCTTAACAAGCGCCACACCCGCCCCACTCGCGACGGACCTAGCGGCGAGTCACCAGCGACGGGTTGGAAATGTTCCAGGATTCACCCTCGAGTTTGAGCACATCCTCGAAAGCGATCGCCTTGTTCTTGTTGTCCTCCGAGGCACCCCAAAAGATGGTCTTGTTGTCCTTGGTTCGGAACGTCAGCGAGTACCTATCCTTGACCTCGAGGGTCGATACCTTTTCCCGAATTGGAGCAGGAAGGGCCGCTACGGCATCGACGGCCGCTTGCATTTCCGGGGAACCGGAGTCGGTGCGCCCGGTGACCTCCACGGCTTCGGGCGGAGCCTCGGCTTCCACGAATTCCTTGCCGTGGTTATCCACTAGGACGGTGCTGTCACCGTCGCGCACGAAAGCCACTGCCTCGTGCTCGACGATTTCAATGTGCACCGTCGAGGGAAAAGCCCGCGACACAGTTGCGCTTTCCACCCAGGGGATCTCCGCCACGCCCTGCGCGGCCTCGCGAGCGTCCAGGCGCGCCAGGTTTGTGCCCTTAGGCACGCCACTGGCCTGTTCCACGTCCTCAGCCGTGACATGGTCATTTCCCACTACCTCGAAGGACTTCACCGTAAGGATCGGGAAAAGCCACACCACTGCGGCAGCGATCACCGCTACGAGAAGGACCGCGCCCACCACGAGCACCCCAGCCTTTTTAGACATTCGGTTCCTTCGGCTCCTCCGCCTCGTCCTTATTGCCCAGCTCGGACAGAATCTCGCCAGCCACGTAGGTAATCGTGCCCGCACCGATGGTCAGGACGATATCTCCGGGCTGTGCCAAGGAGATGACGTCGCTGGCGGCTTCGGAGAAATCGGGCTCGAAGATAACCGGCATGTCTTCCGGCATCTTGTCGGTGATGATGCGGGAGGTAATGCCCTCTACCGGCTTCTCACGGGCGCCGTAGATGTCGAGGACGACGGCGGCGTCGGCAAGCGCCAGCGCCTGAGCAAATTCGGCGTCGAACTTCATCGTCCGGGAGTACAGGTGCGGCTGGAAGCAGGCGATGACGCGCGCGCCCTCGCCCTCCGCATCCGCCTTTGCGCGGGCCGCACCGAGAACTGCGGAAACCTCCGTGGGGTGGTGCGCATAATCGTCGAAGACGCGGATGCCGCGCTCGCTTCCGCGGTACTCAAAGCGACGGCGCACGCCCGTAAAGTCGGTCAAGCCCGCGGCGAGCTCCGCCGGATCCCCGCCAGCGAGCGCACCGGCCAACAGGGCAGCGGCCGAATTGAGCACCATGTGGTGGCCGGGAACGTGCAGGTCATAGCTTAGCTCCTGCGGAGCCTGGCCCGGCAGGGTCAGGCGAACGCGGACGTGCGCGCCGACGGCAGAGACTGTCTCCTCCACAACCTCAGCCGCGAGGGGCACCGAAGAAGCAGCGTCTGCCTCGCCGCGCGCGCCATAGCCCAGCACCTGAATACCGCGCTCAGCGGCACGCTCACCGGTGGCGGCCGCCTGCGCATCCTCGAGGCAGACGACAAGGTAGCCGCCGTCGACAATGCGGTCGGCGAAGTCATCGAAGACCTGGTAGTAGCTCTCCGCGGTGCCGAAATAATCGAGGTGATCGGGCTCGATGTTCGTAATCACGGCCACGGATGGGCTGTAGCGCAAGAGCGAAGCATCGGACTCATCGGCCTCCGCCACGAAGGCATCGCCCGTACCGCCGTGTGCGTTCGTACCAGCACGGTTCAGCTGTCCACCGATAGCGAAGGAAGGATCCAGCCCCGCCTGTTGGAGCGCGGATACCGCCATGGACGTGGTCGAGGTCTTTCCATGGGTTCCGGCAAGCAGCACCTGGCGGTGGCCTTCCATCAACTCGGCCAATAGATCGGAACGGCGAATAACCGGAATACCGGCGGCGCGCGCGGCAGCGAGCTCAGGATTATCCTGCGGGATGGCGGCGAAGGAAGTCACGACAACCGTCGGCCTATCGCCGGCCATTTCAAGGTTCTCGGCCGCATGCCCAATGGCAATGTGCGCGCCCATTGTGCGGAGGACGTCAACAGCCGTCGATTTCTTAACGTCCGAGCCGGTGACGACCGCACCCCGGCTGACCAGGATGCGCGCGAGACCGGACATGCCGGAGCCTCCGATACCGACAAAGTGAACGCGGGACAGGTCCGTGGTGGAGGGGGTGTCAGTCATAGTGAAAAAATCCTTCTTTAATAAACCTGTACTGTGCGCCTAATCGCGGACGCCGGCGGCGACGCGTTGCGCGATGCGGTCAGCGATGACAGCCGCAACGTCGCCGGCCTCGCTGGCATCGGCAGCGGCACGCATGGCTGCCAGGGCCTCGGGGTGGTCAAGAATAGCGCGAACTTCTCTGATAAGGCGCTCCGAGGTCAACTCGGCGTCCGGAATCTGGACCGCGGCCCCCGCCTCCACCAATGCCCGCGAGTTCAGCGCTTGCTCGCCATTGCCGTGCGGCAGCGGCACGTAGAGCGCGGGTAGACCGGCGGCGGAAACCTCGGCCACGGTCATTGCACCGGAGCGGCACACCATGAGGTCAGCAACCGCGAGCGCGCCAGCCATGTCATCGATATAAGGCACCGCCGTGTAGTGTTCGCGCCCAGCCGGCGCCTCGTTCTTCTTGCCATAAGCATGCAGCACTTGAAAATCCCGGCACAGGTCTTCGAGTGCGCCGGCCACGGCAGTGTTGATGCTCACCGCGCCCTGCGAACCGCCGGTCACCACGATCGTCGGGCGATGTGCGTCCAGGTTCCAGTTCTGGCGAGCAGCTGCCGCCTTTGCGCCGTCGGGGTCCTCCCCCATGCCCGGCCGCACGGGGATGCCCAAGACATCCCCGGGCATCCCAGAACCTTCTTGCGCGTTAATGCCCGTGCCGCCCAAACGCACGCCTAACTTGTTCGCCATGCCGGCCAGGGCATTGGTTTCGAGAACGAAGAACGGAATGCCTAAGGACTTGGCCGCCAAATAGGCCGGGGCGGCGACATAGCCGCCGGTTCCAAACACAACGTTGGCCCCAACGTCTTTGAGTACCGCGCGGGTTTCGCGCACGGACGTGAGGATTCGCCAGGGCAGCTTCACAGCGTCAGCGTTGATCTTGCGCGGGACCGGGACGGGGGTAATCATGCGCAAATCGACTCCACGCGCCGGCACAATATCGCGCTCCAATCCGCGTGGGGTTCCCAATGCGGTCACCCGCGCGCCGTGGCGCAAGCGGAGCTCCTCCCCCACCGCGAGCGCGGGTTCAATGTGACCGGCAGTGCCGCCACCTGCGATAACGACGGAAATCGGCGTGTCATTCATGCTCTACACGCTACCAGCGCGACCCCGCCCTACCGACGCTCGCCGCGCCGACGCTCTCGGCGGTACTCCCGCCGCTGCTCCTCACGCGGTACCTGCGCACGCGGCGAGCGCCCCGTCACAGCGCGGCCAAACCTTTCCTCGCGGCTGCGCTCCACCTGTCGTTGGGAGTGCTCGCGGCGCACGCGCTGAGGGTGCTTGCCCTGCGCGCGTTCGCGCGGGGCTCGGTGGGCTCCGCCGCGGCGCTCGTTGGGCGGCGTCGGCTCGGGGATGAAGAAAATGCGGTCGAAGAGCGGGCGGCCAAAGTTCTGCATCGCGGACACTTGGAGCGGCTCATGGCGCGCCACGTTGCACAGCAGCCCCATCGAACCGATCGTAATCACCGCAGCTGTACCGCCCGCGGAAATCATCGGCAACTGAATACCCGTCACCGGCAGCACGCCGATGACGTAGCCAATGTTGATGAATGCCTGCACGACAACACCGACCGCCAACGTGGCGGCGAGCAGGGACTGGAACTGATCCTGCGCGCGGGTTGCGGTCCGCAGCCCGAAATAGCCCAGCACGGCAAAAAGCCCGATGACCAGGGCACCGCCCCACAGACCTAGTTCCTCGCCGATAATGGCGAAGACGAAGTCGTTCTTCGCTTCTGGGAGGTAGAACCACTTAGCGCGCGATTGGCCGAGGCCCACGCCCCAGAAGCCGCCGTCGGCAAGCGAAAGGAAGCCCTGGTAAGCCTGGAAACCTGTACCTTGCGTGTCCTCAATGTTTCCGCGCAAGGCATCGAAGTAGGTGTGGAAGCGGTGCGAGCGGAAGCCACCGGCTAGGAAAACGGTGATCATGCCGATAGCGCCGAAGACGCCGACGACGGTAGGAACGCGCCAATCCACGCCTGCGAAAACCAGGGTAAAGACAACGATGAGGGCAAAGGATACGCCCATGCCCAAGTCACCCTGAGCAACGATAAGCACGAACATGATGCCGGCAATGATGGAATACATCATGAATGGATCCGTCAGGCGCATCGAGCGATGCGTCTTATCCGCCAGCGCCGAGGCACCGTACATGCCCACAGCCACACGCGCGAACTCTGAAGGCTGGAAGGCCACGCCTCCCGGCAGCATGATCCATGACTGCGAACCGACCTCCGCGCGGCCAGTACCGATCCCGGGAACGAGGACGAGGATGAGAAGCAGGATGGACAGCCCCAAGAACCAGGGCACGAGCACCCGCAGCGTGCGTGGTGACATGCGCAGGCCAATCCAGAACACAATGAGGCCGGCGACGACGAGCACGCACTGACGCAGGGCGGCTGACCACGGGCTATCGCTTTCTGAAAGGGACGTCGCCATCGACGAGGAAAAGGCCATGAGCACGCCAATGCCAATGAGTGAAAAGATGGCAATACGCAGCACCAAGTAATCGAGCCCGGGATAAGCGCGCAGGCGCTCACGGAGATCACGCAGGTGGTGTCCCAGCGTGCGTGGTGGCTTCTGGGTGCTGGTGGCAGTCACGGCTTCTGGGTGCTCCTAGCTAGCGGGCGAGACGGCGGGCAGCGGCGGCAAAGATGTCGCCGCGCTGGCTCATTCCGGTGTACATGTCCAACGATGCCGCAGCGGGCGCCAAAAGTACGGTACCGCCGGCCTCGGCGTGTTGCACGGCGGCGGCAACTGCCTGCTCCATTGCTGCTTCTGGGTCGTGGCTATCCACGATGATGACGGGGACGTGCGGCGCTTCCTTTGCTAGGGCTTGGGCAAGCACATGCTTGTCGACGCCCACCAGAACCGCCGCCTTCAACCGCGCCGCGTGGGTGCGCAGTAGGTCCGAAACATCGGCGCCTTTGAGCTGACCGCCGGCGACCCACACCACGGAGTCGAGACCACGCATGGCTACCTCCGCGGCGTGCGGGTTCGTGGCCTTGGAATTATCGATGTAGGTCACGCCAGAGTGGCGGTGAACGACCTCTCCGCGGTGCCCCGCCACCACATAGGAGGCGAGGCCTTCGGCGATGGCCTCGGGGCGTGCGCCGGCGAGAGCGGCAACTGCAGACGCAGCGGCAGCGTCCAGCACCCCGGCTAAGCCGGCGGGCTGGATGGTGGTGACGTCCTCGACAACGGCGGCCTTCATCCCAGCGACCTCATTCACCACGAGGCCGCCGGCGCTAACTCCCACCTCACCCGCAGCGGGCTCGGCGTGGCTAAAGGCAGTCGCTGCCGGAATCGAGGAGGCGAGAGCTATAACGTGCTCGTCATCTTTGCCGTAAACGGCATGCTGGCCGCGCAGGATCTTGGCTTTGTCGGCGGCGTAGGCATCGAAGGAACCATGCCAATCCAGGTGATCATCGGCGAGGTTGAGCAGCGCTCCCACCTCCGGGCGCAGCTGGGAGGACCAGTGCAGTTGGAAAGAGGACAGCTCCGCCACGAGGATGTCCACGCGGGGCTCAGCGGCCAGGGCATCAAAGGACGAGACGCCGATATTGCCTACCGCTTGTGCGCGCTGGCCGGAGCGCTGCTCGTCGGCAGCCATGATGGCGGCGAGCATGCCGGTCGTCGTGGTCTTGCCGTTCGTACCGGTTATCGCGAGCCAGCGGCGAGGGGCGCCGAAGACCTCTGCGCGGTCGAGGCGGTAAGCCAGCTCAACATCACCGATGACCTCAAGTCCTTGGGAAGCGGCCGCGACGAGCAACGGCGAGTCGGGGCGCCATCCTGGTGAGGTCACGACAAGCGAGTACTCCGAAAGGTCGGCCGCAGCCGTGTCTACGGCAGCGACGCCCAGCTCGGAGGCGATGCGGCTGCGGGATTCCGCATTGCCGTCAGCCACCGTGAGGTCCACGCCTAAGCTGGCCAAGACCGCCGCGCAACCGCGACCAGATACGCCTGCGCCGGCGATAAGGACACGGCCGGAAAGAAATCCTGGACGCGTCATGCTCCGACTCCAATGCCCGCAGCGGTCAGCCAATCACCGTAGAAGATGGCGACGCCGGCCATAGCCGCCATGGCGGCCAGCAACCAGAAACGGACGACGACGGCTGTTTCTGCCCAGCCACCATTCTCGAAGTGGTGGTGGATCGGAGCCATACGGAAGAAACGCTTGCCGGTGGAGTGGAAGACCACGATTTGGATGACAACGGACACCGTCTCGATGACGAAGAGCGCGCCGATGATGATCATGAGCAGCTCGGTGCGGCTGGTGACGGAGATGCCGGCGACCAGACCACCCAGCGCCAGGGAGCCAGTGTCTCCCATGAAGATCTTTGCCGGGGCGGCGTTCCACCACAGGAACCCGAGGCAGCCGCCCAAGCCCGCAGCCGCAAGCACGGCCAGGTCGAGGGGATCGCGCACTTGGTAGCAGCCGGCGGCGAAGTTGGTGGCGCAGGAGTACCGGAATTGCCAGAAAGTCATCAGCGAGTAGGAGCCCATGACGATGGCCGTGACACCGGCCGCAAGCCCGTCGAGCCCATCGGTGAGGTTGACGGCATTCGACCACGCCGCGATAAGGATGTACATGAAGATCAAGAACACGATGGTTCCGATCACGGTGCCGCCGACGGCGAGGTCAAAAGTCTTCAGGTCACGGATGAAGGACAGCTTCGTGGAACCGGGGGTCAGGCCATCATCATTGGGGAAGCGCAGAACAAAGAAGCCGAAGAGCAGCGCCAGCACGAGCTGGCTGACGAGCTTTGCGGTCTTGTTGAGGCCGAGATTGCGGTGCCGGAAGAGCTTGATGAAGTCATCCGCAAACCCCACTGCGCCAAGTCCCAGCGTCAATCCAAGGACGAGGAGACCCGACGCGGTGAAGCCCTCATGCCCCGTCAGGAGCCCGTAGATGCTGGCAACGAGATAGGCCACAAGGATGCCGGCCAGGATGGCTAGTCCACCCATCGTCGGCGTACCACGCTTGCGCAGGTGGGACTTAGGACCGTCTTCACGGATCTCCTGTCCGCGGCCGGTATCGGAAAAGTACCGGATAAGAACCGGGGTGGTAAAGATCGCCACGAGGAAGCTAACCGCACCAGCGATGATGATCTGAGTCACGAGCTTGAAGTCCTTTCTAGCGGCTAGCTGTTGTTCAGCTGTTCCGCGACCAACCAAAGACGTTGGGCATTGGAGGCCTTAATCAAGACCACGTCCTTAACGCTACGGCTAGCCCAATCATCGACCCCTGCCGGGGCCACGCGCAGAATGCCGTCGACAGCCTTTGCAGCCGCCGCGGCATCGGCGCACACCACTGTATTTATACCCTGCTGCATGGCAGCCTTGGCCATTGCCCGGCAGTTGGGATTCTCCCCTACTGCTACTAAGTGCTCCACGTGGTATTTGGCCAAAATCTCACCGAGCTGGCGGTGCGATTTTTCCGCATCGCCGCCGAGTTCTCCCATCTCCCCTAGCACCGCGATGGCACGAGCATCGGGGCGCGCGGCGGCGGTATAGGCCAAGGCGGCGATCGCCGCGCGCATCGAATCCGGGTTAGCGTTATAGGAGTCATCGATGACAGTGACGCCATCGCGGCGTGTGCGCACGTCCATGCGGTGCTCGGAGGCGAGGAGATGCCCAGACAACGCAGCAGCCACGGTGGCGGCCGATACCCCGAGCTCGATCGCTGCGGCCGCAGCGGCAAGCGCGTTGGATACCTGGTGGGAGCCAAAAACCTGCAGCTTCACGGCAACGGGCTCGGCATCCGGGCTATGCAAGGTAAAGGAGGGGCGGGCGACGTCATCGAGTTCAATATCGGTGGCGTAATACTGCGCTGCCGGTGCGCCTCCGCGGCGGTTTTCCGTGGAGTAGTACACCACCTTGGCCGCCGTGCGGGGAGCCATCGCGGCGACGAAAGGATCATCAGCGTTGAGGACGGCCACGCCGCCGTCGACAGCCTTCGGCAGTGCTTCTACGAGTTCTCCTTTGGCCTTCGCGATGTTTTCGCGCGAACCAAACTCACCAAGGTGTGCTGTGCCGACGTTGAGAACAACGCCGACACGCGGCGCGGTGATGTTGGTCAGGTGCCGGATGTGTCCAATGCCGCGGGCCGACATCTCCGCCACGAGGTAGCGCGTGTGCTCATCGCAGCGCAGGGCCGTATAAGGCAGACCAATTTCATTGTTGAAGGAGCCTGGCGGGGCAACGGTCTCCCCCACCTCACGGAAGATAGTGGCTATCAGGTCTTTGGTGGACGTCTTTCCTGCCGAACCAGTAACGCCCACAATGGTGAGCTCCTGTTCGGCTGCAAGCCGCTGGGTTACTGCTCGGGCGAGCGCGGAGAGTGCTTCAACGACGGCCGCGGCGGAGCCATCGGCATCATTGGCATAAATGTCCGCATTGGCACCGTCGCCTTCGACGCGCCCGTGCGGCTCGACGACGATCGCCGGAACGCCCACCGGCCGCGCCGCCAAAACAGCCGCGGCCCCTTTGTCAATCGCGGTGTTGGCAAAGTCGTGCCCATCTACCCGAGCGCCGGGCAGCGCCACAAAGAGACCGCCCGGGGTGACCTTACGAGAATCGAATTCGACGAACCCAGTCACTCGGGTATCTGGATCGTTGACATTATCCAGGCGGCCGCCCGTGATCTGAGCGATCTCAGCGAGGCTTAACGCAATCATGCTTGCTCCTTGGATTCTTCGTTACTCAGGGTAGTCGCAGTGGCCATGGCATCAAGGGCGCGAGCCATCTCCTCGCGGTCATCGAAGTGATGAACGGTATCGCCAATCAACTGTCCTACCTCATGGCCCTTGCCGACGACGATGACAGCATCACCCGGCTGCGCCCACGTCACGACCTCATCGATGGCCTCGGCGCGGGAGCCAACTTCTCGAATATCGGCCGACGGGTTCGCCTCGCGGGCTCCCGCCAGCACGGCAGCGCGGATGGCGGCCGGGTCTTCGGTTCGGGGATTGTCGTCGGTGACGACAACAAGGTCGGCGCCATTCGCGGCCGCCGCGCCCATAAGCGGGCGCTTGGAAGAGTCACGGTCGCCACCTGCGCCAACGACGATGCCGATGCGGCCCGCGCTGCCGTCCAACTGCGTACGCAGGGTGTCCAGCACAGCCGCGATTGCAGCCGGCTTGTGTGCGTAGTCAACCACGGCGACAAAGTCTTGGCCGCGGTCGATGCGCTCCATGCGGCCTGGGACCGCCACCTTTTCGACTCCTTCGAGGAAAACTCGTGGCTCGACTCCCACAGCGGCGGCCATTCCCGTCGCGAGTGCCGCATTGGCAATGTTGAAGGTGCCCGGCATGGGCAGGCGGAATTCATAAGTACCGGCCTGCTCACCAGAGGCGACCTTGAGTTCCACCTGCTGTGCACCGGTGACCTCGGTGCTGAGCTGGCGGCCAGTGATATCAGCCTCGCGAGCCTCCGAACCCGTCGACACCTGAATCACCGGGCGTGCAGCTGCTCGCTGCGCCATGCGACGCCCCCATTCGTCATCGATGCAAATCACTGAACGGTCGGCGGCTTGGGGGCCGTCGAAAAGCATGGCCTTGGCCTCGAAATAGTCCTCCATTGTCGGGTGGAAGTCCAGGTGGTCCTGGCTCAGGTTGGTAAAGCCGCCCACGTTGAAGTGCGTGCCTTGAACTCGCCCCAAGGAAAGCGCGTGGGAGGACACCTCCATCACGACGTGCGTGACACCCTCGGAAACCATTCGCGCAAAAAGCTCCTGCAAAGTCGGCGCCTCCGGAGTGGTCAGGGAGGTCGGGACCGGCTCGCGGTTGATGCGAGTGCCCGTCGTGCCGATGAGGCCGACCGAATAGCCCGCGTGCAACAGCCCCGCCTCAAGGAGGTAACTCGTCGTAGTTTTACCGGATGTGCCCGTCACGCCGAGGATGGTGAGCTTTTGCGTGGGATGGCCATAAATCTCGGCAGAGACGGTACCGAGGATGGCGCGGATATCCTCCACCACGAGAATCGGCCGCGACTCCCCTGCTTCGACGAGAATGCGCTGGCCTTCGGCATCCGTAAGAATGGCAGCCGCCGCGGTATCTGCGGCGAACTTCGCGCCATGTACGCGTGTTCCAGGAAGCGCCGCGAACAGGCCGCCGGGCGGCAGCGTCGCAGAATTCAATCCACAGGCCCCCACGGTGATCGAGGCATCCCCGATCACCGTGCCCCCAGAAATCTCTGCTAGGCGCTCAAGGCTGGTGCTGCTTGTCACGATGCTTCCTCTTCTCTGTTCTTCTGTGCTCTAGGTGTATTTATCGGCGCTGTTGCTTTTACTCAGCACGCAAGGTCAGTTTCGGTGCTGGCGGGGAGGGCGGGATATTGTCGCGGTCTAGCAACCAGGATGCAATATCGCTGAATATAGGGGCCGCGGATTGACCGCCGGATCCGTCGTCGTTGACACCGGATTCAGGTTCATCAAGCATGACGGCGACGACGAAGCGGGGGTCGTCGGCAGGCGCAATGCCGGCGAAGGTGATCCAGTACTTGGAGTTGGAATAAGCCCCAGTTTCCTCATCGACTTTCTGCGCGGTACCGGTCTTGCCGGAGAGCTGATAACCCTCGATATTGGCATTTCCGGCGGTACCGTTGTTAATGCCCTGCGGGTCATCCTGGAAAACGGCTCGGAACATGTCCACTACTGTGCGCGCGGTTTCGGCGCTGACCACCCGGGTGGTCTCGGGCTCGTCCAGCTCTTCCTTCGTCCCGTCCGGCGCGGTAATCGAGTCAATGATGCGCGGCTCGATGCGCTCACCATCATTGGCTAGGGCCTGGTAAATAGATGCCAATTGCAAGGCGGTCCATGATTGGCCTTGGCCGATGGGCAGGTTAGCGAACGTTCCGCCGGACCACTGCGAGCGATCGGGAACAAGTCCCGGGGACTCGTTGGGCAGCTCAATGCCGGTAGTCTGGCCGAGGCCGAACTTCTTCAGGTAGTCGGCATACTTATCTTGGCCGAGTCGATCCGCCAACATCAGCGTTCCCACGTTCGATGACTTACCGAAGACGCCGGTCGTGGTGTAGGGCTCGACGCCGTGCGGCCAGGCATCATTCACAGTCACGCCGGCCATGTCGATGGAACCGGGCACCTGCAGAACCTCATTGGGGTCAGTAAGCCCCTCTTCAATGGCTGCTGCGGCGGTGATGATCTTTGCCACCGAGCCCGGCTCGAAGGGGTGCGAGACAGCAAGGTTATCGAAGGTCTTATTCTTGTCCAGCTGCTTTTCGATGTCCTTGTTCGGATCAACCGTTCCAGTATTTGCCATCGCCAAAACCTGGCCGGTAGCTGCGTCCAAGACGACTGCCTCGGCGCTCTTCGCCTTCGAGTTGGCCTTCGCCTTCTCCAGCTTCTGCTGCACGTAAGTCTGCAAGTCGAGGTCCAGCGTCAGCGTCACGTTCTTGCCGTCGGTGGTGGGCACCTGATCGCGGAGAGTACCTGGGATGACCTGGCCGCTGGCGGAAACGTCCTCCGTCGAGCTGCCATCGATTCCCGTGAGGGTGGTGTCTCCGGAAGCTTCGAAACCGAATTGGCCTTGGCCATCCATGGATACCTTGCCAATGACGTTCTCAGCGATCGATCCGTTGGGGTACTGGCGGATTTGCTGTTCATCGGCAGCCAGGCCGTGGTATTCCTCAGCGATGGCTACCGCGACATCCGGGTCGACGTTTCGCACGAGAACCTCGTACTGGGTATCGGCGCGGAGCTTATCCATGATCTGCTCCGAATCCACGTCCCCGGCGTCGATGCCCGCTTCCTTCAGCTTGTCCGGGATTCCCTTCGACATGTCGGTGAGCCTCTCAGTCACCTTGTCGTCGAGGTAGGTCTTCTTTGCGTCGGGCGCTAGGGACGCAAACTCGGCCTCGTCGGAGGCCTTCTGCTCTTCCTGTTCACGAAGCTCATCACGCAGGCGGGTCGGTGACACAGTCAAAGACCGAGCGCGCATGGTGTAGGCCAAACGCTGGCCATCGCGAGCAAGAATCTCGCCACGCCCAGCGGTATCCACATAAACACGAGTTCGCTGTTCTGCGGCCTTCGCTGCCAAGTCTGGGCCCCACACGATCTGCACCCATGCGAGGCGCCCCATCCACGCCAGCATGACGACGAGCAGTACCGCTGCAATGACATGAACGCGATGGTGCATCGTCTTTTGCTGGCTCATAAACGGCTTGCCGGTACGCGGGTTTCGGGAACGGGTCGCGGGAACGACGCGGTCGGCGTCGTAACGCTGCCGTGGTTGGTGAGAGGTACCGCGCGGTTGGGCGGCACGGGCGGCGGAAACGCGCCTCGGGCGCCGGCCACCTGAGTGTGGTGGGGTCACACGTCACCTTTCTATCTGCAGCGAGGATGGGTATTTGAACAGCTAAACATCGTGCCCCCACTGGTGCGGGGTGGAGATGAACTCATCCCGAATTGTGCCCTATGATCGCCGCCCGTCCACGCAGGCACGCGCGGAGCGGGAAGGGAATCTATCCCCGAGCGGCGTAAGGAGCCTGGGCCGGGATATCCGGCAGCTCTACGTTTCCTTCACCCGACTGACCTCCCTCGGAGTTGTCTCCCGAACGCGAATCATTCGGGGCAGAGCTCTCACGCTCGCCCTGCCTTCCGTTGAGATTCGGGCGGGCGTTCAGGTTGTCGGACATGTTGGCGGTCGCGTTCGGGTCACTGGAAGCCTGCCCCGGGCGGACCGGCTCGCCGTTGACATCGATGACCGATTCCATATCCGGAGTTGCCTCACGCTTTTGTTCCACGTTGCCGTCCGGACCGACTTCCACAACGCCTGGCTGGACCGGGATACCCATCTTGGCTTCGTGGGCACGGCGGGCAACATCGGAGGCGGAGCGAACATTCTCCAAGTCTCGGTTGAGAGTTTCTAGCTGGTTATCCAGCGTGGATTCCTGGGCGGTAAGCTCCTGAATCTTGAAAGTCTGGGACGTCGACAAGCCCGAAAGCCACATGGCCACAGCCACACCAGCGATAAGTAGGCCGATGGCAATGAAGGACAGGCGGGCGAAAAGACCAGTGACCCGAGTGGGCTGCACAACACGGCGCCCACGATTGCTCACTACCTGCTTCGACCCAAGGCGGTTTCCCCGCAGACT
Source organism: Corynebacterium guaraldiae (assembly GCF_053480195.1). Lineage (NCBI taxonomy): Bacteria > Bacillati > Actinomycetota > Actinomycetes > Mycobacteriales > Corynebacteriaceae > Corynebacterium > Corynebacterium guaraldiae. The sequence goes on along the minus strand of NZ_JBRBAU010000008.1, from coordinate 38,154 downwards.
GGTTGCGCCCCGTCGTGAGGGCACTGTGCCGCGATGCGGAGTACGGCTGGGCAGCGGCGTGGTACGGCGACCTCGCTCAAGCAGTGCGGTCCCCTGCCCCGAGACGTCGGCTCCAGTAGTGAAATCGCGGCTAGCGCCCATGGTGTGGGTCCTCTCGTGGTCGCGGCGGTCGGTTGCCTGTGCAGTGCGGTCTCTCAACGTCATGGCCTACCTCCCGGTTCATGAAAAGACGGGGTCCCTTCAAGACGCTCGAGAGCGCGCACCCGGACGGATGCCGCCCGCGGGTTCTCCGCAATCTCTTCCTTGCTCGCCTTCTCGGCCCCACGCGTCACAATGGAGTAGTGCGCTGCGGTGCCCGGGAGATCCATGGGCAGGCCCGCAGGTGTGGTCGAGGTGCTGAGTTTGGTGAAGGCATGCTTGACGATGCGATCTTCGAGCGACTGGTAGCTCATAAACACCGCGCGCCCGCCAACGGACAGGGCGTCCGTGATTACGGGGATAACCTGCTCAATCGCTTCAAGCTCGCGGTTAACCTCGACGCGCAAAGCCTGGAAGGTTCGCTTCGCAGGGTGGCCGCCGGTGCGGCGAGTTGCCGCCGGGATAGCGGCGTACAACAGCTCAACTAATCGCGCGGAATTGCTGAAAGGTTCCTTTTCCCTTTCTTTGAGCACAGCGGACGCAATCTTGCCGGCGAAGCGCTCATCACCATAAGTCTTGAGGATGCGGGCAAGCTCGCCGTGACTATACGTATTCAGAATGTCGGCGGCCGTCATTTCCTGGCGTGGGTCCATGCGCATATCCAGCGGCGCGTCGGTCTTGTACGCAAATCCGCGGTCGATCTGATCGAGCTGCATGGATGACACACCAAGATCAAACAGCGCCCCGGCAATGCCGTGCTCCCGCGCGATAGAAAAAATTTCATGCTCGCCCTGCGCAATGGCGCTGCCCACCTCGTCGAAGCGCGCGTTGACGGCGACGAAGCGGTCAGCGAAGGGACTGAGACGGCGAGAAGCATTGCTCAAGGAAGCGGAGTCCCGGTCCACACCAATGATGCGTGCGGCGGGAAAGCAGTTGAGGAAGTACTCACTGTGGCCGCCGGCGCCGAGGGTGCCGTCGACAATCACTGCGTTCTCCCCTGCCGCTTCAACCGCTGGGGCAAGCAGTTGAGCCATGCGCGCACGCATGACGGGGACATGGCCGTGGTTGTCATTCACGTCGTAGGTAATAGTGCCATTGCGGTCCACAGCTGCTGTCCCCCTTTCCGTTCAGGCGCCTGAGGCTGCTGTCTGATGTGGTCGATAAAAAATCGAGTGCGTATAGGGCCCTGTCCGAGGAAGGGTTCTGATGTCGGGGAAGTACACCAGCTCATCCTCCTCGGGCAGAGTCCGTACACGCACTCTCGGTGCACCGGGCTAGCCCTAAAGCAGTCCGGCAAGTACGTCATCGGCGTCTGCCGCCGAGTAAGCGTCTTCAGTTTGCGCCTGGTATTCAGCCCATGCGGCTGCGTCCCAGATTTCGAGGAAGTCGACCGACCCCACAACCACGCATTCCTTCGTCAGGTTTGCGTACTCACGGTGGCCTGCAGACAGCGTGATACGCCCGTGCCCATCGGGACGCTGTTCGTCCGCACTCGCTGCCAAGTTACGGATGAACGCACGTGCGTCCGGGTTGGTACGAGACACAGCCGCAGCCTTCCTGGCTCGTGCCGCGAACTCCTCGCGCGGGTACACCGCAAGCGAGTGATCCTGCCCCTTGGTGACCATGAGGCCACCGGCCAGTTCTTCGCGAAACTTCGCTGGAAGCGTAAGCCGCCCTTTGTCATCGAGCTTGGGAGTGTAGGTGCCGAGAAACATCCCCGGGTCCACCTTCCTGTCACTCGAAAACTCCGGATTCCTCTCGCGACAAGAGAACAACTCTCCTCCGCTGCGCCCCACTCTACCCCACTTTCCCCCACCACCAACACCTTTAGCGCCCCGCTCGCCCGCGTGTCACGATAAACCTCCAGATAAAAGGATGTTTTTCTGGTGGGAAGTTTTCCCGGCACCCCCCTTGACATACCGCCAAAGTAGGGACCTTCCCCGGGCAATCACCCACGCAACTTCCACCCCTTAGAAACTAAATCTCCTCACCAGCCCCAGAATCCTGCAACTTTGCCCGCCCCACCCCTGACAAAACCGTCAGCGGCACCCAGGCTCCAGCCCCTAGCCCGCGCGCAGTGGGTGAAAGTGGGGAATTGAGGGAAAGCGACCAAAACGCCGTCACCACCGCCTCCCCTTTTTAGAAACGCCGCGTTCCTATGATAGAAACAGTGTGTTGCCATCTTGAGAACCACGGGATGGCGCTCCATTAGTTTTCTTCACCCACTAGGAAGATCCCCTATGTATCTAGCTTGGCGCGAGATGCTCTTCGCGCGTACCCGATTCATCCTCATGGGCGTTGTCCTTGCCCTCATGTCCATGCTCGTCGTCATCATCTCAGGCCTCACAGCAGGTCTGGTCAACGACGGCGTCTCCGGACTAAAAGCAATGGATACCGACGTCGTCGCTTTCGCCGACGGCACCCAGAAAGACTCAGCTTTCACCCGCTCGGTTGTCGATGCCTCTGATAGCGAATCGTTCTCTCAACACGACGGCGTGGAGGAGGCCGCTCCTCTTGGCCTGACCATCGCCAATGCCCATAACCAAAACGGCACGGCAGTGGACCTGACCCTGCTGGGAGTAGAACCGGACTCCTTCGTGGCACCGGCAGGTTTGCCCGCACTTGACACCAACCGGGTCGACGGCCAGCCCAGCAACACCAAGCACGACATCATCGTCTCCTCCACCCTGCACGATGAAGGCATCGAGGTCGGCGACACCATCACGCTCGATCGCTTGGATATCCCGCTGAATGTCGTTGGGTTTACCGATAACCAACGCACCTTCGGACACGTGGACGTGGCCTACCTTCCGCTCGACATCTGGCAAGAGATCCACGCCGGCGGGCGCCACGGCGAAGCCGTGAACCCAGACGCTTATGACGAAGCCTCCGTCATCGTCGCCCGCACGTCAGACAAGCCGGACACCGAGGCCCTCTCGGAACAGTCCGGCCTGGATGTTCGAACCCTCAAGGAAAGCTTCGACTCCTCCCCCGGCTACACCGCCGAGATGATGACCTTGTCCATGATCACGTGGTTCCTGTATGTCATCGCCGCACTCGTGACCGGCGCTTTCTTCCTCGTGTGGACCATTCAGCGGGCCGGCAATATCGCCACCCTCCGCGCAATGGGCGCGACCAAGGGCTTCTTGTTGCGCGATAGCCTCGGCCAGGCAGTCGTCATCCTCGTCCTGTCCATCCTGGCAGGCGCGCTTGTCGCCGTCGGCTTGGGCAGCCTCCTAGAGCAGACCGCCATGCCTTATGCCACCGAATTCAGTTCCGTCATCAGTGGCGGCCTCATCCTCTTCGTCGCTGGATTGCTCGGCGCTTTCATCGCCGTTGTCCGTGTCACCCGAACCAACCCCCTCGCAGCCCTAGGAGAAAACCGATGAGCCCAGCTTTAGAACTAAAAGACGTCACCGTCAGCTACACCGATGGCGATTCGCAGGTTAAGGCACTCGATTCCGTCAATCTCAGCATCGATCCCGGCGAATTCGTTGCCGTGGTCGGACCATCAGGTTCCGGCAAGTCCACGCTGCTCGCTGTTGCGGGCGCATTGACGACGCCCGATTCCGGCCAGGTCTTCGTTGCGGGCGAGGACATCGTGCAGCTTGGCGACGCCCAACTGGCACGGATCCGCCGCAACCACATCGGCTTCGTCTTCCAGTCCACCGGAAATCTTCCTTCCGCGTTGACCGCGGAGGAGCAGCTCGAGTTGGCCAGCAAAGTCATTGGTAAGACTGGGCGCTATTCCAGCACTGAGCTCCTCGACAAGGTTGGCATGAAACATCGCGCCAAGCACCGCCCGGGCAGCTTGTCCGGCGGTGAACGGCAGCGCGTTGGCATCGCGCGCGCACTCGTTGGCGACCCCCAAGTGCTGCTTGTCGACGAGCCCACCGCAGCCCTGGATCGTGCACGCTCCCAGGAGATCGTTGCGCTCTTGGCAAAAGAATGCCACGACTTTAACGTCGCGGGCATCATGGTCACTCACGACTACGAGGTTCTCGATCACTGCGACAAAGTCTATGAGATGGTCGACGGCCGCTTGACGCCCGCCAGCGCCTCTGCCCAGCGATAAGCAAAGAATGCGCAGCTTAACGTAGACTCACACGCATGCCAAAGATCACTGAAACGACAGTAGCCGAGCACCGCGCCGTCCAGCACCGCGCGGTGCTCGAGGCTGCCGAAAAGCTGATCATCACTAGCCATGGTGCAGTCCCCACCTTGGCCGAAGTTGCCGCAGAAGTCGGGCTTGCCCGCCCCAGCATCTATCGATACGTATCATCCCAGCACGATCTACTGGTACAGCTGCTTATTCAGGCGACCCAATCGTGGAATGAGCAACTCGAGGCCGCCATGAAGGTAGCCTCCCCGGAGCCTAAGAAGCGCATCCACGCCTATGTCGACGCCACGCTCGATCTCTTCATTCATAGTGCACACGGCCATTTGATGACCGCCGCACAGCACTTCCCCCAAGCCTTTGCTGACGAGGAAGTACAAAAATCACATGGCGGATTCGCCTCCATCGTTGACGAGTTCTGCCCCGGCGTTTCCCCAGTAGATATCTCGTTGCTCAATGCGGCCATCGTCCGCGCCTCTGAACTGGCGGACGGCTCACCGGAAAAGCTCAGCAGCGCAACGCAAACCCTTTACGCAATGGCCGAAGCCATCCTGCCCTAGGTCACCGCATTAAAAGAGCCCTCCGCTGATTTTAAAGCGGAGGGCTCTTCGGACCGGCCTTTAGGCGCATATGCGCTTAGCGGCCTTCAAAGCGACGACGGAAATTGTCTTCGAGGCGGTTCCCAACGTCGCTACCACCCTTCTTGGATTGCTTGCCGCGATCCCGAGTGGACGACTGCGCACCGACTGCAACCAGAGAATCCTCCGAGTTTCCGAGCAGCATCCAGACGCCGGATCCAAACATGACTAGGAAGCCGAGGACCGAGAGGCTCACAAACCACAGGGATTGCTGGGCCAACGCAATACCGCCCACCATCATGCAGAGACCGACAACAATCAAGGCAACTCCGCGGAGGGTGATAGCGCCCGAGTTTGCGCCGAAAGAAGTTTCACCGGACACCGACGCACCAAAATCAGGATCATTGGCCAGCAACGACTGCTCAATTTCACGCAGCGCTTGCTGTTCGTGCTCAGAAAGGGCCACAGCGTCCTCCGTAGTGGGTTGGGTTTAGGTAGTGGAACTGGGAAATAGGATTACTACCTCTATAACGTCAAGAATAGCGAGATAGTTCCCGCAAAGACAGTCCGCACGTTTTAGCCGCACTACACCACATCGCCAGGGCCCTGCGCTCCGCATTAAGCCGCGAGACCACCGAAGCCCAGCTCAGACTCAGTCGCATCCACATAGCGGGCGGCAAGCGCCACATAGCGATAGACCGTATCAGGATCAGGGACTGGATCCAGTCCGGATGCCACTCGCGAACGCACACGCGAGTAGTCCTTAAACTCCGCTGCCCACTGCGCATCAGCCGGGCCGATGAGCGCCACTTGCTCCCAAGCGGAGGTGGGCAAGCGCCGGCGACGTGACACCGTGGACGCTGCCACCCGAGCCCCGGCAGCGCGCAGCGAGGCGCGATAGGCCATTTCTAAAGCATCCGCGAAACGCCCCTCCGCTGCGCTCTGACGCGCGTCCACCAACAAATCCAACGCTTGCCCCACGAAACGATCGCGGCGTACGCGCTGCAACGCCTCCCGGTTACGGCTCCGCGCCGCTGCTGTTGCTGAGATTACCTGTGCCATGACCTCTCCCCCTTGGGCTTCTTCCTGAGCTTGTCAATAGAGACTGTGTTGCTGATTTTCTGTCGTTGTTTGTTGACGCGATTCACCTTAAAGCCGCCTTCCTACATCCACCCCCAATTTTAGTCCACATGTTCGAATTCGACAATAGGTTTACTGAACTTCTCCACGTTTTTCGAACAGGCACATCAATTTTGCTCGGAATGGGTTCGCCGCCTGCTTTCACATACCGCAAGAATCTGTTGTTATTAGACATGTGAGTTACACGCTGCGCCGACTAAGCCCCCAAGAGTTCGCCATTGCCCTCCCGCACTTGGTGGATATCTACATTGCAGCGATGAACTACGACCCCTCAGTACGCAACAGCTCCATCATGCGGTGGCGCGGGGATCTCATACGCCCGGGGTTTTCCTGCGTGGCGGCCACCTCCGAAGACGGCATCGCCGGATTTGCCTACGGCTTTCTCGGCTCTCCTGATACCTGGTGGGACAAGCAACTCCGCCGAGCGCTCTCCAACAACGGCGGCGCAACCCCAGAGCAAGAAGAGGTTCTCCACAACTATTTTGAGTTGGCGGAAATCCACGTAGTGCCCGAGGCACAGGGCCACGGTCTGGGCCGTGCGCTGCTTGAAGCACTGGCCTGGAACCTCCCCGCCCGCTACATCCTGCTCTCCACACCTGAGGTTCCCAATGAAGCCAACTCCGCCTTCGGCCTCTACCGCAAAATGGGCTTTAGTGACTTCCTTCGCCAGCTCCATTACCCCGCCGATTCACGCCCCTTCGCCATCCTGCAATCAGCTGTGCCGCTAGCACCAGCCGGTACCGCTTAACCTGGCGTCTAATCCGTGAGCCTGCCCAGGTAGAGTGGCAGGCGTGACTACTCCGCAAATACCTTCCCTGGACGATATTCCCGTAGCCGTACGTGAGGAGCTCGCGCTTTTCCTAGATAGTCAGCGCGACGTCATCGCGTCCATCGGTTCCCCGGTGACTAACGCGATCTCCTATTTGGAATCCTTCGTGCTGGACGGCGGAAAACGTATCCGCCCTCTCTACGCGTGGGCAGGTTTTATCGGCGCACATGGGCTCGAGGGCACGGAGTCCCCACAGGCGATGCTCCGCGCAGCTTCTTCCCTAGAATTCATCCAGGCTTGTGCCCTCATCCACGATGACATCGTGGATGCTTCCGATACTCGGCGCGGCAATCCCACCGTCCACCGTGGCGTAGCCGCTCGCCATCGGGAGCTCGGGCTCAGCGGTGACGCTGACTTTTTCGGGCAGTCTCTCGCCATCCTTGTGGGCGATATGGCCTTGGTCTGGGCCGAGGACATGCTCCAGGATTCCGGGCTGAGCCCCGAGGCGCTCGCGCGCGCTCGGGCGCCGTGGCGGGCGATGCGCCGCGAAGTTATCGGCGGGCAAATGCTGGATATTTGCCTCGAAGCGGAAGGCTCCGAGGATGCAACGTTGGCGGACTCAGTAAACCGTTTCAAGACCGCCGCGTACACCATCGAGCGCCCGTTGCATTTGGGCGCAGCCGTAGCAGGAGCACCCGAAAAGCTTGTTGCCGCTTTCCGCGGCTATGGACAAGACATCGGGGTCGCATTCCAGCTCCGCGATGATTTGTTGGGGGTCTTTGGTGACCCAGCAATTACTGGCAAGCCCGCCGGTGATGATCTGCGCGAGGGCAAGCGCACGGTCCTCTTGTCATTGGCTCTGCAACGTGCGGATACCACTGATCCCGCTGCTGCCGCGGAGCTTCGCCGACTCATCGGCCAGACGGAGGATCCCGCAGATATTGCCCGCATGGCCCAGATCATTGCCGATTCCGGGGCACCGGATGTCGTCGAGCAGCGCATCAGCGATCTCACGCGCTCGGGCCTTGACCACCTTCATAATGCCCAGGTCGCCCCCGAAGTCACGGCAACGCTGGAAGAGCTTGCCCACAAATCCACCGCACGCCGGATGTAGCATGGCCCGCTCCGCATCCGCGCGCGTATCCCTGCGCATTCCCAACCCCCTTCCTTTGGGCATCGTCTCCGCGGCGATCCTTGCTCTCGCCTCCTTCTCTGGTGGCGCAACCCGGAACCGCGGCGGCTTTCTTGAGGCACTCAATATCGGATTTCTCGCGTATGGCCACGGCCGCAACATCGGCATAGTCCTCTATTGGGTTGGCCTCTTTGGATTGGTCGCCGCGTGGGTCCTGGCTGGGCGTTATCTCATCGCCCCACAGCTCAAGAACCCGCAACCCGACGGCGCGCTGTCTGACATCCGCCGAATGCTGATGTGCTGGGTTGCCCCGCTGTTGTGCGCGGCCCCACTGGCTTCGCGGGACGTGTACTCCTATCTCATGCAGGGAGCCATGGTGCGCGATGGTTTCGATCCTTATGTCGAAGGCGCGGCTGTTAACCCCGGCCCCTTCCTGCTGGAAGTCTCACACGACTGGCGAAACACCACTACGCCTTATGGTCCGCTGCACTTGTGGATGGGCAACGGGGTAACCAACCTCGTGGGGGACAATGTCGCCGCGGGCATCATCGTCTATAAGGCGATATCGGTCCTCGGCTTTGCCGCCATCGCTTGGTCGATTCCACGCCTTGCACGCAGCATCGGGGGCGATCCGGCGCTAGCACTGTGGTTGGGTGTAGCGAATCCAGTGATTCTATTGCACCTCATCGGCGGCATGCACAATGAATCGGTCATGGTGGGCTTGGTATCGCTGGGATTGCTCGCCGCGGTTCACAACAAGTTTCATCTCAGCCTCCTTCTTGTCGGCGTAGCGGTGTCGCTCAAAGCCACAGCTGTATTCGCCGCACCGTTTATCGTGTGGCTCATGCTGCACCACTGGGCGCCGAAAGGCACCACGCCACTCAAGCGCTTCGGGGTCTTTCTCCTGTCCGGCATCGTTGCCGTGGCGGAGGTCGCGCTGGCGGTGGCGGTGATTACGTGGGCGTCGGGAAGCTCGTGGGGCTGGTTGTCACAAATCAGCGGCAATTCCAAGGTGATCAATCCCCTGGCCGGCCCTACCTTGCTCGCCGACATTCTGGTACCGCTCATCCAGGTCTTCTCCCCCGATACCACCTATAACGGGGTGCTCAGCGTGTTGCGTTCAATTGCGATGATCCTCATGCTCCTCGGCCTCGTCATCGTGTGGTGGTGGGGGCGAACGGGCGTGCGCCGCGCGATTGCCGCTACGGCTGCTGCCTACCAGGTGGCGTTCGTCTTCAACTCTGTGACGCTTCCCTGGTATTACGCCTCCGTGCTCACGCTCATGGGAACCTTCCGCCCACCGCTGCCCTTGATCAAACTAACCACCGGCGTGGCCCTCTTTATCGGAGTGGCCTTCGCTGGCGACGGAAACCACCAGCTCTATAACTGGTTCTGGGACATCGCCATGGTGGTCGTGGCATGGTCAGCAACGCAGTGGATTTTCGATGGTGTTCCACGCACCACCGCGGCCATGGATGAGGCTGCTACTGCTAAAACGCCGAAGCCTGCGCGCGCCGAATAACCTCGCGCGCAAGGTGCCCGTGGAGCGCGTCAATGGGGCGGCCTGGCAAAGACTCATCTTCGGTAAACAGGTGCGCCAGAATCTCATTGTCGCCCCACCCGTTGTCCGAAAGAACTGTAATGACACCGGACACGTGCTTGGAAATGACGCCCTTGGAATTGAAGAATGCCTCCGGGACGAGGCGCTCCCCCTCGGCGTTTCGCCACACGATGAATTTACGCGCGTTGAGCAGGTCGAAGACGCGAGTGATGGGAAGATCGAGCTTTTCAGCAACCTCAGCGAGCGTCAGCAGCTTTTCGCCGGCGAGGAGCTGCGGTAGTTCCGGGTGCGGATTCTCGAAGTTGTTCTCAGAATTAGTCACGGACACAACTGTAGCCGGATCACACTTTGGGGCGCTGATCGGCCATACTGGAATCCATGACAAGGCTGAACGTGGGCGACATTCTTGAAGGACGCTACCGCATCGATCAGCCGATCGCTCGCGGCGGCATGTCCACCGTGTATCGCTGTGTCGACATGAGATTGGGCCGCGCGGTCGCCGCCAAGGTCATGGATGAGCGCTATCACGATGACCCTGTCTTCGTCACCCGCTTCGAGCGCGAGGCCCGCGCCATGGCGCAGCTAAGCCACCCCAACCTCGTCGCCGTGCATGATTTCTCCGCGGATGGGTTGCCCATCTATCTCATCATGGAGCTCATCACCGGCGGAACCTTGCGCGAGCTTCTTGCTGAACGCGGACCCATGCCGCCGCATGCCGCAGCCGGGGTCATGCACTCCGTGCTGGCCGGGCTCACCGAGGTCCACCACGCCGGCCTCGTGCACCGCGATATCAAGCCAGACAACGTTCTCATCACGGACAACCACCGCGTTAAGGTCGGCGATTTCGGCTTGGTGCGCTCCGCCAAGGCGGAGCACGATAGCTCGGGTCAAATCGTCGGCACCGTCAGCTACCTCTCCCCCGAGCAGGTTACGGGTGCGGATATTACCCCGGCTTCCGATGTCTATTCGGCCGGAATTGTCCTGTTTGAGCTCCTTACCGGCACGGTCCCCTTCCACGGCGAGACCCCACTGGCCCACGCCACAGCGCGCGTGCACGCGGATGTGGTGGCGCCGTCCTCACGCATCGAGGGGGTGCCTATGCTTTTCGACGCCCTCGTGGCCACCGCCACCGCGCGCCAGCCGGCCGAAAGGTTTGCGGATGCCGGCGAATTCCTCGATGCGCTAGATGATGTATCCCGCGAACTGCAGCTCCCGCAATTCACCGTCCCCGTCCCGCGGAACTCGGCTGCTGCACGGACAGCCGCTGTGCCCACGGATTTTTCGGGGGCAGGCAATACCCGGGTCTTCGAAGCCACGTCCACGATCCCGGCGCCTCAACCGCCCACGCGGGAAACCCGTGTAGAGCCTCGAAACGATGCTTTTCTCCCGCCGGCCGCACCGGTAAATCCCCCGGCACCGTCCCCTGCGGTAGCAGAACCTTCTGCGCCGCTTCCCCCGGCCGGTGCCGAGGAGGAGCCAGAAGAGCGCCCTTTGAGCAACCGCAGCGCCATCGCGCTTATAGGTTTCCTCATCCTCGTCGGGCTTGCCACCTTGGCCGTCGCCGTGGCGGCCTGGTGGTTTGGCTCCGGAGAATACGGCACGTGGCCGATTCTCTGGAGGCCATATTAGCCTGCGCAACTTCTAGTTGCGCAGCATCTCGGCGATAAGGAAGGACAGCTCCAGCGATTGCTGGGTGTTCAGGCGCGGATCCACGGCGGACTCGTAGCGGCCCGGCAGATCCACGTCCGTGATGTCCTCAGCGCCGCCGAGGCACTCGGTGACGTCCTCGCCGGTGAACTCTAGGTGGACACCACCCGGGTGGGTACCCAGTTCACGGTGCACCTCGAAGAAGCCCTGAACCTCGTCGACGATCTTGTCGAAGTGGCGGGTCTTGTAGCCGTTCGATGCCGTGAAGGTATTCCCGTGCATCGGATCGGACTGCCACACAACCTTGTGGCCGGAGTCCTCCACGGCCTTGATGATCGGCGGCAAGACGGAACGCACCTTGTCGTGGCCCATGCGGGCGATCATGGTGAGGCGGCCAGGCTCACGGTTCGGGTCCAAACGCTCTGCGTACTGCACAGCCTGCTCCGGGGTTACTCCTGGGCCAAGCTTGATGCCCACGGGGTTGCCAATGATGGAGGCGAAAGCTACGTGGAAATCGTCGAGGCCGCGGGTGCGCTCGCCGATCCACAGCTGGTGAGCGGACAGGTCGTAGAGCTTGGTCTCGCCGTTAGAGTCCGTACCCAAGCGCAACATGGAACGCTCGTAATCCTTCAGCAAGGCCTCGTGAGAGCAGTAGATCTGTGCCGAACGCAGGGTCTCGTCTGAGACTCCGCAGGCGTTCATGAAGGCCAGGCCGTTCTCAATTTCATTCGCCAGGGCCTGGTAGCGAGCGCCTGCCGGAGAGTTGGCCACAAACTCGCGATTCCACTCGTGGAGTCGGTAAAGGTCAGCGGTTCCGGACTGGGTCAGCGCGCGGACCAGGTTCATGGCCGCCGAGGAGTTCGCGTAGGCACGGATCATGCGGGCGGGATCGTGGCGGCGGGATTCCTCGTTGGCTTCTACGCCGTTGACGATGTCACCGCGGTAGTTGTACAAGCCGTTTGCGTCCAGATCAGAGGAGCGCGGCTTCGCGTACTGGCCGGCGATGCGACCGAGCTTAACCACCGGGGTGGACGCGCCATACGTCAAAACTACGGCCATTTGAAGCAGCGTCTTGATGTTGCCGCGGATGTGCGGCTCCGTATTGGACTCGAAGGTTTCCGCGCAGTCGCCTCCCTGGAGGAGGAAGGCGTTGCCCAGGGCGACGTCGGCAAGCTTGCGCTTGAGGTCCTCAATCTCTGGAGCCACAACGATAGGTGGGACGGATTCCAGGATCTTGCGCACGTTATCGGCTTGCAGCTGATCCCAGCTGGGTTGCTGCTTTGCCTCGCGGGCAATCGCATCTTGAAACTTCTCGTTGATCCCCTCCGGCAGCGGTGGCAGATCAGGGAGCACTTCTTTGGGAATATCTACTGTCCAACTCACACCCAGTATTTAACCATCTTGGGTCTATCGCGCGTTAGTTAATGGCATTTCGACCACGGTATTAATTCACGCTTTATTAACGCGGTTGCCCCTAGTCAACGGCAAGTGCTGTTCACAAACCCGAAATTTGGCCAGATTATGGCGGGCGTCGACCAACGCGTCATGGTTGCCGTTCGGGACAGGAGGCAGCTTGGGGCGGCCGGCGAATTCCCAATACTGCTTAAGCTCCCGGGTATAGCGCGGCAGGCCCTTGGGCAGACTCGCCATATCGCCCCAGAGTTGCGCAACAACCACGTGGTCATAGGCGCCCACCCAGGCCCACAACTCGATGGGAGTGGAGTGCCGGCCGAGGAATTTCAGGAGATCTTCGCGGATGGTTTCGCGTGATTTCCATACCGGGTCTGCTGGACTCGGCAGCTTATCCAAAACATTCTCACGCACCCATGCGTTTGCCTTGGCCGGATCGAAGTCTGTGGATACCGCGTAGTATTCGCTACCGTCTTCCCCGACAATTCCGATGGAGACCAATTCAATGGTCGATCCGTCCTCGATAAATTCGGTGTCGTAGAAGTAGCGCACGCCCCGTATCCTAGTCTCCCGCCCACATACGCCTGTCCACTGGGGGTATATACTCAACTGCGTGAAGAAAGCTCTCTCCTCCCCTCTTCTCCCCTTGTTCATAGCAGGGCTGGCCTCCCTAGCGTGGATTATCCAGCTTCCGGCATTATTCAGCAGCGGCAGCATTGCACCTTATTACCACATTGACCTCGATGTCTATCGCGAGGGAGGACGCGCGCTTCTACGCGGAGAGAATCTTTACGCACAGAGCTATGTGCTCGACAACGGTTTTTCGCTGCCTTTTACCTACCCGCCTTTTGCTGCAGCGCTTTTCGCCATGGTGTCATGGCTCCCGTTGTGGCCGCTGTCCGTTCTTCTTACCGCAGCATCGCTCGGGGCGCTGTGGGTTTGCCTGTATGCCGTGATTTCTCGGAGCTGTGCTACTGAGCGACCTGGTTGGTGGTCCTCGTGGGCATTGTGCGCCTGCATGCTGATGGAACCGGTTACTGAGACGCTCAGCTTCGGCCAAGTGAACCTTTTGTTGACCGCGGCGGTCGTTGTAGATTGCTTACTGCTGAGCCCACGAAGCTCGTGGCGTGGTGTGCTTACAGGCATTGCAATAGCCATCAAGCTCACCCCAGCGGTGTTCCTCGCCGTGTTTTTCGTTCGCCGCGACTGGCGCGCTCTTGCCACTGCGGTGGGGTCCTTCGTCACATGTGGCGTGGTGGGGCACCTCGCCTCCCCGGCAAGCTCCGCGGTGTATTGGACCGATACCCTTCGTGATTCCTCGCGCATCGGCGGGCTGGCCTACTCCGGCAACCAATCACTCCGCGGCCTGCTAAGCCGCATTGTCCCCGAGCAAGCATCAGCTCTTTGGATTCTCGGATGCATCGCCATCGTCGCGCTTCTGTGGTGGCTTATGGAGCATACATCATCGCAGGTCGAGCTCGTGCTGCTCGCTTCCTCGGCGGCGCTGCTGTGCTCCCCGGTCTCGTGGTCTCACCATTTCACGTGGCTCTGCTTGGCAGCGGTATATCTGACCGCCCGCCGACACTGGTTCCTAGCTGCCCTCACAGGGCTGACGTTGCTGGCCCGCGGCCACTGGCTCGTCCCGCACAATGAGCAGCTGGAGCTGACGTGGTCGTGGTGGCAGCAGATTCCGGGCAACGACTATTTCTTGCTCGTCGTGTTTCTTGTCGCGGTGAGCTGCTGGCTCAGGCTTGAGCCTACAGACGACGGTTCCGTTTTTCGCCGACCCGCACCGATTGGCGGCGGTTTAAGCGTCCAGCCCACGACGGGCACCTTGCCCAAAGCCCACAGTGCTAGCGACGCGACTGCGCAATAAAGAACGCACATGCTAAGCCAGAACCACGTGTTTTCCAGCGGCCACTGGCCCGCCAGGCTAACCTCCCGAGGATGGAGCGCCATGGGGTAGCCATAAAGAACGGTGAGACCGATGGGATGCCCAAGATAGATAGGCAGCGTGTGAGCACCGATGAAACGCAGTCCGGTGGACAGGGCCGGAATATAGGACACCACAACCGCCACCGCGATTCCCACTGGGACCTCGAAGAACTGCTCTACCATGCGAACAAGGATATGAACGTCATCCCTCACCAGCGCCTCCGCGCCCGGGAGCAACCACGTAACGTCAACTTCTCCGGAGAAGTTATCCCACGCGCGGCGAGTAAAAAAGCCGATGGCGTAGGCCACTGTCATCCCGGAATACGCCCAAAAACTGCGGTGATCCCATATGCCCTTAAACGGTGCCTCGATAGCTGCAGCGAAGTCGGAAATGGCATCACGGAAATAGGCAGCGCCAACAAAGACCGGGAGAAACATGATGGCCTTCGCAATCGAGGTGTATTGCGCCTGCCAAGCGGTGAACAGAATCGGGCTAAAGCTCAGCGCCATCGCTGCCCACCCGGGGAGCTTGCGTACGCACCACAAGAAGATGTTGAACAGAATCAGCGAATGCAAAAACCATGCCATGGAATGGCCCACGAGCAGGCTGGCTGTCATTTGGCCAACATCGAAGATGGGATCTCCAAAGACCCAGTGGTACTCCACGCGTTTGGTTTGTTGCTCAACGAGCATCCAGACCACATAGGGAACGAGGAAGTACCACAGGCGGCGTGTGAAAAGCTCCGCGAAGCTAAAGCGAAAAACCTTCTGGGCAAAAAAGCCGCTCACCAAGAAGAACAGAGGTAAGCGAAGCGGATCCAGCCAGACGTTAAAGGCCGCCAGCCACGTCTTCCCTGATTCAGGAACGGTGAGCGTGATGTGCAGAAGCACGACGCCCAGGATGGAGATGCCTTTCGCTACATCGGGCCACGCCAGGCGTTTGGTTAGAGAAGAAGACACTGACTACCGTGCCTCCGAACCGGGCTCGGCCCCTTCCGGGTAGCCGTGTCCAGCTTGCAGAGAGGCCTTCACATCGGAGGCGTACACGTCGACATAGGGTTTACCTGCCAACTCAGCCAGCTGCTTCATCACGTAGTCCGTGAAGGCGCGCACGGTAGCGTGGTCCTGTGGATCAAGGTTGCGCTCGGCAGCCCACGCCTGGGGATCGATGGGCTCACCCACGCGCATGCCGACGCGAGCCGGGCGCGGAATCCATGAACCGATCGGGTTTGCCTTCCGGGTATTAATCATGGCGATCGGAATTACCTGCTCACCAGTGGTCAACGCGATGCGCGCCATGCCGGTGCGCCCTTTGTAAATGCGTCCATCGGGCGAACGAGTTCCCTCCGGGTAGATTCCAAAGAGATCCCCACGGCCGATAATGCGTTGCGCGCTCGCTAGCATGGCGTCGCTCGCGTCTTTGTTGACGCGGTCAATCGGCACCTGCCCCACGGAGCTAAAGAACCACTTTTGCAGGCCGCCAACGAAACCGGGGGTGGTGAAATACTCACTCTTAGCCAGAAAAGTAATCTGCCGCGGGCATAACAGGGGGAAGTAGAAAGAATCCATGACGGCTTGGTGAGAGGATGCCAAGATAGCCGAACCGGATTCCGGGATGCGATCCATTCCTTCGGACCATGGGCGGTTCCATACTCGAAGGGCCGGGCCAAAAAAGATGTGCTTAAAGGCCCAGTACCACTTGTTTCGCATCGCTTATAGTCCTATCTGTTTATGCCGAACAGGCCGCGCTGTCCAGTGAAAGAAAAATGTGCGGTGTTAACCTCGGTGCTCCTGGCGGGCGAGATCAGCGACACCAATCATACCCGCCGCGGAACCCAGTTTCGCGGTTGCGACTCGGGCCAGAGGCCTGTGACCGGCGCCGACGATCTGTTGTGCCATACACTCACGGGCGGTATCGAGGAATAGATCTGCGTCCTGCGACACACCTCCACCAATAACAATGAGCTCCGGATCAAGTACGTCCGCCACCATTGACAGGCCTTGGCCGAGCCACTGTCCAAAGTCCTCCATAACGGCTGTGGCCAGCGGATCTCCTTGACGCGCCGCGGCAGTGATGTCCTCGCCGGAAGGTTTCTCAGGAAGCGCGGTCTCATACTTCCCACGCAATTCTGCGAAGGTATCCGGCAGTGCAGTACCGGAAGCGTAGCGCTCCAAGCAGCCGCGCTTGCCACAGGAGCACAAGCGCCCACCGGGGTTAACAACAAGGTGCCCAAACTCAGGGGCAGTGCCGAAAGCTCCGCGGTAGATCGTGCCGTCATTAAATAGCGTGGCTCCAATTCCGGTACCGACAGCGAAGAAAACCCATTCCTTCGCCCCGCGCCCTGCACCAAAGCGCCACTCCCCCCACGCGGCCGAGTTGGCGTCGTGCTCAAGCCGGACAGGAACGTCCAAGCGCTTGCTCAAGATTTCACGCACTGGGGCGTCCCGCCACGGCAAATGCGGAGCAAAACGCACAATCTCGCATTCGGGATCCAAGAACCCTGCGAGGGCAAGCCCAACGGCATCAATGTCATGAGAAGCTGCGAGGCTGTCGACGCAACGCACGATGTCATCTTCGAGCTCTCGCGCTTCCATGGCCGTAGGCACGCTCATCGAATCCACAATCTCTCCGGCGGGATCAATCACCGCGGCGCGCAGGTTTGTTCCACCAATATCGAATCCGATGGTGAGGCCACTGCGGCCGTCTTCAGCGGAGGGAGTGTGTTCAAGCATGACTAGTAGGATATACCCCGGCTTGCCCTCGATCATATTCAAGAATCTCGCGCAATCGTGCGCCCATGATTTCCCACGTCCAGCGCTCCTCTACGTGGCGGCGCCCGGCTGCCCCCATACGGTGGGCCCGGGGGGCATCGCCAAGCAACGTGCACAGTGCTTCCTCGAGCTCCGGTACCGAAGACCCGCGCACAACGAGCCCTGTCTCCGGAGTCACCGTCTCCGGCGCTCCGCCGGAATCTCCAGCAACCACTGGCAGCCCCGCCGCCTGCGCCTCAAGGTAAACAATGCCGAGTCCCTCGACGTCGAGTCCGCCGCCTCGTGTGCGCGCAGGCATGGCGAATACATCGGCCGCATGGAGGGCCAAACGCAATTCCGCCGTATCCCGCGCCTCCTGAATCACGGCGTCTGGGCAGTACAGATGTGCAAGTTCACGCAAGGTCGGCTCGTAGCGGCCGCGTCCGATAATGAGTAATTGCGCATCTGGAATTCGCCCACGCACCGCTGGCATAGCGCGCAAGAGTTGATCCTGCCCTTTACGCGGGACCAGGCGGGAGATGCAGACAATTACTGGGCCGGAACCCAACCCGAAATGCGCGCGGGCCGCCTGCTTCTCATCTGCGGTTGGTGGAGTGAAATCCTCCAGGTTGACCGCCGAGGGCAAATGAACCCACCGCGCACCCGAGCCGAACGCGGGCTCCAACCTGTTGCGCGTGTAGTCCGAGATATACGTGAGGACATCCGAAGACTTGCCGATCCTGCGCAAGGCTTGCCGTGCCCCAGGAAGCATGGACCACCCCACCTCATGCCCGTGCGTTGTGGCTACGATGCGGCGCGCGCCCGCTGCACGCGCTGCCGGCGCCATGAGCGCGAGTGGGGCCGCGGCACCAAACCACACGGCCTCGATATCGTGTTCTCGGATGAGGCGCTGCATCTGGCGGGCCGTAGCAGGCGTTGGCAGCATGATGGAGCGCGGCCAGCGGACCACGGTATAGGGCAGCGTCGAGTCATACTCCGCAGCGGCGTCCCCGTCTTGGGTCGAGGCAAAGACGATGACGTCCTGCGGGTTGAGGGTCGCCAGAAAGTCTCGGAGATAGGACTGAATCCCGCCGATGGTGGGCGGGAAATCATTGGTGACGAGGAGTGTGCGCGCCATGTCCTAATAGCGTACGGCACCTTCCACCGGCATGGAATTCAGCGGCACCACGGCCACGGGGACGCCATAGGTGGAGGCATGAACAATCTGGCCGTCACCGATGTACATTCCCACGTGGGTAACGCCGGGGTAATAGCCCACAATATCGCCGGGCTGGAGTTGGTCCAGCGGCACCGGCGTACCACCGGCGAGCTGCGCCTGCGAGGTGCGCGGAATGCTCTTGCCCATCTGCTGATAGCTCCACACCATCAGGCCAGAACAGTCAAAAACATCAGGACCCGTTGCGCCCCAGCCATACGGGGCGCCAATACGGCTGAGAGCGGCTTCCACAGCGGCAGACCCGGACCCATCGGCCAGCGCAGCCAAGTCAAGGTCGGAGGATCCACCGAAGTGCTGGACCCATGCCTCACGCGCTTCTGGGCTTAAGCCATCAACGGTGGCCTCAAGTTCCTTCTGTTGTTCTTCCAGCTCGGCCTTTTCTTTCAGCACCGAGTCACGCTTTACCTGCAGCTCGTCACGCTTATGGCGTGCCTCCTCGGCGGCATCAACCGCCTCTTGATGCGCGTTGTCGGCCGCTGCGGAAGCCGCGACCATTGCGTCTTCCTCACGCTTCGCGGCCTTGGATAGGGCACCTAGATAGCCCATCCGTTCTACTGCACTGGCCACGTCATTTGCATTGAGGGCGGCGGAGACCGACGTTGCAGCGGCATTCCTACGATAGCGCTTCTGCGCTAGAGCATCGATGCGTTCCTGTTGTTCAGCCACGGCGGCTGAGGCGTCTTCGGAAGTGCGCTGCGCCTCCTCGGCCTTCAATTCCAGCTCGCCGATCTCTTTCTCCGACTCAGCGAGCTCATCCTCGAGCCCCTTGACTTCCTCACCCTTGGCAGACACGCGCTGGGCGACGTCCGCCATGCGCTCAATGAGGCCGGGCAGGTCTTCAGGATCCTCCGCTTGCGGAGCGCCTTCCTGCTGCTGCTCCGGAGAAACCTCCTGGGACACAGCCGACGGTGAAAGGACGGCAACTGGAACCGTGCTCAAGGCAAGTGCAGCGACCGCACACGCAAGGCCACGACGCGACATGGATACCCCCGAAACTTAGAGAAGGTTAATAGATAACTGAATTATACCCTCAGTCGAGCAAAAACATAACGCCTACAAGAATAGCCGAACCCCTTCCCCACCCTCACCATCAACATGGCAAGAGCGGCGGAAGGGGTTCGGACGATTACCGAATGCGCTTAGAAGCGAACTGCGGAGTGAATCGGCATGTAGTTCAGGGAACGCTCACCCACCGGGGTACCAGAGTTCAGAGCGTCAATGATGGTGCCATGGCCGGTGTAGATGCCAACGTGAGATGCACCGGAGTAGTACACGATGATGTCACCCGGCTGCAGCGCATCGAGGGACACCGGGGTGCCGGCAGATGCCTGCGCCTGGGACGTACGCGGGATGGACACACCAGCCTGCTGGTAAGCCCAGGAGGTCAGGCCAGAGCAATCGAAGGCGCTCGGGCCGTTAGCGCCGTAGACGTACGGGGAACCGATGGCGGAACGAGCGGCTTCAAGAACCTTCTCGCCCACGGACTGGGTCGGCGCCGGGGCCGGTGCCGCCGGGGACTCAACAGCAGCGGCGTAGCCGCCACCCTGGTTTGCCTTGAAGGCAGGGATGTAGCGATCAACGTTGGGCAGCTGCTGGATGTTAGGGACGTTCTCCAAGCCGGCAACCTCGAAGCGGATGTCGGTGTCCGGAACAACGACCTCGGCAGCGTTGGCGGCAGCCGGTACGGTGACAGCTGCGGTTGCTGCGATAGCAGCGGTAGATGCGATGCGACGGGTGTTCACGTTGCCCTGACGACGGTGCTTAGCCACGAATTTAAACTCCAAATCTTCCTATGCGCCTACTTCGCCCGCCAAGACGGCGAATCATTCATTCACCTTCTTGATGGCGCGGGCAAAAGCTCTGACCCAAGGGGCGGGCCTAGCGTTCGACGATGACCCATTCCTGTAGAGCCATCTCCGCTCGGCCCCCGGTTTTAGGAGGGGCCAGACGCGGCGCTTAAATCTTCAGCTCGTATTGAGCACCGGTGATGTGTACACCGTGTCGGTAACTCAATGTCTCGAATAGGTTACGAAATCATCACAAGCGATGTCGAGTCAGAAACGCAAAACCGGCTTCGTTACCGTCCTGTTATCAAACGGAAACCTAAAAGACATCCCCCGCGCAGCCCCGACTCCAATACACACTACCCGCCAGAAGATACGGGCAACAACCTGCCACAACAGGGTCGCCAGCCAACGCGAGACCGCTAGACCAATAGCGCATGACCGGAATCAGAATCCGCCATAAAATTAGTGATGTAACCTTCGTCACACACCGGTAATGCCGGGCATCAAATGCCCCAACCTACCCACAGTGCACTCCTAAAACACCACCAAAGAATCAAGAAATGCTGTGGACTTTTAGCAGATTCCTCCACCGACCCCCAGTACTATTCCTCACCCCACCAGAGATCAGCCACCTTGCGTGACATTAAGGAGCAAAGTTGACTCACCGTTAACGGAAAGTTAACTGCAGCCGCTCTACCCAACCATGGCAGAGCCATGAAGCGCTTATCCGAGTCAGGGCCCACCAGTGCGCCCTGAAGCCCGCCACAGCGCTACGAAGCGGATACAGAAACGCTGAGAGCCCGTGCTCCTTTCCTCGTATTGGGAAGGAACACGGGCTCTTGTGAGCGTGTTTCAGCGAGTGAAGGCGCTAGATGCGGCCGTTCTCCTCGTCTTCGCGGCGATTAGCCTCGTTGAGCTGACGGAACATCTCCGCTTCCTCAGCGTGGTTCTCGTGGCGAATCTCATTGACGCGGGAGACGATGGACGGGTCATCGGAAGAGAAGATGCCCTGCGTCTCGGAGTCAGCCAGACCAAGCTGGTTGAGCTGCTTCGGAACCGCGGCACCGGAGTACTCGAGCGGAATCGGGTGGCCATGGTCATCCACCGGGCCAAGCGGCTGGTGGACCTCAATGAAGGCACCATTCGGCAGCTGCTTAATAACGCCAGTCTCAATACCGTGCTCCAGGACCTCACGGTCGGAGCGCTGCAGACCAACGCAGATGCGGTAGGTCATGAAGTAAGCGATCGGCGGCAGGACGATGAGGCCGATACGGCCAACCCAGGTCATCGCGTTCAGGGAGATCTGGAAGAAGTGAGCCACGTGGTCGTTACCACCGGACAGCGTCACCAGAAGGAAGAACGTGATGGCAGCCGCGCCGATAGCGGAGCGAACCGGGACATCGCGCGGGCGCTGCAAGAGATTGTGGTGGGCGTCGTCACCAGTCAGCTTCTTTTCGATGAACGGGTAAGCAAACAGCAACACAACCATCAAGCCACAGAGCAGTGCAACCCAGAAGGCGGACGGAATCGTGTAGTTGCCGATGTAAAGCTCCCATGCCGGCATGACACGAGCAACACCGTCAGTCCACAGCATGTAAATATCCGGCTGGGAACCAGCGGAAACCTGAGACGGGTTGTACGGGCCAAGGTTCCAGATGGAGTTAATCGTCATCAGACCGGAGATGAGTGCCAGCACGCCGGCAACCATCATGCCCATGCCAATGGCCTTGGTGGCGAAGACCGGCATAATGCGGACGCCAACAACATTGTTCTCAGCGCGGCCCGGTCCAGGGAACTGGGTGTGCTTCTGGAACCAGACCATGATGAGGTGAGCTGCAATCAGGCCCAGAATGATGCCCGGGATAACCAGCACGTGCAGGATGTAGAAACGATCCAGCATCAGGTCGGACGGGAAGTCGCCACCGAAGATGGCCCAGTGCAGCCAGGTGCCGATGATCGGCAGGCCCAGGATAATGGCGGACATGATTCGCAGACCGACACCGGAGAGGAGGTCGTCCGGAAGGGAGTAACCGAGGAAGCCCTCGATCATGCCCAAGAGAATCAAGGCGCAACCGATAATCCAGTTAGCCTCACGCGGGCGACGGAACGCACCGGTGAAGAAGATGCGAAGCATGTGGGCAATCATGGACATCATGAACATGAGTGCTGCCCAGTGGTGCATCTGGCGCACGAACAGACCACCGCGGACCTCGAAGGAGAGGTCAAGCGCAGTTGCATAGGCGCGCGACATCTCCACACCGTTGAGCGGGGTGTAAGCGCCGTCGTAAATGACCTTCGTAATGGAAGGATCGAAGAACAGCGCCAAGTAGATGCCGGTCAGCACCAAGATGATGAAGCTGTACAGTGCCATCTCACCGAGCATGAAGGACCAGTGAGTGGGAAAGACTTTGTTGAGCTGGGTACGCAGGACGCCGGCAGCGGAGTACCGCTCGTCCATGTTGTTACCCATCTGTGCAAGTTTGTTACTCATTATGACTTACGCTCCCAGAATGCAGGTCCGACGGGCTCGATGAAGTTGCCCTTAGCAATGAGGTAGCCCTCTTCGTCCACGTCAATCGGCAGCTGCGGAAGTGCACGGGCGGCAGGACCGAAGACCGGCTTGCCGTAGTGCAGAGCGTCGAACTGCGACTGGTGGCACGGGCAGAGAATGCGGTTGGTCTGAGCCTCGTACAACGAGGTCGGGCAACCAATGTGGGTACAAATCTTGGAGTAGGCGTAGTAATCGCCGTAGTGGAAGTCCTCCTGGCCCTTGCGCTCGATGGCCTTCTTGGCGTCATCGTTGCGCAGGCGGATGAGCATCACGGCGTTACGGTTGCCATGGATGGAGTGCATGTGGTTCTCGTAGACGTCCTTGTCCTCGGAGTACTCAGCACCATCGTTGACATCCTCAGCAGCCAGCGGGAAAACGGTCTCCATGCCGCCGGCCGCAAGGTCCTCCGGACGTACACGAACCAGGCGGGTAACACCGCGGGTGGTGTAGTGAGTGCCGGATTCGCCTTCATGCTTCTCGGCAATAGTACCGGTGTCGCGAGCAAGGTAGAGCTTGACGCCCTTTTCATGCATGGTCCAACCGGAGGTCCACAACGTGCCGTCGCCGGCATAGTTCAGATCGTGGCGCTTCTTCCACGGGTTATTGATGGCGCCACCCAGCGGCGCAATAACCGTCAGGCCGAACAGAACGCCGGCGCCGCCGAGCAGACCCTTGATGGTGGAACGGCGACCCAGCGTCGACGTGTTCCAAGAATCATTAAGCAGCGCGGTCAGCGTGCGGCGGTCAACCTCTTCGGAAGGACCGTCGTGGCGACGCTGGACTGAGATCTCCTCCGGGAGAATCTTCTTGACGTACTGAACAATGGCGAAGCCCAGGCCCAGAATGCACAGGCCGGAAGTCAGGCCCAGCAGCGGGGTGTAGAGCGTGTGCCACCACAGGCCGTCCTCCCCCAGCATCTTGTACTGCCACGGCCAGAAAAGGTAAACGCCAAGGAAGGCGATGCCCATCAGTACAGAAACGATGAGCCAGAAGGTGACATTGCCGGCGGCGCGCTTCTCAGCGGGGTCGCCCTCGACCGGGAAGCGTTCCTTGCGGAATGCGACGGTGACGTCGTCAAGCTCGGTGCCGAGTGCTGCGAGCTCGTCGTTGCTCATAGCATCGAGCTCTTTGCGAGAGTAATTCTTCTTTACGTTGCTCATGAGCGAGATCCAATCCACATAGCGGCAACGCACAGAAGGCTGATGCCGATGATCCACATTGCCAGGCCCTCAGCCACTGGGCCGAGACCGCCGAGCGACCAGCCGGCCGGGGACGGGGTTTCCTTTGCAGACTTGAGGTAGGCGATGATGTCCTTCTTCTCGTCTGCGGTCAGCTGACGGTCAGAGAACTTCGGCATGTTCTGCGGGCCGGTCAGCATTGCCTGGTAGATCTCCTGCTCGTTGGCCGGAGCCAGCGGCGGGGCAAACTTACCGGAGGACAGCGCGCCGCCCTTGCCGGTGAAGTTGTGGCAGGACGCGCAGTTCATGCGGAAGAGCTCAGAACCCTTAGCTACGTCCTCTGCCTGAATCTGCCCGTTGTAGTTAGCGCCGCGCAGGGATTCCTGCGCAACGGAGCCGTCCTCGTTGTAGACGATATCGGCACCGCCACCGTTGGCAGCAACATAAGCGGCAAGCGCCAGGGTTTGCTGCTCGGTGTAGCGCGGAGTCTTACGCTCAGCCTGAGCGTCGTTAGACATCATCGGCATGCGGCCGGAGTGAACCTGGAAGTACACGGAGCCGGCACCAATGCCAACGAGGGACGGGCCGCGGTCCTGGATGCCCTGCAGGTTAGCGCCGTGGCAGGTAATACAAGCGACTTCGTAGATGTCCTTGCCCTCTTGAACGAGTGCCTGGTCATCCTTTGCGGCTGTAGCCACCTGCGCGTCAGGGGTCAAGGCAGAAGCCAAGACGCCAGCGCCGGTAAGGCCGATGCTCAGCGCAAAGACGCCAGCCAGCGTGCGCTTCGCCTTGCGGCGACGGCGGGTCTTCTTAGCCGCGGCAGTGGTGTCTTCCACTGCGGCGGGCTGCTGGATGTTATCCATCATTTTCCTTTAGATAACTCGTACATGGAAATGAATGGCTGTAGGCCGGTTGCTCCCCGGCGACTACGGCCTACTGAACTAGGTAGATGACTACGAACACGCCGATCCACACAACGTCAACGAAGTGCCAGTAGTAGGACACTGCCATTGCCGCGGTGGCCTGTGCAGGCGTGAACTTGGAGCGGGCGATGCGCGCCAAGATGATTCCGAAGGAAATCAGACCCGCAGTCACGTGAGCCGCGTGGAAGCCGGTCAGAATGTAGAAGACCGAACCGAACACGCTGGACTGAACAGTGACACCAGCCATGATCAACTCTGTCCACTCGAACGCCATGATGCCTAGGAAGACAACACCCAACGCGATGGTCACCGAGTACCAGAGTCGGAGCTTGTATACGTCACCCCTTTCTGCTGCAAACACGCCGAACTGAGAGGTCACGGAGGAAAGAACCAGGACTGTCGTAATGATGAAGCCCATCGGCACGTTGATGTGCGCGGTGTGCTCAGCCCAGTCACCCTCCTGGCCGTTCGCACGCGAGGTGAACCACATCGCGAACAGTCCAGCAAAGAACATCAATTCCTGAGACAGGAACACGATGGTGCCAACGCTGACCATGTTGGGTCGGTTCAGCGCGGCAACACGTGGTGCTGCCATACCTTGGTTAGAAACTACGCTCGTCACGCATAACAGTATGGCTGGTCTAGCCGCATAAGTCATCTCATTTCCCCCCGATTTTTTTGAGGCCAGAGCATAGACCTTCACTATCTTCAGCTCGTCCGGAGCCCCCAAATCATTCAGGAAATAGTTGGGAACTTTTCACCGCGCTTTACGACGCCCCATCCCTGCAGGTAGTGCAACGTACTAACGAAGACGGCAAGCATTCAAAGCACGTCAACTACCCGGAGCCCGTCCGCCAGAGCTACTTCCCCATGACGTGCCCTAATGAGATAAATCACACCCCCGCTCGGCCGCGTAAGTGCAGGACTGCAACTTTCGGATGACCCCCGTAAAAACGCACGTTAACGTGCTGGAATTCCTACGGCCGACCTGCTCCCAGCCATCCTGGTACCCCAAGCCCTTCCCCAGTCTGCCGGGCTACACGAAGTTTTTTGGGGCCTCCGGGAACTTTTTGCAACGCTTCGCGACGCCTTGAAGATCGACAAGGCCCCCGCCACGTTGCGTGGCAGGGGCGTGAGAAGTCGTGGCGCTAAATCGCGCGGCAGATGTGGCTTTAGCCTTAGTGCTTTTCCTTCGGAATACCGTACTGCAGGGACAGGCCGGTAACGGACGTCACGAGCAGGACAGCACCCAGAATGATCATCCAGAAGTAGAGGTAGATGATACCAAGACCCAGCACCGCAATGGAGCCGGTCATGCACAGCGGCCAAATGGAGCTCGGAGAGAAGAAGCCGAGGATACCGGCTCCATCTTCAGTCTCCGCCTCCTCCCAATCTTCCGGCGTAACGTCAACGCGGTTATCGGTGAAGTGGAGGTAGCCGCCCAGCATGATGCAGAGAAGCATGGCAAGGACCATGCCGACGATGCCGACCCACTCGGTGCCGTATAGGTAGCCATCATCCTTGACGTAGTTAACACCAATGATGTAGACGATGAGCGACACGAAGAGGTAGGTCGCAATTGCGTAAAAGACCTTAGATGTTGCACGCATTGTGTATCAGTTCCTTTTCTTATGCCGCAGACGAGGTGTCAACGAAGTTGTCGGCATCGCGGGTATCGCGCAGCGAGTTGAACGGAGTAGTGGTAACTGCGTAAGGCTCTTCACCAATGTGCTCAAGGGCCTCGGCGTTGGTTGCCTGCGGATTCTCCTCACGGAACTTGAGGTACTCGTTAAAGTCCGCGCGGTCAACGGTGCGGATCTCGAAGTTCATCATGGAGTGGTAGGTACCGCACATCTCAGCACAGCGGCCGACGAAGGCGCCCTTTTCCTCAATCTTCTCAACCTGGAAGCGACGCTCCTGGGAGTTCTTCTCCGGGTGTGCGTAGGCATCGCGCTTAAACAGGAACTCCGGAACCCAGAATGCGTGGGAAACGTCACCGGAGGCAAGACGGAACTCAATCGGAGTGTCTACCGGGAGAACCAGAACCGGAACCTCTTCGGTGGTACCGACGGTCTCAATCTTGTTGAAGTTGAGGTAGGAAATGTCGCCCATGGACTTACCGTGAATCGGGTTGGGGTTCGCAGTACCCTCTGGATCCACAGCAGATTCCTCAGCGAGCTTCTGGCGCTCAGTATCGGCGCCATTGTAATTCTCGCCATCAACCTTGTTCTCGGCGTAACCAAACTTCCAGTTCCACTGGAAGGCAGTCACGTCAACGGTGACCTCAGGGTTCTTATCCAAGGCCGTAACCTTCTGCTGTGCCTGAACGGTGAAGAAGAACAGGCCCATAATGATAAGGATCGGAATGATGGTCAAAGCCATCTCCAGCGGCACGTTGTACTGCAGCTGCTTCGGGAACTCGCCCTTGCCAGCCTTCTCAGCCTTCTTCGCGCTCCAACGGAAGATGGCAGTGAGGAAGAGACCCCACATAATAAAGCCGATGATCCATGCAGCAACCCAGACCCAGATCCAGAAGTTGTACATCGAGTGAGCCTCAGGGGTAACACCCTTCGGCCAACCCATACCTAGGAGATTTTCAACGGCCGTCGGCGCTGCGACGTCACAACCTGCCAGAGCTAGACCGCCCAGAGCGATAACGCCCGCCAAGCCTGCCTTACGGCCGAGGTTGCGTTGCTTACGCTGTCCCACGTGTGTTCTGCCTTTCTGTGCACACAAACTTCTCGAATACTCACAGAGCATTCCTACCCAATCAGGATAGAGGATCATGCCTGAATTTCAGACCCTTTCGCTGGACTGATCAGGTGTTAGTTCCGCTCTATAAATAGTGAACGTACGGGATGTTACCGGCCCACCTGCGCAAGGTCACACCAGCTACCCCACCCTCCCCCTTCCGCCTATGACTCAATTCACAAGGCATACTGCTGTGCATCATCCGAAAGTTCGCACCCTAACGGGGAGCGCGGCGCGGGGTTCGCAGATCGCCCAACTCCAGCCGTAAAGTGTGTCGAGGATAGACCTTGATATATAAGGAGAAGCAAGTTTATGTGCGGACTCTGCGCGCTACTCAGCGCCGATCGCAACGCCGCCCAACACGTGGAGGCACTCGAGCAGTCCCTCCAGTGCATGCGCCATCGCGGCCCCGACGCTGCTGGTACTTGGCATGACGATGATGCGGCTTTTGGCTTTAACCGCCTGTCCATCATCGACCTCGAGCACTCCCACCAGCCGCTGCGTTGGGGTCCCGAAGACAACCCGCAGCGCTACGCTCTCACCTTCAACGGCGAGATTTATAACTACGTCGAGCTGCGCGAAGAGCTCATCGCCGCCGGCTACACCTTTAACACCGAGGGCGATGGTGAGCCCATCGTCGTCGGCTACCACCACTGGGGCAAGGACGTAGTAGAGCACCTACGCGGCATGTTTGGTTTCGTCATCTGGGACACCGAAACGCGCACGATGTTTGCCGCTCGAGACCAGTTCGGCATCAAGCCCCTCTATTACGCCACCACGGCTGCCGGCACGGTGTTCGCCTCCGAGATGAAGTGCATCCTCTCGATGGCCAATTCGCTAGGTCTAGATCTCAGCCTTGATAAGCGCGCCATCGAGCACTACACCGACCTGCAGTACGTGCCGGAACCGGAATCCCTCCACGCCAATATTCGCCGCGTCGAGTCGGGTTGCACCGTTACTCTTCGTCCCGGCGAAAAGGTCGTGTCTGAGCGCTACTTCAAGCCTCGCTTCCCTATTCAGCCCGTTAAGCAGGGCGAAGAGCAAAAGCTCTTCGACAAGATTGCACGGGCGTTGGAGGATAGCGTCGAGAAGCACATGCGTGCCGATGTAACCGTAGGTTCCTTCCTGTCCGGCGGCATTGACTCCACTGCCATTGCAGCCTTGGCCAAGCGCCACAATCCGAACCTGCTCACCTTCACTACCGGCTTCGAGCGGGAAGGCTATTCCGAGGTGGATGTCGCCGCCGAGTCTGCCGAGGCAATCGGTGTGGAGCACATCGTCAAAATTGTCTCCCCCGAGGAGTACGCCGACGCCGTCCCGAAGATCATGTGGTACCTGGACAATCCCGTTGCGGATCCTTCCCTCGTGCCGCTGTACTTCGTTGCCCAGGAGGCCCGCAAACACGTCAAGGTGGTACTTTCCGGCGAAGGCGCAGACGAGCTCTTTGGTGGCTACACCATTTATAAGGAACCACTCTCGCTGGCTCCGTTTGAGAAGATTCCTTCCCCACTGCGCCGCGGCTTGGGCAAGCTCTCGCAGGTGCTCCCCGAAGGAATGAAGGGCAAGTCCCTACTCAACCGCGGTTCCATGACCATGGAGGAGCGCTACTACGGAAATGCTCGTTCCTTCAACTTCGAGCAGCTCCAGCGCGTCCTGCCCTGGGCTAAACAGGAATGGGACCACCGCGAGGTGACCGCGCCGATTTATGCGCAGTCTCAGGACTTCGACCCCGTAGCCCGCATGCAGCACCTCGACCTGTTTACGTGGATGCGCGGCGATATCCTGGTCAAGGCCGACAAGATGAACATGGCCAACTCGCTCGAGCTGCGCGTGCCCTTCCTTGACAAGGAAGTGTTTAAGGTCGCGGAGACCATCCCCTATGACCTCAAGATTTCGCACGGCACCACCAAGTACGCGCTGCGCAAGGCCATGGAGCAGATCGTCCCGCCGCACGTGCTGCACCGCAAGAAGCTTGGCTTCCCAGTTCCCATGCGTCACTGGCTGGCCGGCGATGAACTCTACGGTTGGGCCCAAGATCAGATCACGGAGTCCCAGACCGAGGACATCTTCAACAAGAAGGAAGTACTGGAGATGCTCAAGGAACACCGCGACGGAGTATCCGATCACTCGCGCCGCCTGTGGACGGTTCTGTCCTTCATGATCTGGCACGGCATCTTCGTGGAAGAGCGCATCGACCCCAAGATTGAGCAGCGCGATTATCCCGTGAAGCTCTAGAGTCACCCACCCTCTTCTGTCCAACTTCCAGAAGTAGGAAACGGTACCGGGAACCCGGTACCGAGAAGATTGAAGAATAAAAAGCGAAGCCCTCGCCACATGGCGAGGGCTTCGGCATATCGTCTATGTGACTTTAATTGAAGGAGTCACCGCAAGCGCAGGAACCGCCAGCGTTGGGGTTATCGATGGTAAAACCCTGTGCCTCAATGGTGTCGGAGAAATCAATCTTGGCACCGGTGAGGTACGGGATGGACATCTTGTCTACGACGAGGTTAACGCCGCCGATGGTGTCCACCTTGTCACCATCCAGAGTGCGGTCATCGAAGTAGAGCTGGTAGCGCAGGCCAGCGCAGCCACCCGGCTGGACGGCGATGCGCAGCGAGAGATCATCGCGGCCTTCCTGCTCAAGCAAGGACTTTGCCTTGGCAGCAGCGGCCTCGGTCAGGATAACTCCGGTTGCAGACGCGGGAGCGGTCATGGTTTCTCCTCTTATATTTACGGAATTTTCTGGAGCCCACCCTACCCCCTCACAGGAGAGGAAGAAAGGATGCCTCGCAGTCGAACAGTGTCGTGCTCCCTTTCCTCAACGCCGGCTCCCGCGGGCCTATTCCCAGTATGTCCGTGCGACCTTGTACGCTAAACAGCGTGAAACTTCCGTGGCAAAAAGATGACAAGACCTCTTCACCCGCCGAACAAACCCCGGCGCCGGAAGAGCAACCCGCCGCCGAGAAACCGCACCGCAAGGGCTACACGCCGCCGAAGGGCCGGCCCACGCCCAAGCGCGATGCGCAAGAAATCGCCCGCGGCGTCAAGCGCGATCCCCGAGGCATGTCGGATGCACAGCGCTACCAGCACCGTAAGGAGCTCAAGGCTTCCATGTCCAAGGCGGAATGGAAGGAATACAAGCGCAAGGAGCGCCAAGAGTCCCGCGAGCGCAACAAGGTGGCACAGGAGCGCATGGCTGCTGGCGACGAGCGCTATCTGCTCGCCCGCGATAAGGGCGAGGTCCGCCGCTACGTGCGCGATTGGGTAGATTCCCGCCGCTTCATTAACGAGTGGGTCATGCCTTTTGCCATCGTGCTGCTGGTGCTCATGTTCGTCAGCACCCGGGACCCGCGCCTGTCCCAGATCATTTCTATCGGCGCCATGGCGGTCATCGTAGTCTTCGCGGTCGAGGGCTTCTGGCTCGCGCGCAAGTGCAATAACGCCGTACGTCTCAAGTTCCCCGGCACCACCGAGGCCGGTTTTGGCCTAGGCTTCTACGCGTACTCCCGCGCCTCCCAGCCGCGTAAGTGGCGCACCCCGCGCCCGCAGGTGGAGCGCGGAGCCACCGTCTAGACCGGAGGACACATGCCTGAATTCACCGCCGTTCCCCAGCTTCGCCCTTCAACCGCAGCACAACCAAACCGCGTGGCAGAGATTGCGGCGTGGTTGGCGGCAGCCCAGGATTCTCAGCAGGCTAAGCCCCTTCAGCGCCCTCGCGCCATTGTCTTTCTCAGAAATCCCGCTATCGCGGTGGACACGACCGATGCCGGCGCGCTCACGCAACAATCCCCTGCTGATGAGGAACGGTGGCGCGATCACCTCTTCAGCGCTGCGCAGCGCGCAGGGGCAGGCATAGACTTCGTCGAGTGCACCAGCGCAGAGTCCACCAGCCCTGAGCCTGGCGCCTCCTCCGCCGCCATGACCCCTGCGGAGTTCGAATCCTTCATCGATGTGGGCATGGCCACCGCAGATCGCGAGATCGATTCCGGTTCGGATCTACTCATAGCGTCGGCTCGTGGCATCGATGACGCGACCGTCGCCGCAAGCCTTATGGGCCGGATTACCCACACTGAACCGGTGGCCATCGTGGGGACGAATACGCTCGCCAGCGGTATTACGGATGCACAGTGGAAGACACGAGTGAGCATTGTCCGTGATTGCATGTTCCGCGCCCGCAACCTGGAGGGCTGGGAAGTTGTGCAGACCATCGGCACCCCGAGTGTGGCAGCGCTAGTGGGTTTCATCGCCCAAGCCACGGCGCGGCGGACTCCGGTGCTTATCGACGGCCCCCTGGCCGCCACCGCCGCCGTCCTCGCCGAGCGCAGTGCCCCCGGCGTGAAAGGCTGGCTGCGCGCGGGAAGCACGACCCCCGAACCGGCGTATGCCCTCGCTCTCAAGGAGCTCGGGATTGAACCGCTGCTCGATTTGAATCTAAGCGAAGGTTTCCCCCTCGGCGCGCTCGCGGCCCTGCCGCTGGTGCAGCTGGCCGCCGAGCTTGCCTAAGCGAATTGCGCTCTAAGCCTCCACCAGCGTGTGCAGCCAGCCGTGGGTATCCTCAACGGACCCACGCTGGATACCGGTGAGGCGCTCACGCAAAGCCATCGTCGTGGCCCCTGCCTCATCGTTGTTGATGTGGAAATCAGTATCGGTGCCCATGACGTGGCCCACCGGGGTAATGACGGCAGCGGTACCGCAGGCAAAGGCCTCCACCATCGCACCGGAGGCAACGTCGTGCTCCCACTCCTTGTAGGTGATGCGACGCTCTTCGACCTTCAAGCCCATATCTTCGGCCACCTGCAGCAGGGACTTGCGGGTAATGCCCGGCAGCAGCGAGCCCGACAACGCCGGAGTTACCAGGGTCTGTTTGCCCTCTTCGCCGTAGACGAAGGCCAAGTTCATGCCACCCATCTCCTCGATGTAGGTGCGGTCGATGGCGTCCAGCCACACCACCTGGTCGCAGCCCTTCTCCGCTGCCTGCGCCTGAGCGAGCAGGGAGGCCGCGTAGTTGCCGGCAAACTTGGCCGCACCCGTGCCGCCGGGGGCGGCGCGAACAAAGTCGGTGGACAGCCAGACGGACACCGGCTTGATACCACCGGAGAAGTACGCGCCGGCCGGGGAGGCGATGACAACATAGCGGTAGGAGTGCGCCGGGTGCACGCCCAGGGACACATCGGTAGCGATCATGAAGGGGCGGAAGTACAGAGCTGCTTCGCCACCGGCTTCGGGGACCCAGGCCTGGTCGACGTCGACAAGCTGGCGCAGGGACTCAATGAACTCTTCTTCCGGGAGCTGCGGCATAGCCATACGCTCCGCGGAAGCCTGCAGACGCTGCGCGTTCTGCTCCGGGCGGAAAGTGGCGATGCTGCCATCGGGCTGGCGGTAGGCCTTGATGCCCTCGAAGATAGCCTGGCCGTAATGGAAGACGGTGGACGCCGGATCCATACTGAACGGCGCGTAGGGGCGCACCTGCGCGTCGTGCCATCCCTTGTCCTCGGTCCAGTCAATCGTCACCATATGGTCGGTGAAGTACTTACCAAAGCCCGGGTTCGCCAAAATCTCCTGCAGGCGCTCCGGGGAGGTGGGGTTTTCAGTTCGCGTCACGGTGTAATTCAACATGTTTCATAGCGTACTCCCCCAACACCTATAGATATGCAGAAATGCCCTAGCGGCGTAGTCACCCCTTGAGCGCATCGCCCCTGACGCGTCCCACATCATGGACACGGGTAGGGTGTGAGGAGTATCCCATTGTCACTTTTCTCAAGGAGGACATCGTGGCTTCTACCACGTTCGAATTGCCCGCACGCGGCTCTTTCCCCACCGTTGAGCTGGCCAAGAAGGCCCCCAAGCAGGCGGACGCCCTGTTGATCGCAACCTTTGCTGGCGAGGATGGGCTCGAGGTGCCGGGTACCTCCCTGCTCGGCTCCTCGGCGCTGCGCTCAACGTATGAGGCGCTCACCGCAGTGGGGGCGACGGGCAAGGCTGGGGAAATCGTGAAGGTCCCCGCCCCGCAAAAGGCGGGCGCTGCACAGGTCATCGCGTTGGGTTTGGGCGGCGTCGAGGAACTCGACGATGAAGCACTGCGCCGCGCCGCGGGCAGCGCCGCCCGTGCCACCACTGGCGTGGGCACCATCGTGACCACCCTCGCGGACTTCGGTGTGAGCGCCGCCGTCGAAGGCCTCATCCTTGGCGGCTACGCCTACCGCGGCATCCGCTCCACCGAGCTCACTAAGAAGGAACAGCCGGCAACCTTCGTCGTCGTGGCTGATAAGTCCGCCTCCGAGGAGTTCGAGGCCGCTCGCACCGTGGCAGAGTCTGTCTTGTTCACCCGCGACTTGGTGAATACCCCGGCGAACGAGCTCTACCCGGAGTCCTACGCCGCCATCCTTTCCAGCCAGGCCAAGGAGGCCGGGCTTGACGTCGAGGTGCTCGATGAGAAGCAGCTGGCAAAGC
Organism: Corynebacterium guaraldiae; assembly: GCF_053480195.1. Taxonomy (NCBI): domain Bacteria; kingdom Bacillati; phylum Actinomycetota; class Actinomycetes; order Mycobacteriales; family Corynebacteriaceae; genus Corynebacterium; species Corynebacterium guaraldiae. The sequence goes on along the minus strand of NZ_JBRBAU010000008.1, from coordinate 4,099 downwards.
AGGGCTTCGGTGGCATCTTGGCTGTGGGCAAGGGCTCGGCCCGCCCGCCGCGCCTGGTGCGCCTGAGCTGGAAGCCCAAGAAGGCCAAGAAGCACGTGGCTCTCGTGGGCAAGGGCATCACCTTCGATACCGGCGGCATTTCCCTGAAGCCGGGCAATGGCATGTGGGACATGATCTCGGACATGGGCGGCTCGGCTGCCATGGCGGCCACCATTATCGCGGCTGCCAAGTTGAAACTGCCGGTTCAGATCACCGCTACCCTGCCGCTGGCTGAGAACATGCCGGGCTCTGGCGCCACCCGCCCGGGCGATGTTATTACCCATTACGGTGGCCTGACCTCCGAGGTGCTCAACACCGACGCCGAGGGCCGCCTCGTGCTTTCCGACGCCATTGCGCGCGCCAGCGAGGACAAGCCCGACTACCTCATCGAGACCGCCACTCTTACTGGTGCACAGATCGTGGCGCTGGGCTCTCGCACCGCGGGTGTTATGGGCTCCGAGGTCTTCCGCGATCGCATCGCCGAAATCGGCCGCGAGGTGGGCGAAAACGCTTGGGCGATGCCGCTGCTGGAGGAGCACGACGAGGAGATTAAGTCCCAGGCCGCGGACATCCGCAACATCAACGCCAAGCGTGAAGGCGGCATGGAGTTTGCTGGCACGTACCTCAAGCAGTTCGTAGGCGAAGGCATCGAGTGGGCGCACATCGATATCGCCGGCCCTTCCTGGAACGGTTCCGCTCCGCGCGGCTACACCCCGAAGCGCGCCACCGGTGTGCCGGTGCGCACCGTGGTGGCAACCCTGCGCGAGATTGCCGAAGCCTAGATCAGAGCGGCTTTGACTAGGCCCGTCGTGTGAGCGGCTTTAGGCCGCTCACACCTCTTCGCCGGCGATGACGTAGTCCTCCTTGTCCGCCAGCGGGAGGACGGTGCCGTCGGACATCGCGCGGTCGGTGACGACCCCGTTATCGTCGACAAGCGCCACCTCGTTGCCGCCCTCACGCAGCCGGCGCAGGCCTTCCTTGAGCATGCGCCGGCCCACCGTGTGCAGGCCGGAAACCTGCGAGAAGTCCAGCGCTAGGCGCTTGCCAGAGAATTGGCGCTCCTCCAGCTCGTGGAGGATGGCTTCCGTAGCGGTGAAATTGATGTGGCCCTGCAGGCGGATGATGGCCGTATCATCATCTTCATCGACGCTGCGCACCGGGTGCACGCCGAAGCGGTTCTCCGTGGACATCAGGTGCAGGCCCATGTCCGAGGAAAGCTCGCGGAAAATCGCGGTGCCGCGCACGCTATTGCCCTGTTCATCGAGGCGCGGCGAGAACGTCGCCACACCAATCTGCCCCGGCAGCGTACCAATGAGCCCGCCGGCCACACCCGACTTAGCGGGGATTCCCACTTCCGCCATCCACCGCCCCGCGCCGTCATACATGCCACACGAACTCATCACTGCCAAGGTCATGCGGCACACATCGGCGTCCAGAATCTTCTCCCCTGTCACCGGCTGGCGCCCACCATTGGCCAAAGTCGCGGTCATGACGGCGAGGTCGCGCACGTCGACCGACAGCGCGCACTGCGAGGTATAGGACAGTACCGCGTCGTGGGCATCGTCCTGAATGATCTCATAAGAACGCAGCATGTGCGCGAGCGAAAGGTTTCGTTCGGCGTGCTCGAGCTCGGAGTCACACAGGCGCTTGTCGACGTCCACCTCGCGCCCCGCCAGCTTTGAAATGAAGGAACGAATCTTCTCCACGCGGTCCTCCACGCTGGAGTCCACACCGTTGATGAGCTGGTTGACCACAATGGCACCAGCGTTGATCATCGGGTTCACTGGGCGGTGATCTTTTGCCAGGGAAAGCTCGTTAAAGGCCTGGCCGGAGGGCTCTAGGCCGACGACTTCACGGACCTCATCGAGCCCCAGCTCCTGCAGCGCCAGCGCGTAGACGAAGGGCTTGGAGATGGACTGGATGGTAAAGCGGTTCTCCGCCTCGCCAGCGCTGTACAGGTGCCCCGTCACAGAGCACAGGGCTACGCCGAGTTGGTCAGGGTTTGCGCTGGCCAGCTCTGGGATATAGTCCGCGACCTCGCCGGAATCGTGGTCGTGAACGCGGTCGAGGATTTTTTGTAGATAAAAAGGAATCGGTGATTTCATCGGCATCCAGCCTATAGAATTACCGCGTATGAAACCTGCACTCATCATCGTTGACGTCCAACATGACTTCTGCCCTGGCGGCGCACTTGCCACCGAAAAAGGCAACGAGGTGGCTGACCGTATCGGCGCCCTTCAGCCCAGCTATGACACCGTCGTGGCTACCCAGGACTGGCACATCGATCCGGGCAGCCACTTTTCCGGATCGCCCGACTTCGTCGATTCCTGGCCAGTGCACTGCGTTGCTGATTCCTTTGGTGCCGCCATGCACGAATCCATCGGCGCCGCCCAAGCCTACTTCCGCAAAGGCGAATACACCGCTGCGTATTCCGGGTTCGAAGGCGCGGCCGATGGTGTGTCATTGGCAGACTGGTTGCGTGAGCACAACATCACCGCCGTGGACATCGTTGGCATCGCCACCGATCACTGCGTGCGGGCCACGGCACTCGACGCAGTTAAGGAAGGCTTCGCCGTCCGCGTTCTGGCACGCTACTGCGCGCCTGTCGATGAGTCCCGTGGCGCCGCCGCGCTTGCCGAGCTCGCGGATGCGGGCGCAACCATCGTGAAGGACTAGTCCTTATTCTGCTGCTGGCGCTGCTCAAAGCGCTCGCGGCGTTCACGTTGCTCTTCCCTCTTGCGCAGGATGCGTTCGCGTTCAATGCGCTCGCGCATGCGCTGCGGATAGCCGGTCTCCTCGACGTCATAGACATCGCATCGAAGCAGCTTGGCTACCGCATCGATCCCTTTCGGCCCGCCGATACGGCGGCGGATGAAGGCGCCGTTCTCATCAACTACGACCACGGACATCTCGTTGACCACGGTTTCCGGCTCAACGAAGGCCTCGATATATGCGCGTCCCTGTGCCCAGGTTTGAAGCTCCCGGGCGTCTTCTGCGCGAATCGTCTCCCCCGGTGCGCGGGGCGGGCGCAGCTGGGACTTAGAGCTGTTGCGGCGGAAGGGGTTGAACATGGCTCTTTAGCCTACCGGAGGCATCCTTGAGCCCCATCGCGCGGAGGATGCCCTAATTCACCCCACCCGTGCGCGCCTTTTATAAACACGCTGTAGAATCGAACACTAGCGTTTCAATAATTCCAACTTTCGAGGAGTCTTAATACTTATGGCACACTCTGTTGTGATGCCCGAACTGGGCGAATCTGTAACCGAAGGCACGATTACCCAGTGGCTGAAGTCCGTCGGCGACACCGTTGAGGTCGACGAGCCTTTGCTCGAGGTCTCCACCGACAAGGTCGACACCGAAATCCCATCCCCGGTCGCCGGCACCATCCTCGAAATCAAGGCAGAGGAAGATGACACCGTAGACGTGGGCGAGGTCATCGCCATCATCGGTGACGAGGGCGAGTCCGCACCGGCTGCTGAGGAGTCGGAGGATTCCTCCGAGAAGGCCGAGGAGACTCCGGACAAGCCTGCTGAAGACGCTGAGTCCGAGGCCCCTGCTGCTTCTGGTGATGCCACCGACGTTGAGATGCCGGAACTCGGTGAGTCCGTCACCGAGGGCACCATCACCCAGTGGCTGAAGTCCGTCGGCGACACCGTCGAGGTCGACGAACCACTCCTCGAGGTCTCCACCGACAAGGTCGACACCGAAATCCCGTCCCCGGTCGCCGGCACCCTCGTTGAAATCCTCGCCGAGGAAGACGACACCGTCGACGTCGGCGCCGTCATCGCCCGCATCGGCGACGGCTCCGCCGCCGCTTCCGAGAAGCCTGCCGCCAAGGAAGAAAAGGCCGAGAAGAAGGAAGAGCCGAAGGCAGAGGAAAAGGCCGAGGAGAAGTCCGAGGCTCCTGCTGCTTCTGGTGATGCCACCGACGTAGAGATGCCGGAACTCGGTGAGTCCGTCACCGAGGGCACCATCACCCAGTGGCTGAAGTCCGTCGGCGACACCGTCGAGGTCGACGAACCACTCCTCGAGGTCTCCACCGACAAGGTCGACACCGAAA